>JBKQUU010000286.1:0-4238 GCA_052325485.1 Acidimicrobiales bacterium | reverse complement strand
CGGCCGCCGCCGTCGGCCGTCCCTACCGTTTCACCCTCCGCGCCTATGGCTACCCCATGCCGCACGTGACTGAGTCCGGGGCGCTGCCCGCCGGGCTCAGCTTCAAGAATAATGCCAGCGGCGAGATCAAGGTGTCCGGCACCCCGGCGCCCGGTTCAGGCGGTGCTCACCACATCCGCATCACGTTGTCCAACTCCATGGGAAAGGTGACCGTGAAGTACACCCTCGCCGTAAAAGAGCCGATGGTCTAACCATGGGCCGATGGCCGTTCGTGGGGGCCGCCATCTTGGTGGCGGCCTCTCTGGGGGCGGTGTCGCTGGGGGCGGTGCCCTCGGCGGCACCGTTCGCTACGGCGGCCGCCAACTGGTGGCGCCCAGGCCCGCTCGCCTCGTGGGAGTACGCCATCGGGGAACCCTTCCCGGTCGCCGTGCCGAGCAATGTCGGCGACGTCGAGGCTTATGACATCGACGAGGGCAACATGAACGGCGTGAGCGCCAGCGAGGTCGGCGCTTCGGTGGCGTCCATCCATTCCCGGGGCGCTAAGGCCATCTGCTATGTGGACACAGGAGGATGGGAGAACTACCGCTCCGACGCCTCTGAGTACTCTTCAGCCGTCCTTGGCCGCCCCGTTCCCGGCTACTCGGACGAGCGTTACGTGGACATCCGGCAGTGGTCGGACGACCCGGGGCCGACCGGGTTGACGCTCGGGCAGGTACTGACGGCGCGCTTCCAGTTGTGCAAGGACGAGGGCTTCGACGGTGTCGAGACGGACCTGGACGATACCTACACCGACAGTACGGGTTTCCCTTTGACCATGGCCGACGAGGTCACTTTCATGACCGAGGTCGCCGACGTCATCCACGGGCTCGGCATGGCGTGGTTCCTGAAGAACGGCATCAACGGCGACAGTTTTGTTTCCGACATGGAACCGCTAGCCGACGGGACGGTGAACGAGCAGTGCTGGCAGTACGACGAGTGCTCTGCTTTGGCCCCGTTCGTGCGGGCGGGTAAACCGGTCCTCAACGTGGAGTACGCCGACGAAGCCGAGGCGACGATCTGTCCGCAGGCCCTGGCCTTCCCGATGGCCACGATGCGTACCGACGCAGACCTTGACGGGACGATCGCCTGGGCGTGCTGGCAGTACGGGGGCACCGCCAGCGCCACGACGACGGTTGGCCGGCCCCAGGTGCCCGAGTTCGTCAGCCCACCGAGAGCGACTGCCACCGTCGGCCACCGTTTTTCTTTCCAGGTGGCGGCGTCGGGCAACCCGCTGCCGGTCTTGGGCCACTCGAGGTTGCCCAGCGGTCTGCGCTGGACCAGCCTCGGACCGGGGAGGGCGACAATATCCGGGGCCCCGAAGGCGCCCGCGGCGGGGCTGACCCGGGTACTGCTCAGCGCTGTCAACTCCAGCGGGGGGGCCCGCCAGATCCTCACCATCCTGGCCCGGCGTCGCCCCGGGCTCATAAGCGGCGCGCCACCAGCGGCCACCGTGGGCCGCCGCTACCGGTTCGTTTTCAGTGCTTACGGCTTTCCCGTCCCTTCGCTCAGGGAGTCCGGAGCGCTGCCGCCGGGCCTGGTTTTCAGGCAGAACGACGATGGCCACGCCATCCTGTCCGGAGTGCCCGCGGAGACCTCGAACGGCGCCCGCCTCATAAGTATCCGCCTGTCCAATTCTCTGGGTGCGCTGACGGTGCGTTACTTGCTCGAAGTGGTCAGCAAATAACCGGCGTCCACGGCCGAAGACTGTTACCCGCCAACGGCGCTGTAGGGGGACGTGGTCACAGGCCGCACATTCCCCAGACCTTGAGGACCGGGGCAGGGACGACCCCCGGGCAGGTGCCCGTGCCGACCTCTCCTAGGAGCGTCCACACCGGTCCCGCTTTCCAGGAGAACGCATAAATGGTGTTTTGGAACTCGGCCAGTTTCTCCTGCCCGGCGGCCGTCGAAGACTCTTCCAGTAGCGTGGCCGAAGGTTTGAAAGCCACCAGCGCCCAGTAGGTGGCCGACGCCGGCTGCTCGGCGTAGTAAACCTGGCCTGGCTCGGTCCCGCCGACGTCCTGCGCGCTCAGGTTGACGCCGCCGGGGTTGGTGGCGAGCCACGACCGCACCAGGGAGCCCTCCACGCCGGCGGTAACCAGAAGGTTCCTGGCCTTTTGGACCGCCGCCGGGGTGGTCGTGCTCGGCGGCACCGTCGTGGTGCGCCGCGGGACGGTGGAGGAGCTTCGGGGTGGAGCGGAAGTCGAGGGACGGCCTGTGCTGTTGGTCGTGCGGGCCGCCGTGCTGGGGACAACGGTGTTCGACGCCGCCTGCGAATTGGCCAAGTTTGTCCGGTCAGCGCTGGTCACGGCCAGGATCACCGCGGCGATGATGACGGCCACAGCGGTGATCATGACCAGCTCGGGCCAGGGCCCATTGGTCCGCCGCCTACGCTTTCGCCCGCCACCGCGGCCGCCGGTCCACTCCGTCCCGGGCCCGGGGCCCCCATAGTCGGCGTAGGCCCCCAGTGCCTCTTCCCGCGATGTCGCATAGCCGGTCGGGTAGCCGCTCTCGTAGCCGTACGGGGCCGACCGGGGCGGGCCCGCCCCCCAGGCGCCGTACATGGTCGGCGGCACGTCCGCTTCCCAGGTCCCCGAGCCCTCCGCCAGCCCCGCGTCTCGGTCCCATGTCCCACCCTGCTCGTCGTCTTGCCACACCATGGGCCCGTCCCAGGTGGCCGTGCCATCGCCGTCGGGGTCATCTTCGGCGTCCATGTCCCAGTGCCCTGTCTCCGGGCCGAAGTCCGTGCCACCGGGCTCGTCGGGCCCGGGCACTGCCCAGCCTCCGGGACTGGGAGAGGGCCAGCCGGGCACGACCGGCCCTGCGGGCCCATCGCCTTGGCCGGGGACCGGTCGGCCCGAAGAAGGTTCGGGTTCGCGGCCGCGCCGGCCCCTAGACGCCATTGGTCATCCTCTCAGTCCGAACAAGTGTGATCAGCGACCTCGCTACCGGCTGCACACAAATTACCTCTCCGGCGTCGGCTCCTGCGGATTTGCCGTCTCGGGCGGGCTGTCTGCTCCCTCACCCAGAGCACCCGGGGCAACCGGGCGCGCGGCGGTGAGCCAGTTGGACGTAAGGCGGTAGGCGGCCTCGATCAGCTCCGGGCTCCGGTCGAAACTGAACGGCGATACCCCGGGGACCAGAGGCGCCGGCACGATGTACAGCTGGCAGCGGTCGCACCACGCGCTCACCGTGTCGAGGTTGTGGCGGGCCAAGGAGATGGACGTCGACCTTAGTAAGACGTTGAGGGCGGACCGGGGCCGAGGCATGGGACCGGCGGGCACGCTCGGCAGCACGAAGACCCGGTCTGCTCCCGCTCCCACCGCCGGGCCCACAGGGGTGTCGGATACGACGCTGCCGTCGATGAGCCAACGTCCCCCTATGCGCACCGGCGGGAACACGCCCGGCATGGCCGAAGACGCCAACAGGGCGGGAACCACAGGGCCACTTTCCAGCAGCACTTCCTCACCCGTCTCGAGGTCGGTGGCGACCACCGCCAGAGGAAGCACACCGTCCTCCAGGCGCCGCACCAGCACCGTGGACCGCAGCCACCTCGCCAGTGCCCGGGAGCTGACCAAATGGTCTTTCCGGCCCACGAACCCGGCCAGGGCTACGAGCCCGCTCAAAGGGAAGACGTCCCGCCGCGTGACGACTGTCCACAGGTGGGCCAACGCCTCCAGCCCTTCCAAGGTGGGCTCGGCCGCCAACCAGGCGGCATTGAGCGCTCCGGCCGACGTCCCGTAGAGCCGGTCGGGGTGGTGCCCCGCTTCCATCAGGGCCTTGGCCATACCGACCTGCGCGGCACCGAAACTGGCCCCCCCGCGCAGTACCCAGGCTGTGGTCACGTGGTCGGCGGGGTCCTGGTAGCGGCACCGACCGTCGTCGTGGCCGCGTCGGCCGACGTCGTTGTGGCCGAGGGAGCCAGCGGCACCGTGGTGGCCGGTGGCGCCGTTGAGGGGACCAGTGGTGTCGTGGTTGCTGCCGGCGCCCCTGTGGTGGGAGGAAGGGTGGCCGCTGGCAGCGTCGTTGCTGCCGCCACCGTGGTGGTGGGCCGGACGGTGGTGGTGGGCCGGACGGTGGTAGTGGGCCGGACGGTCGTAGTCGTCCGCACGGTCGTGGTGGGCCGGACGGTCGTAGTCGTCCGCACCGTCGTAGTCGTCCGCACCGTCGTAGTCGTCCGCACCGTCGTGGTGGGCAGCACG
>JBKQUU010000285.1:0-33071 GCA_052325485.1 Acidimicrobiales bacterium | reverse complement strand
CTTCGGGTGGGCCCGGACCGGCGGGCACCAGAGCGACGGGCACCGGCGCGCTGGGCAACGAGCTAGAGGCCAACTGCCCCTTTGAACTCGGCCAGGCGGCTGGTCACCTCCCAGGTGAACTCCTTGTCGGGCCGCCCGAAATGCCCGTAAGTGGCCGTGCGCCGGTAAATGGGCCGGCGCAGGTCCAGGTCGCGGATGATGGCGGCGGGGCGCAGGTCGAAGATGTCGTCCACGGCCTTGGTGACCTTGTCCGGGCTCACCTCTTCGGTGCCGAAGAGCTCGATCATGAGCGAGACTGGCCGGGCCACACCGATGGCATAGGCGATCTGGACTTCGCAGCGTTTGGCGGCACCGGAAGCGACGACGTGCTTGGCCACCCACCGGGCGGCGTACGCCCCCGAACGGTCGACCTTGGAGGGATCCTTCCCCGAGAACGCCCCCCCGCCGTGGCGGGCTGCCCCGCCGTAGGTGTCGACGATGATCTTGCGGCCCGTGAGGCCGGTATCGGCGCTGGGCCCGCCGAGCTCGAAACGGCCCGTGGGGTTGGCCAGCAGCTCGTAACCGTCGTCGCCGTACTCGGGAGGCACTATGGGCGTCACCACGTGGTCCCTCAGGTCCGGCTTGAGGAGCGTCTCCAGGTCGACGGTGGGCCGGTGCTGGGTGGAGACCAGCACGGTCTTCAACCGGACCGGCCGGCCATCTTGGTACTCGAAGGTGACCTGGGTCTTGCCGTCGGGCCGCAGGTAGGGCAGCACTCCCGCCTTGCGCACCTGGGCCAGGCGTTGCGCCAACCGGTGGGCCAGCCAGATCGGCACCGGCATCAGGTCGTCGGTCTCGGCGCAGGCGTAGCCGAACATCATCCCCTGGTCGCCGGCGCCCTGGCTGAACAAGGCGTCCTCACCGCTTTCGCCGTGGCGCACCTCGTAGGCATTGTCCACGCCGAGGGCGATGTCCGATGACTGCTGGCCTATGGAGACGGCCACCCCGCAGGTGAGGCCGTCGAAGCCCATTTCCGAGCTGGTATAGCCGATGGACGAGACCACCTCGCGGACGATCTGGGGTATCTCGACGTAGGCGCTGGTGGTGACCTCGCCTGCCACCACCACCAGGCCCGTGGTCAGCAGGGCTTCACAGGCGACGCGGGCGGCCGGGTCCTGTTCCAATATGGCGTCCAAGATGGCGTCGGAGATCTGGTCGGCCATTTTGTCCGGGTGGCCCTCGGTCACGGACTCGGACGTGAACACCCAGCTTGTCATGCGTCGGCTCCTTCCTGTGGCGGCCGCCGGCTGGCGGCGTGCACCAACAAATCGGTTATGGCGTCGACCAGCCTGGCGGCTATTGCGCCCTTGGTGGCCACGCCCAGGTCTACTGCGCTCTGTCCGGACACGATAATGGCCCGGCTGGCGTCCTTACCGAACCCGGTGCCGGGCGTGCCCACCTCGTTGGCCACGACTAGGTCGGCCCCCTTGGCCGCCCGCTTGGCCCGGCCGAGAGCGACCAGGTCGGCCCCCGACGCCGTCTCGGCGGCAAAACCGACGACCACCTGACCACGCCGGCGCCGGGCGCACAGCTCCGCCAGTATGTCCGGCGTAGGTAGCAGCTCGAGCGAGATGGGCGCGCCGGTCTTTTTCAGCTTGCCCTCGGCCACCACGGCCGGGCGGTAATCGGCCACGGCGGCGGCCATGACGACCACGTCGGCGGCGAGAGCGGCCGCCAGTACGGCCTGGTGCATTTCGGCCGCGCTTTCGACGCTCACGACGTTGACCGACGGCGGCGGCGCTAGGGGGCTGGACGTGATGAGGGTCACCGCCGCCCCCCGGCGGGCCAGTTCGGCGGCGACGGCGTAGCCCTGCTTGCCCGAACTGCGGTTAGCTATGTAACGCACGGGGTCGAGCGCCTCCCGGGTCCCGCCCGCGGTGACGACGGCCTGCACCCCGTCCAGAGGGCCGGACGAAGGGCCCAGCATGGCGACCAGGGCGGCGACGATCGCCTCGGGCTCGGGCAGGCGGCCCTTGCCGAAGTCCCCGCCGGCCAGGCGCCCCTCCGCCGGTTCCAGGACCTGGGCCCCCCGCCGGCGTAGCAGGGCCACATTGTCCTGCACGGCGGCGTGCTCCCACATCTCCACGTGCATGGCGGGGCACACGAGCACCGGCGCCCGGGTGGCGAGCAGGACGGCGGTCAACAGGTCGGAGGAGATACCGGCGGCGTAACTGCCTATCAGCCGGGCCGTGGCCGGCGCCACCACCACGGCGTCGGCACTACGGCCGAGCGTCACGTGGGGGACGGGCGAGGCGGGGTCACCGCGGCCATCTGGCCCGAACAGCGACAGCCGAGCCGGCTCGGCGGCCAAGGCGCTGAAGGTGAGGGGGGCCACGAACCGGGTCGCCCCCTCGGTGAGGACGGGGCTGACCAACGCGCCGGCGTCGCCCAAGCGGCGGCAGACCTCGACCGCCTTGTACGCGGCGATGCCCCCGCAGACGCCGAGGACCACGCGCTTACCGGCCAGGGCGCCGGCGGCGGGCGGGCCCGGCTCGCTTGGTGCCGACCCTGCGCCCATGGCTGGCAGGTTAGTGCCGATGCCCCGCGCTAGAGCCCGGTGACCTCTTCGGCCACTTCTTCATCGCCCTCGACCGGGACGCGGTGATAGGTGATCTTGCCGGCGGCGATCTCGTCCAGCCCGATCGACAGGGGCTTGCGGGAGATCGACGTCACCTGCGGCGGCACGATGGACCCCAGGCCTTCACCGAGCTGGTTGAAGTAAGAGTTGACCTCCCGCCCCCGCTTGGCCGCCAGGCTCACGAGAGTGTACTTGGAGTCCACCTTCTCGAGCAGCGTCTCGATCGGCGGGTCCATCATCGTCGTCCGTCGTTCAGCCATAACCAGACCTACTCTCGTCGTCCCTCATCGGCGTGCTGCCGGCAAGCGTCCACTATACCGGCGAGCTCCTGCGACGCCCGGCCAAGGTCGTCGTTGACCACGACGTAGCTAGCCATGCGCCGGCCCACACGGTCCTCCTCCTCGCCCACGGCGAGGCGTACGGCCACGCTTTGCTCGTCGTCGCCCCGCTGACGCAGGCGCTCTGCCTGCACCTGGCGGGACGGGGCGGCGATCAGGATGAGGACCGCCTCCGGGTAGCGCTCCTTTATCTGCGCCGCCCCGTCTATCTCGATCTCCAGGACCACGTCGAGACCCTCGGGGGCGTCGAGCGTCGGGGTGCCGTAAAGCTGGCCATTACCGGCGAACTCGGTCCACTCGACAAAACCGTCGGCTTTGGCCCTGTCCATGAACTCGTCCCGGTCCACGAAAACGTAGGCGCTTTCGGGCTCCGAGGGGCGCCGCGGCCGCGTCGTCCACGACCTCGAGAGCCACAGGCGCTCCCGGAGTTGGAGCAGCTTGGCCACCAGGGTGCCCTTGCCGACGCCGCCGACACCGAAAATCACGAAAATTACCCGGGCGCGTTGCCCTGAAGGCGCGCCTGTCCCGGTTGATTGAGCCCCGGGCGGCTGAGCCGTTGTCACCGACCCCCCCGCCACCCGCGGCCGCCCCTGGCCCCAAAGGGGCACAACGACGAGAGCACGGGAGGCTCGCCCGTAGGGACATCGGGCCAGGTGGAGGAGCCGATCGCCACCGGCATTGTCATGGTGGCGCCCGAACTAGCCCGAAAAGGGCTTAACCCAGCTTCTCGAGGAGCTTGCGACGCTGCTGTTCCCCCAGGCCCTGGACACGCCTGGTGTCACTGATGCCGACTTCCTCCATGACGCGGCGGGCCTTCACCTGGCCCAGCCCAGGCAGGCTCTGGAGGACGGCGAGCACCTTCATTTTCCCAATGACTTCGTCGCTCTGGCCTTGGTTGAGGAGCTCGTTCAAGGACACAGAGCCCATCTTGAGGCGGTCCTTGAGCTCAGCGCGTTGCTTGCGAACGGCAGCTGCTTTCTCAAGGGCGGCCTGGCGTTGATCTGCGGAAAGACTCGGCGGCAAAGGCATGGAGCGCACCCTAGCGCGTCGCAACCAAGGGGGTGTGATATCCCCGTCAAAAAGCTTTGGCCGGGCGCGCCAGGCGCCCCGTGCCCTACGGCGGTGCCTTCTGGCCCCCTTGACCTGGCCCACCCGCACCGCTTCGGGGCCATCCGGCCCGGGCGACCGACGACGGCCCCATGTCGCTAGCGGCCGCTCAAGGCGTCCGAGACCTCCTCGACGATCGACAAGGCCGCTTTTTCCGGGTCTTCTGCTCCGGTGACGGCGCGGCCGATGACGAGCATGTCGGCGCCGTGGCGGATGGCGTGGCCGGGCGTGGCGGCGCGGCCCTGGTCGTGCCGGTCGGTCCCCGCCGGGCGGATACCGGGGACGACGGTGAGCAACCCGGGGGCGACCGCCTTCACCTCGTCCAGGTCGGCCGCTGCGCACACGACGCCGCCGCACCCGGCGTCGCGGGCACTCGCCACCCGGGCGCGCAGCAGGTCGGCCGGCGCCTCCGCTTCGCTGGTGAGAACGGTGACGCCCAGGGCCACGGGCGGGGCCAGCCCGGCCCGCTCGGCCCCCTCGGCCAGGCCCTGGACCGCCGCCTCCAGCGTGGCCGGGCCGGCCGAGGCGTGCACGGTGAGGAACGAGACCCCCAGGGCGCCGAGCACCCGAGCCGCTCTGCGGGTCGTGTTGGGGATGTCCGCCATCTTGAGGTCGACGAAGACCTTGAAGCCCCCCTCGAGGAGGGCTCCTATGGCCGTCGGCCCCGCCGCGCTGAACAGCTCCAGGCCCACCTTGGCCACGCCGAACCAGGGCCGCAGGCGAGACGCCCAGCGCATGGCCAGCACGGAATCATCGACGTCCAGCGCCAGCACCAGGCGCTGGCGAACGACCTCGGGCTTCCCGCTGCCGCCCTGCCGGCCGATCACCGGCGCAGAAAAAATGTAACCCGGTCTCAACGTCCCGCCGTCGCCGGCCATGTCTCTCCCTTCCCAGTCAGCTCCGTGCCCAGTCAGCTCCGTGCCCAGTCAGCTCCGTGCCCGGTCCCCCCGGAACGTTACGGGCCGGCCATGGGCGACGCTAGCCAAGTCCGGGCGCGGCTGAGCCCGCGGCGGCCACCTTCTGCGAACGCCCCGAAAGCTGGCCCAAATGCTCGACGCCGTCCGCCGCGCACCAGGCCACCAGCTCCTCGAGCACCCGCAGGGGGGCCCTGGGGTCGACGAACGTCGCCGTCCCCACCTGCACCGCGTCGGCCCCGGCACAAAGCATCTCGGCCGCGTCCCGGCCGGTCACGATGCCGCCGACCCCGACGATGGCGGCCGCCGGCAAGGCCCGCCGGCACTCGTAGACGGCCCGGACGGCCACCGGGTGCAGCGCCGGACCGGACAGCCCACCGCCCCCGGCCCCCAGGCGGGCCCGTCCCGTGGAGGGGTCGATGGCCATCCCCATGAGCGTGTTGACCAAAGTGAGAGCGCTGGCCCCGCTGTCGAGGGCGGCCCGGGCGATGGCCACCAGGTCGGTGACGTTCGGGCTCAACTTGGCCCATATGGGCAGGCCCGTCGGCTCCAGCGCCCCGGCCAGCGCCTCCAGGGCAGCACCGGTCCCTTCGCTCGAGTGTGAGAACATGCGCTGGCGGTCTTCGACGTTGGGACAGCTGATATTGGCTTCCACCGCCACCACCGTGCCGCCGGCCGCCGCCCCGGCCGGCACCGGCCCCCGGTCCGCCAAGCCCCGGGCCAAGCGCCGGCCCACCTCGGCGTAGTCGGCGACGGTCCGGCCCCAGACGCTCACCACCACCCGGGCGCCGGCCCGGGCCAGGTCGGGCAGGTCCCGGAGCAGCCACGCCTCCACACCCGGGTTTTGCAGCCCGACGCTGTTGAGCATGCCTGCGGCCACGGGCACCAACCGCGGTGCCGGGTTGCCCGGCCAGGGCTCGGCCGACAACGACTTCACCACCACCGCGCCCAGACGGGAAAGGTCGAAGTAGGCCCCCAGCTCGGCTCCGTGGCCCGCCGTCCCCGACGCCGTCATCACCGGGTTGGCCAGGAGGACCGCCCCGACGTGGGCCGTCATGTCCACCACCACCGCCCGCACCGGTGGGCGCCGACGGGAGCTCACCTGGTCCCGGGCCCGGCGTGGTGCTCTTGCAGAGATTTCACCGTGAAGGCGTGCTTGCCGCGCTCGAGCACGCCGGCGGCGGCGGCGCGTGCCGAGGCCACCGTGGTGAGCAGCGGGACCTTGTACTGGCGAGCGGCGCTGCGGATGCGGGCGCCGTCGGCCCGGGGCCCCCGGCCCCGAGGAGTGTTGACCACCAGCTGCACCTGGCCCGAGCGGATCAGCTCCACGGCGTCCACCGCATGTCCCTCGCCGTGACCGCCGTCAGCCTGGCCGTCACCGGTGCCGGCACCGGCGCCGGCACCGACGGCGCCACCGCCCGCGGTCCCGGTCACCGCCCGGAGGGGCCGGCGCTTGCGCTCGCTCGGCACCCCGCCGGTGCTCGCCGCCACCTTGGCCACCAAGGTGGCCACCGGCACCCCGGCCTGTTGCAGGTAGGCCGCCGTCCCCGAGGTCGCCGCAATGCTGAAGCCGGCTTCGACAAAGCGCGCCGCCGCTTCCAAGCCGGCGGGCTTGTCCCGGTCGGCCACCGAGAAGAACACCGTGCCACTTTGCGCCAAGTTGTCGCCGGCGGCGAGCTGGCTCTTGGCAAAGGCCAGCCCGAAGCTGTTGTCGATGCCCATGACCTCGCCCGTCGAGCGCATCTCGGGCCCGAGCAGGCTGTCGGCGTCCGGGAAGCGGTCGAACGGCAGGACAGCCTCCTTAACGCTGACGTAGCCGGTCACGGGCGGCTTGAGCAGGCCCTCGGCCCGCAGCTCGGCTAGGGTGGCGCCGGCCATAACCCTGGCCGCCACCTTGGCCAGGGGGACCCCGGTCGCCTTTGACACGAACGGCACGGTGCGGCTGGCCCGCGGGTTGGCTTCGATCACGAACACCGACGACACGCCCTCGGCGTTGCGTTGGACGGCGTACTGGACATTGAGCGGGCCCTTCACCTCGAGCGCATCGGCGATATCCCGGGTGTGGGCCCCGATCGTCCTCACGACCGACGGGCTCAATGTCGGGGGCGGGACCACGCAGGCGCTGTCGCCAGAATGCACCCCCGCCTCTTCCACGTGCTCCATGACGGCGCCGATGAGCGTCTCCCCGTCGGCATCGCGCACGGCGTCCACGTCGACCTCGATGGCGTCCTCTAGGAACTTGTCCACCAGCACGGGCCGCTCCGCCGACAGGCCCCCCTCCCGTCCCAGGCTGCCCGAGGCGGTCATGGCCCCCATGGCCCGCTCGAGGTCCTCCTCCCCGTAGGCGATCTCCATGGCCCGGCCGCCCAGCACGTAACTGGGGCGGACCAGCACCGGGTAACCCACCTTGGAGGCGATGGCCAGCGCCTCCTCCAGGCTGGTGGCCGTGCCCCCGGCGGCCTGGGGGATGCGCAACTTTTCGCACAAGCCGTTCCAGCGCTCACGGTCTTCGGCCAGGTCGATCGACGCCGGCGAAGTCCCCATGACGAGGCCCGCGTCCAGGGCCGCCGAGAGCTTCAGCGGCGTCTGGCCGCCCAGGGCGACGATCACCCCGGCCACTTCGCCCCGGGCCTGTTCGACGTCCAGGACGTTCTGCACGTCTTCCTTGGTCACGGGCTCGAAGTACAGCCGGTCGCTGGTGTCGTAATCGGTGGAGACGGTCTCGGGGTTGCAGTTGACCATGACCGTCTCGAAACCGGCGTCGTGCAGGGCGAAACTGGCCTGCACGCAGCAATAGTCGAACTCGACGCCCTGGCCGATACGGTTGGGGCCCGAGCCCAGGATCACGACCTTGGGCCGGGAGGACGCCGTGACCTCATCGGTGTCCTCGTAGGTCGAGTAGTGGTAGGGCGTACTGGCGGCGAACTCGGCGGCGCAGGTGTCGACGGTCTTGAAGGTCGCCCGCACGCCCTGGGCCAGGCGGGCGGCGCGCACATCGGCCTCGGTCGTCGACCACAGGTAGGCCAGCTGGGCGTCCGAAAAGCCGAGCCGCTTGGCCCGCCGCCAGTCCCGGCGGCCCAGCGCCCCTGGCCCCCCCAGGGTGGCGAGGTGGGCCCGCTCCTGGCAGATGAGGCTTATCTGGTCCAAGAACCACGGGTCGACGCCGCTTTCCCGGTTGAGCCGCTCGGCGGGTACGCCGCGGCGCAGGGCCGCTTCCAGGTGGAAGGGCCGGTCGGGCGTGGCCACCGACGCCTTGGCCACCAGTTCCTCGTCGCTCATGGTGGCGTAGAGCCTTTCCACCGGGTCGCAGTTGAGCCCGGCCCGGCCCGTTTCCAGGGAGCGGAGGGCCTTTTGCAGCGATTCGGGGAAGCTGCGGCCGATGGCCATGGCTTCGCCCACCGATTGCATACGGGTGCCCAGGACGTCGGGTATGCCGGGGAACTTCTCGAACGCCCACCGGGGCACTTTGGTAACGACGTAGTCGATGGTGGGCTCGAAGCAGGCCGGGGTCTCGCCCGTGATGTCGTTGCGGATCTCGTCCAGGGTGTAGCCCACGGCCAGGCGGGCGGCGATCTTGGCTATGGGGAACCCCGTGGCCTTGGAGGCCAGGGCGCTCGAACGCGACACCCGTGGGTTCATCTCGATGACCACCATCGAGCCGTCGGCGGGGTTGATGGCGAACTGGATGTTGGACCCGCCCGTTTCCACGCCGATGCGCCGGATGCAGGCAAAGGCGGCGTCGCGCATTTTCTGGTACTCGACGTCCGAGAGGGTCTGGGCGGGGGCCACCGTTACCGAATCGCCGGTGTGCACGCCCATCGGGTCGAAGTTCTCGATCGAGCAAACGATCACGCAGTTGTCCGCCCGGTCACGCATGACCTCCAGCTCGTACTCCTTCCAGCCGGCGATCGAACGCTCGATCAGGATCTCGCCGATCGGGCTGGCGTCGAGGCCGGCTGCCGCCGCCCGCTCGAGGCCAGCCCGGTCCTTGGCGATGCCTGTCCCCCCCCCGCCCAGTATGTAGGAGGGCCTCACGATCACCGGGTAACCGACCCGCTCGCCGGTCCGCAACGCTTCGTCGAGGGTGGAGGCGAAGCCCGAGTCGGGCACGGCCAGGCCGATCTCGGTCATGGCCGCCCGGAAAAGGCCCCGGTCCTCAGCGGTGGCGATGGCGGTGGCGTCGGCCCCGATCATCTCCACGCCGTAACGGGCCAGCGCCCCCGACTCGTGCAACTTCATGGCCAGGTTGAGCCCGGTCTGGCCGCCCAGGGTGGGCAACAGGGCGTCCGGGCGCTCCCGGGCTATGACGGCCTCCAGGATCTCGGGGACCAAGGGCTCGATGTAGGTGCGGGCGGCGACCTCGGGGTCGGTCATGATGGTGGCGGGGTTGGAGTTGACGAGCACCACCCGGTAGCCCTCGGCCGATAGCGCCCGGCAGGCCTGGGTCCCGGAATAGTCGAACTCGCACGCCTGGCCGATAACGATGGGGCCGGACCCGATGACGAGGACCGAGCGGATGTCCTGGCGCTTAGGCAACGTGCCGCCCTCCCGCCCCGCCTGAGCCGTGCCGGCGCATGAGCTCGGCGAACTCGGCGAACAGGTAACGGGCGTCGTGGGGACCGGGGCCGGCCTCAGGGTGGTACTGCACCGAAAAGGCGGGCACGTCCTGGCACACGAAGCCCTCGATGACCCCGTCATTGAGGTTTACGTGGCTGACCTCGGCCCGCCCGTCGATGGTCCCGGGGGCCACGGCGAAGTTGTGGTTTTGACTGGTGATCTCGACCGTGCCGGTCAAGAGGCGCCGGACGGGGTGGTTGCCGCCGTGATGGCCGAAGGGGAGCTTGTACGTGCGCCCGCCCAGGGCCAGGGCCAGGATCTGATGGCCCAGGCAGATGCCGAACACGGGGACCTGGCCGAGCAGGTGGCGCACGGTCTCGGTCGCCCCCACCACCGCCGCTGGGTCCCCCGGCCCGTTGGAGAGGAACACCCCGTCAGGGGCCAGGTCCAGGGCTTCCTCCGCCGGCGTGGAGGCGGGGACGACGGTCACGCTGGCCACCCCGGCCAGGTTGCGCAGGATGTTGCGCTTTATGCCGAAGTCGTAGGCCACTACCTCGAACGGGCCGTCGCCGTAGCGGTAGGCACTGGTGCAGCTCACCTCGCGCACCAGGTCGCGCCCGTCGGTGGGGGGCTCGGCCCGGGCCGCCGCCAGCAGGGAGGCCTCGTCGAAAGAGCCCTCGTCCCCGTCCACGGGCCCGAACGCCCCCGGCATGGCCCCGGCGTCGCGCAGCTGGCGGGTGAGGCGGCGGGTGTCGATCCCCCCGATGGCGGCGAGGCCATGGCGGTGCAGGAAGCCGGGCAGGGTCTCGGCCGCCCGCCAATTGCTCGGCCGGCCGGTGAGCTCGCGCACGATGACGCCCCGGCAAAAGGGCCGGCGGCTCTCGTCGTCGTCGGGGGCGACGCCGTAGTTGCCGATGTGGGGGTAGGTGAAGGCAATTACCTGGCCGGCGTAGGACGGGTCGGTCAGCACCTCCTGGTAGCCGGTCATCACCGTGTTGAAGACCACCTCCCCGGTGGCGGGCCGGGACGGTCCTACCGGTCCCGCCGCTCGAGCCGGCTCCGAGAGCACCTCGCCTTCGAACAACGAGCCGTCGGCCAGGGCCAACAGCCCCGGGCGCCAGGCCAGGCTCACCGTTGCGCCTCCTCGCCGACCACGACGGGCTCGCCGGCCAGGACGGTATGGCGCACCTTCCCCATCAGGTTGAGACCGGCAAAGGGAGTATTGCGGCTGCGGCTGGCCAGGGTGCCCGGCTCCACCTGCCAGGCCCGGGCGAGGTCGATCACGCACAGGTTGGCCGGCGCCCCCGGCACCAACGGGCCACCGTGGGCCCCCGACAGCCCGGCGATGCGCGCCGGTTGCCAGGACATGAGGGCCAGGACGAGCTCGACCGGTGCGCCCGCCAGCGCCCCCAGGACGACGGCCAGAGCCGTCTCCAGTCCGATCATGCCCGGGGCGGCGGCGCCGAAAGCCACCTGCTTGGTCTCGGGCGGGTGGGGGGCGTGGTCCGTAGCCACGGCGTCGAACGTCCCGTCGCGCACGCCTTGGCGTAGGGCGGCCATGTCGGCGGCCGAGCGCAGCGGCGGGTTGACCTTGAAAACTGTGTCGTACCCGCCGAGGGCTTGTTCTGTCAGCGCCAGGTGATGGGGGGTCACCTCCGCCGTGACGGCGTCCCCACCCGCTTTGGCTTGGCGTACGGCCGCCACCGAAGCGGCCGCCGAGAGGTGCAGCAGGTGCAGGCGGGCACCCGTCAGACGGGCCAGGGCGAGGTCGCGCCACACCATCACCTCCTCGGAGACGGCCGGCCGGCCGGGCAGGCCGAGCAGGCGGGACATGTCGCCTTCGTTCATGCACCCCTGCCCCACCAGGGTCGCTTCCTCGCAGTGGTCGGCCACCACCGCGCCCAGGGCGCCGGCGTGCTCCAGGGCGGAGCGCATAAGGGCGGCGTCCTGCACCCCGGACCCGTCGTCGGTGAAGATGCGCACCCCCAGAGCGGCCATCTCGGCCATCGGCGCCAGGGCGCGCCCCTGGCGCCCCACGGTGATGGCACCGGCCGGGTAGACGTCGCAGCAGGCCCCTTTGGCCAGCTGGAGCACATGGCGGACCACGGCGGCGGAGTCGGTACAGGGCTCGGTATTGGGCATAGCCACCACAGCGGTGTAACCGCCGAGGGCGGCGGCCCGGGAACCTGACTCGACCGTCTCGGCTCTTTCGGCCCCCGGCTGGCGCAAGTGCGCGTGCAGGTCGACCAGGCCGGGGGCCACCACGCAGCCGCCGGCGTCCAGCTCGATCGTCCCCGGGCCAGCAGCGGCCCCGGCACCGGGCCCCACCGAGACGATGACCTCGCCTCTCACCAGTACGTCGGCCACCCGGGAGCCGGTGGCGTCCACCACCGTGCCTCCCCGCAACAGGACTTGTCGGTCAGGCGCCAACCTGGGCCCCCGGTCCGAGCAGTAGGAGCCGCATGGCCGCCGCCCGCCTCAGCATCGCGTCTATGCCCTCGGCTCCGGCTTCACGGTCGGACCTCGAGCTTATCCTCGTCGGGCCGCAGCTCGTGGGCAATTGTGGCCAGGATGCCGTTGACGAACCCGCTGGAGTCCTCGGTCGAGTACGCCTTGGCCAGTTCGACCGCCTCGGAGATGATGACGCTGGTGGGGACGTCGGGCCGCCAGCCCAGTTCGAGGGTGGCTATGCGCATGAGGGCCCGGTCCACCAGGGGCATGCGGTCCAGCGACCAGTCGATGGCGTGGGTGGAGATGAGCTCGTCGATGCGGGCCTGGTGCTCTTCGACGCCCCGGGCCAGGGCGGCGGCGTAGGGCTGGGGCGTGACCGGCAGCTCGGCCAACAGGTCGGAAACGGCCTGCTCTTTTATCTCAGACTCGTAGAGCAGCTCGAGGGCACGCTCCCGAGCTCCCCGCCGGCCGCCCGGCGCTAACAGGGCTAGCTCCCGACGCGGGTGAGGTACTCGCCGCTTCTCGTGTCGACCTTCACCTTGTCCCCGGAGTTGACGAACAGGGGGACCTGTACCGTGATGCCCGTCTCCAGGGTGGCGGGCTTCCTGGCCCCCGAGACCCTGTCGCCCTGCACGCCAGGCTCGGTCTGGGTCACGGTGAGCTCGACCGCCGCCGGCAGGTCCACGCCGATGATCTCACCGTCATAGAACTGCAGGAGGGCGGAGTCGCCCTCCTTCAAGAAGTTGGCGGCATTGCCCAGGGCCTGGCGGGGGGCGTTGAGCTGCTCGTAATCGGAGTTGTCCATAAAGACGTAGGCCCCGCCGTCGGTATAGAGGAACTGCATCTCCCTCTTCTCGATGATGGCCTGGTCCAGCCGCTCGTCGGCCCGGTAGGTGCGGTCGATCACGGCGCCGGTGCGCAGGTTCTTGAGTTTCGTGCGCACAAAGGCGCCGCCCTTGCCCGGCTTTACATGTTGGAACTCGACGACCGAAAAAAGGCCCTCCGTCAGGTTGAGGGTCATCCCGTTCTTCAAGTCGTTCGTCGACACAGCGGCCATAGTGGCGCCCCTTCCCCAGTCTTGCAATTGTCGTGGCCCGGGCCGTGCCTAGGCTTGTTTCGGCGTCAGGGTGAGTACTTGGCAACCGGAGCCGGTGACGACAACTGTGTCCTCTATGCGGGCTCCGCCGAGCCCAGGGATGTACACGCCGGGCTCGACGGTCACTACCTGACCAGAGCAAAGTATATCGTCCGACGCCGGGCGCGCCCACGGCGCCTCGTGGATATCAAGGCCCACGCCGTGGCCGGTGCCGTGCACGAAGTACTCCCCCATGCCGGCGGCGCTCACGACCTCGCGGCAGGCCCGGTCGACTTCGACCGCAGGCACCCCCTCGGCTACCGCCCCCACGCCGGCGTCCTGGGCGGCCAGCACGACGTCCAGGAGGTCGGCCAACCGGCCGGCCGCCGGCCGGGGGCCGGCCCAAAGGCTGCGGGTCATGTCCGAGCAGTAACCGTCGACGCGGGCCCCGAAATCGACGACCACGAGCTCTCCCCGCTGGACCGGCCGGGCCGAAGGGTGGTGGTGGGGCTCGGCCCCGTTGGGACCGGCGGCCACGATGGTCTCGAAGGCCGGCGCCGACGCCCCCAGCCGGCGCATCTCGCTATCGAGGGCCAAGGCGACCTCGGCCTCGGTCGGCCCCTCGTCGAGCAACCCACGGACGTTTTCCAGGGCCTGGTCGGCGATGCCGGCGGCGGCGGCAATGCGGGCCAGCTCGCCGGGGTCCTTGCGCTGCCTCAGGCGCTCGACCAGCCCCTCGGTGGGGACGAGCTCGACGTCCCGGGCCCATGTCCGGGCGAAGTGCCGCTGGCGTCCCCAACTGATGTGCTCGGCCTCCAGTCCCAGCCGGTGGAGCCCTGCGGTCAGTTCGGCCAGTACCTCGCCCTGCTGGCTGGCGGGCCGCGCCCGCACCCGGACGGGGGCGCCGGCCGCCTCCAGCTCGGCCGGCGCCTGGGTGCCATAGCGCCCGTCGGTCACCAGCACGGCGTCGTCGGGCCGCACCACCAGCAGCCCGGCCGAGCCGCTGAAGCCGCTTAGGTAGCGGACATTGGCGAGGTTGGACACCAGGAGGGCCTCGCCGCCCTGCTCGGCCAGCGCCACCCGCAAGCGGCCCAGCCGGCCCGGCACGTCCATGGCGGGCAGGTCGTAGGTCAAGCGGGCAGGTAGTAGGTCACGCGGGCGCTCACCTCTGCCATCGTGGCACGCTGGTGCGGTCATGAGCGACCTCGAACACCGGAACCGCCCCCGGGCGCGGCTGTTGCTGTCGGCGCCCGACCGCCCCGGGCTGGTGGCCGCCATAGCCGAGTTCATCTTCCGCAACGGCGGGGACGTCACCCAGGCCGACCAGCACACCGACGAGGAAGAGGGCATGTTCTTCCAGCGCGTCGAGTTCCGCATGGACGGCTTCAAGCTCTCCCGCCACGAGCTGCCCGGGGCGCTGGCCGAAGTGGCCAGCCCGCTGCAGATGACATGGAGCGTCCGCTACTCCGACGAAGACCGGCGCGTGGCCGTGCTGGTGTCCCGCCAACCGCACTGCCTGGTCGACCTACTGGGGCGTTGGCACGCCCACGAACTGCCGGGCCGGCCCGTGCTGGTGGCCTCGAACCATCCCGACCACACCGAGCTGGTCGAGCATTTTGGCCTCCCCTACCACTACCTGCCCGTCACCACCGAGAACCGCCCCGCCCAGGAGGCGGTGCTGGTCGAGCTGGCCCGGCAGGCCGGGGTCGAGCTCGTGGTGCTGGCCCGCTACATGCAAATCCTGTCGGCCACGGTCATCGACCAGTACCCGGGCCGGGTCATCAACATCCACCATTCGTTCCTGCCCGCCTTTTCGGGCGGCCAGCCTTACCACCAGGCCTACGCCCAGGGCGTCAAGCTGATCGGGGCCACCGCCCACTACGCCACCGCCCAGCTCGACCAGGGGCCCATCATCGAGCAGGACACGGCCCGGGTCACCCACCGCGACGGGGTCGCCGACCTGGCCCGGGCCGGTCGCGACCTCGAGACGGTCGTCCTGGCCCGGGCCGTCCGGCTGCACTTGACCGACCGGGTCCTCGTGCACGGCCACAAGACGATCGTCTTCTAACCGCCCGGGCCCCAGCCCGCCGCCCGGTAGACCTCCAGCACCAGCTCAAGGGCGCGGTAGCCGTCTTCGCCGCTCACCGGGGGGGGACGGCCGTGGCGCAGCGCAGACAGGGCGTCGGCCAATTGGGCCCGGTGGCCGTGGGGCATGGTCAAGCCGCCGTGGTCCCCCGAGCCGAGCGCCGGGGCCGGCCCTTGGGCCTCGAGGCGGACCAGGGCGCCGTCCTCGAGCACCATGGTGCCCCGGCTGGCGTTGACCCTGAGCACCACGGCGCCCCCGGGGTAGGCCGTCGTGCTGGCCTCGAGCGTCCCGACCGCCCCGCCCCCGAAGCGCAGCAAGGCCAAGGCGATGTCCTCCACCTCGATGTCGTGGGCGAGGGTGGCGCACGTGGCGGCGGTGACCTCCGGTGGCCCGAACAACCAGCACAGCAGGTCGGCGTAATGCACGCCCTGGTTCATGAAGGCCCCGCCGCCATCGAGCAGCCACGTGCCCCGCCACGGGGCGCTGTCATAGTAAGCCTGGCTGCGGTACCAGGGGACACTGACGGAGATCACCAGGGGACGGCCCAGGGCCCCCTCCTCCAGCAGGGCTTTGGCCTTTTGGACACCCGGGTTGTAGCGCTGCTGGCTGATGACGTTGAGGCTGACGCCGGCGCTGGCCGCCCCGTCGATGAGGCGGCGGGCGGCACCCAGGGTGACGTCTATGGGCTTTTCCACCACAAGGTGCTTGCCGGCCCGGGCGGCGGCCAAGCCGACCTCGGCATGGCGCCCACTGGGTACGCAAACGCACACCACGTCCACCTCGTCGCGGGCCAGCAGCTCGTCCAGAGAAGGGTCGTGGGGCACCCCGTGGGCGGCGGCGAACCCCTCGCCCCGCAGGGTGTCCACGTCGGTCACGGCCACCAGCCGGGCGCCGTCCAGGCCGCTCAATGCGCCGGCGTACGTCTCGGCTATGACCCCGCAGCCAACCAGGCCCAGACCGACGGGGGCCCGGCCCAACGGCCCGCTGGACGGCCCGGGGCTCATGGTGGCGGGCGCAGCCATTCCCTCAGTACGGCGATCTGAGGGCGCAGGGCCACCTCGGGGCGGCCGAGCTCGGGGTGCCATTTCCTCTCGAACTCGAGCGACACCCACCCGTCGTAGCCGGTCCCCGGCAACAGGCTCAGAAGTTCTCGCACGGGCACCTCGCCTTGGCCCATCATGACCAGCTGCCACTCGTCCCGGCCGGGCCGGCGCACGGCGTCCTTCACGTGGACGTGGCGGATGTTGTGCCCCAGGGCCTGGAGGACCTCGGCCGGTCGCTCGCCCATGCGGTGGGGATGATGAGAGTCGTACACGGCCCCGGCCGACCCGCGGGCATAGCCCAGCAGGGTGGCCAGGGTGCGGGCGCTGGAAAAGTCGTCGTGCGTCTCGACGGCCAGGCGCACGCCGTGCGCCCAGGCCACGGGCTCAGCCGCTACCAGCAGTTCGGCGGCCCGCCGGATGGCGTTGTCACGCTTGGGCTCGGGCCCGGGCGGCAGCCGGCCGCCGAAGAGCCGCAGGAGGGGGGCGCCCCACTGCTCGGCCACCTCGGCCATGACCGCCAAGTCGGCCAGGAACAAGTCCCGGTCGGGCGAGGTGACCACCAGGGAAGTGTCCAGGGCCGCTACTTTTACGCCGCTGTGGCGAAGGGCGTGCTCACCTCGCCGGCGGGCCGAGGCGCTGATGGCAGGAGTGACGACGTCACCGTCGAAGAGACGGATCTCCAGGCCGTCCAGGCCGTAGGTCTGTACGACTTCGACCGAGTTCTCGAATGTCCACTCGGGACAAGCGAGGTTGCTGTAGCACAGGCGCATATATGACCCTGGTCGTGCAGGCTAGCGCAACTAGGCGCGGGCGCTGCCACCCGCCGGCGGCTACAGGAAAAGCGCGCCGTCAGCGGTCGGCACGGGGGTGGCGCCCGGAGCGCAGCAAGGCGGCGACGGCTTCGACGGCCAGGCGGTAGCCCTCTCCGCCAAAACCGGCGATGACACCGGTGGCGGCCGGGCTCACGACCGACTGGTGACGCCAGGCCTCGCGCCGGCGGGGGTGGCTCAAGTGCAGTTCGACTATGGGACCGTCGAAAGCGACCAGGGCGTCGTGCAACGACCACGAGTAGTGGGTCAGGGCGCCGGGGTTGACCACGATGGCCACGGCCCGGCCCCGGGCTTCGTGGACGGCCTCGACCAGGGCGCCTTCGTAGTCGGACTGGACGTGCTCCACTACCAGCCCGTGGTCGGTGGCGGTGGCGGTGGCGGTGGAGATATGGTCAGCCAGCGTGTCACGCCCATAAATCTCCGGCTGGCGTTGGCCCAGGAGGCTCAGGTTGGGGCCTGACAAGAACAAGACGACGGGCTCGGGTACCGTTTCCGGCCCCTCGTCGGTGCGCCGGCCCAAACGGTCGGTACCGCTCTCTAGAGTGCCGGCAACGACGGTGAGCTCCGGCCGGGACGGCGGTTCCTGAGGTGTCATCGCGTCTCCTCCCTCTGACAGTCTGCCCGCGGGCGCCCACAGGCCGCCCTTCCTGCCTAGCAGAAGCGCCTGTGCAGTTCGCAGCCGCTTTTGCCGATAACCAGGACATGGGCGCGAAAGCCATCAAGTTCGCTGCCAGAGGCGGTTCTCCTCAAGTTCGTCTTCTTCCGAGCCGACTAAAAACACGAGATCAACAGCTACCAAAGGCCGGTCCGAGCACCGACCCGCAACCTCGAGGACATGCCGCATGCGTTTGCCAGCACCAAGGACCCACTGCCCCGCCGGCCGGCCGGTGACGGCGCGGCGGCGGGCGCCTGGCCGCATCCTGCCCCTGGGGCTGGCGCCGAAATGCTCGTGCCGCCTCCTTAGCAGACGGAGCACACAAGGTGCGTTTCCAAGAACTTCGTGACGCAGACGGGACGGTGATCGCCAAGGGCCTGCACCCGGCGATCGCAGTCGTCGCCGCAGGTGCCGTGGCACGCGCCGCTGCCATTTCGGCCGTGGTATCCACCAAGGGCTGCATAATCCTCCACCCCTCCGACATAGAGAACGAACTGAAACGGGCCGCCGTGGCGGCGGTCGAACAGCACGAGTCCGCTCGCGCCGGTAAAGAGGCAAAGGTCGCCGAGGCCCAGCACGCGCTCCAACAGGCCGTCGACACCGGCCTGAAGACATCTCGGGAGACGGCCCTGGCCAACAACGACCTGGCCCGCTTCGACGAGCTGGCGACCCGCCTGACGAGCGCCGAAGAGGGTTACGAAGTCGCCGTGCGCGCCGACGCCGAGGCCGCTCGGGCCGTGGCGACGGCCCTGGGCGAGCTCGACCGGATCCTGGGCCAGCGCCACAGCGCCAGCACCTCGCTCGACCAGGCCCGCCGTTCCGGTGAGGGCCACGGGGTCCCCGAAGCCGTCATCCACCAGGCCATGAACCTCCAGGCGGCGTTGGCGGCGGCCGAGGCCGAGAAGCGCGAAGCCGTCCAGCAGGCCGACGAGGTGGCCCAGGTGACGCGCGTGGCCAGCCGGGACGCCTTGCTGGCGCGCGAGGCGGCGCACAGCGCGCTGCGCTCAGGCATGTCCCTCATCAGTGTCGGTACCCCCAACTGGGGCCCGGGCATGCCGTTGCCGGGCCTGCTGTCCAACTACCGCGACACCCTGGCTGCCTCGCTGGCCACCGCCGAGGCAGCCGAAGCCGAGGCCAAGAAGGCCGAGCAGGCCGCCCGTGGGCGCCTCGAACAGGAAGGGCACGACCTCGACGTCCTGGTGGCGGCGGGGCCGGCGGAGGTCAACGCCCGGACGACCATCAACGAGTGGGTCAGCAGCGAACGTTTCAGCCGCGACGACGCCGTTTTCGCCGACGAGGCCTTTGGCCGCTTCGGCGCCGAAGGGACCGCCACCCTGCTCACCACTCTGGCCGGGCGCGGGTGCCAAGTCATCTACCTGACAGACGATTCCGAGCTGCTCGGCTGGGCCATAGGACTGCCCCATGAAGCAGGAGGGGCCAGCACCATCGCCAGCCCCCGCCGCAAACCGGCTTTGGTAAGCGAGTAAGGCAACAGAACGACTGAGCTGTAAGAAAGGCAACCGTGTTCCGGCATATTAGGTACAAGCTGATCGCGGCCTTCGCCCTGCCGTTGCTCATCCTGGTGGGGGTGGCGGGGTTGGAAGTCTCGTCATCAGTCCACCAGATCAGCGTCGTCGACCAGGAAGCTTCTCTGGCCAAGGCTTCGGTGGGGCCGGGCGGCGTCGTGCAGGCCCTGCAGACCGAGCGCGAGGACGCCGTGCTGTCCGTCCTGGCCGCGGCCGACAACCTCCCTATCGCGCTGGAAGGGATAACGCCCAGCGAAGTCGGGATAAACCAGACGCCGGCCGCGGTGCAGACCACCACGAACACGGCTTTGAACGGCTTCCGGGCCACGCTGGACAGCTACGGCGACCAATCCGAGGCCGCCTACGAGATCGCCTTCGTCGACGTCGGCAAGCTGCAGCAGGCCCGGGCCGAGTGGGCGGCGGCCGTCACCAACACATCGAGCGACTACCGGTCGGTAGCCGAAGAGCTTTACACCAAGTACACCTCGCTCATCGGGGCGTTGACCAACGCCACGGCCCAGGTCCCCTACCAGATCAGCGACCCCACCCTGCGCACGGGGGTAGAGGCCCTCGTTACCAGCTTGCAGAAGACCGAGGCCGACTGGCGGGTGACCATGGACCTTTTCCGGGCGTCGTGGAGCCCCCCGGCTACCCGGGCGGCCGAGGTCGACCTAGCCACCGCCGATCTGGGCGCCGAACAGACCTGGGTAGCGCGCCTCAACAACCTGGCCACGGGGACCTTCATGGCGCCCGTGAACACGCTGGTCTCCAGTACCGTCAGCCAGTCCTTGGGCGTGGCCGTGACCATGGTCCAGCAGGGCACGCCGCCGTCAATGTCGGCGTTGTTGGAGTCCTTCGACGAAAATGCGCCCGGGCCGGCGAGCCGGTCGGTGAGCAACAACACCGTTGTCCAGCAAGGTGATACCGAGATCGCCGCGGTCGTCGACCAACGGGCCGCTCAGCTCCACAACAACGCCGTCCGCCAGGCCGGCGAGTTCGGTTTGGCCGGTCTGCTCGGAGCGCTCTTGGGACTGCTCCTGGTCGCCCTGGTGAGCCGCTCCATCTCCCGGCCTTTGGCCAGGCTGGCGCACGAGGCCGACGAGCTGGCCAGCGTGCACCTGCCGGCCACGCTCCAAGCCATGCTGGCCAACGAGGGCGGCGGCATCCCCGATGGCGTGCCCATCACAGTCTCGGGCCAGGACGAAGTCTCCGAGGTGGCCCGCGCCCTGGAGGCCGTGCAGCGCACCGCCATCGAGCTCGGCGCCGGCCAAGTGGTGCTGCGCCGCAACCTCGCCGACGCCTTCGTCAACCTGGGCCGGCGCACCCAGAACCTGGTCACCAGGCAGTTGGAGTACATCAGCGACATCGAGCTCAAAGAGGCAGATCCCGAGTCGCTGGAAGAGCTCTTCCGCCTGGACCACCTGGCCACCCGTATGCGTCGTAACGCCGAATCACTGCTCATCCTGGCCGGCAGCGGGCCGGCCCGGCAGTGGAGCGCGGCGGTGCCGGCCATGGACGTGGCCCGGGCCGCCTCCGCCGAAGTGGAGGACTACAAGCGGTTGCGCCTGCACCACTTCGACCCGGCCATGATCGCCGGCGAAGTGACGACCGACCTCGTCCACGTCCTGGCCGAGCTCACCGAGAACGCCCTCACCTTCTCCCCCCCGGGCTCGCCGGTGGACGTCTACGGACGGTACCTCGAAGGCGGCTACGTCCTGGTCATCGTCGACTCCGGCATCGGCATGTCCGCTAGCGACCTCGACATCGCCAACCAGCGCCTCGAAGGCCTCGGCTCCGAAAGGGACGTGCCCGGCCGTTACCTGGGCCACTTCGTGGCCGGGCGCCTGGCCGCCCGCCACGGCCTGTCCATCACCCTCCAGGCGTCGCACTCCGGCGGCCTGGTGGCCCGGGTGAAGATCCCGGGCAACCTCATCGAAGACGCCGTGCCCGACCTGTCCGCCATGGCCGAGGTCCGGGGCGCACCGGCCCCGGCCGGCCCTCCCCCGGCGGCCCCGCCCGGCCCGCTGGGCATGGGGGACCTGCCCACCGACCCCTTCCCGGCCTCAGCCAACGGGCACTCGGCGCCGCCCGTAGACGACAGCCCGACCTCGCTAGCAGGCGACCCGCCTGAAGCCTGGTACATGAGCTTCACCGGTCCAGGCCCGGGCGTCGAAGATGACGACCCCGGCGACCCCGCCGACGCCGGCGTAGTGCCCGACGCCGGGTACGCGACCTACGCCGGCTACGCCACCTACACCGGCGTAGTGCCCGACGCCGGTGTAGTGCCCGACGCACCGCCTGTCGCCAACGACCCCGTCGCGCCCGACGACCCAGTCGCGCCCGACGACGACCCAGTTGCCGCCGACGCACCAGCTGTCGCCAACGACCCGGTTGCGCCCTATCCCCCCCTTGCCGCCGTCGATGGTCACGCCGTGGGCGACATCCTCACGACCGGCGCCCCGGGGGTGGCTCAAGACCTCGACGGCACCTCCGAAGGCCTCGACCGCACCTCGGAGGACCTCGATGGCGTCCTGGCCAGCCAAGACGTACCCGACGCTGATCTCCAACGCCTCGCCGACGAGGCGCTGGCCACGTTGACGGGGGTCCCCCGTACGGGGAACCCCGAACAGCTCGCCCCCAGCCTGCCCGCCCCCGCACCCAGCCCGTCCGTCGGCCCTGCGCCCGCCGCCCCCGTCGTCGACAACGGCTGGGACCCCATGGCCTTGTTGGCTCCCACCCCTAAGACGGCGGCCACGCCGGAGGCGGGTGCCGCCCTCGGTGCGCCCACGACGTCGACCGGGTTGGCCCCGGCCTACTCGCCCAGCGCTGATGGGCCCCCGTCTGGGCCGCCTCTGACCGGTCTCCCGGGCGCGCTCGCCGCCAGCGGTAGCGCCCCCCGGCGCCAGGGGACTCCGGACTTGGGCATATTTTCCCCCCTGGCCGGGACGGTGCCCGCTGGTGGCCTACTGGCCTGGGCCCGGCCGGCTACGCCCGAGGCTGAAGAAGGGCCACGGGAGACCTCGGTGCTGCCGGGCGCCCCGGCCCTGGGAACGGCCCCGCCACTGGCACCGGCACCGGTAGCCGCCACCGCGGCCCCGGTGGCCCCGACGCCGGCCCCGGCCGCCACCGGGGCGGCGGCCTGGAACGCGCTGCCCGTAGAGCCTCGGAGCAACGGCGTCGGTCCCGCCAGCCAAGCTCGGAGCACGGCCGACGGGCTACGCAAGCTGACCCGGCGGGTGCCAGGGGCGTCGCTACCTCAGCAAGATGATTCCTTACGCCGGGCTACGCCCACCACCACCAACCGCAACCCGCTGGGCCTCACCGGGGCTTTGGCGCAGTATTTGTCGGCTACGGCTAACGATAGCCGGGCGGAAAAGGAGCAAAACTCACGATGAGCACAGACACGCTCAGCAACGAGGTCAAGAACTTCAACTGGATGCTCGATAATTTCGTCGAGAAAAGCGCCGGCGTGTGCGACGCCGTGGCCGTGTCCTCCGACGGCCTGCTCATGGCCATGTCCCACACGCTCGACCGCGCCGGGGCCGAAAGAGTGGCCGCCATCATCTCGGGCACGGTCGGGCTGTCCCGGGGCGCTGCCAAGGCGTTCGGGTGGGAGCCCGTGCGCCAGATCATCATTGCCATGGAGGGCGGCTACCTCTTCTTGTCAACCATTTCGGATGGCAGCAACCTCGGCGTACTAGCCAACGCCGGCTGTGACATAGGGCTCGTGGGTTACCAGACCAACCTCCTGCTGGAGAGGATCGGAGTGCTCCTGACCCCGGCCCTCATCGCCCAGCTACGTGCCCAGGTCCTCAACCAGTAAGCAGGAAAGGCCCTGGTGACCATGCAAGACACACCAAAACCACTGGGGCTCATCCGCCCGTTCATATTGACGGGTGGCCGTACGTCGTCGACCAGACCAGGCCTGCGTTGGGAAACCCTTGTGGAGACCCTCGCCGACCGGGCGCGGCTGGCGAAAACCACAGAGCAGCGTACGGTCCTGTCCCTTGCGGGACGGCCGATATCGATTGCCGAGCTGTCAGCTTATATGCACCTGCCGACCCAGGTAGTCGCGATCCTGGTCGGGGACCTGCTGGACATAGGAGCCATTCGGATCCACCAGACAGACCCTGTCGAGGTCGAACTCTCCGCCCTAACGAGGATGATCGAACGTGTCCGTGCTCTCTGATAAACCATCGAACCGCCACGTAACCGCCGTCAAATTCGTCATCGCCGGTGGGTTTGGAGTCGGCAAGACGACATTTGTCGGGGCCATTTCCGAAGTCGAACCGCTGACCACCGAGGCCGCCATGACGGTGGTGGCCACGGGAGTGGACGACCACCACGCCGTGGCCGGCACCGCCAAGACGACGACAACAGTGGCCATGGACTTCGGGCGCCTCACCGTCGACGAGACACTGGTCATGTACCTATTCGGGGCACCCGGCCAGGCCCGCTTCACCTTCATGTGGGACGACCTGATCAACGGCGCCCTAGGGTGTGTGGTGCTGGTCGACACTCGCCGGGTAGAGGACTGCTTTGCCGCCGTCGACTACTTCGAGAAGAAAGGCCTGCCTTTTGTCGTCGGCGTCAATTGCTTCGACAGCGCCGACCGTTACCCGCTCGAAGATGTGAGAGAAGCGCTCGGCATCTCGCCCGGCGTGCCCGTCTTCGACATGGACGCCAGGAACAAGGCCTCGTGCCGTGACGCCCTGCTGGTCCTGCTCGAGTTGCTCGTCAGCCGGCTTTCCAGCAAAGTCTCGTCCTAACGCGCTCCCAGCTTGGCGGGCCAGCGCGGCCGAGAGCTCTGGCGGGCCATCGGGGCCAAGAGGTTTGGCGGCCCCCGGCCGACAGGCAAGCACGGCGGGCAGGTTTTCGTAGGTAACTGCACAATTCGGTGCCTCTGGCCCGTGCTCCCGTTGCCCGAGCTCCCGGGTCGGCCCGAACTCAGTGCACTAGAGCGGCGTACCAGTTGACGACCGGAGCGCCGGCCAGGACCGCCACCATGGCCCCCGCGGCCAGGAACGTCCCGAACGGGATGGGCGTACGCCGTCCCGCCTTGCCCAGCGCGATCATCGTCACGCCCACCACCGAACCGAGCACGCTGGCCACCAGGAAGCCGAGCAAGGCATAGCCGCCCCCCAGCCAACCCAGCCCGAAACCGATCAGCAGCGCCAAGCGGACGTCCCCGAAGCCCATGGCCCGTGGGGAGACGAAGTTGATGACGAAGAACACCACCCAGGGCACCACGGCGGATATGGCGGCCACCAGCAATCGGTGCCACTGCGTACCGGTGGCCGCCCCGGCGACGAAGACGGCGGCCACGATCGTCAAGGTGGCGTAAACGATCTTTTTCGGCAGGAGCATGCGGTCCAGGTCGATGAACGCCAGGACGACCAAGCCGGCGGCCAGGACGGCCTCGCCGGCCCCGGTCCACGACAGGCCGAACCGCAGCCCGACCCCGGCAAAAAGGGCGCCGACGAGCGCTTCGACCACCGCGTAGCGGGCGGATATGGGCGCGTGGCAGTCCCGGCAGCGGCCCCGCAGGACCAACCAGGAGATGACGGGGATGTTGTCCCGGGGACGCACCGGCGCCCCGCAGGCCGGGCAAGCCGAGGCGGGTCGCACGATCGAGCGGCCCTCTGGGACGCGGTAGATGACGACGTTGGCGAACGACCCCGTCGACAGACCAAAAATACCGAGGATTATGGCGGCGGTAGCGCCCGGGGCCACGAGCATCACCAACCGCCCGCCCCGTTGTCGCCGGCGGCTCTATGCACGCTCGAAATCTCCATTACACCTGGTAATCGGCAGCCTGGCCCTTGAAGCTTAGCTCCGTTCGGGGGCCCGTCAGGAGCCCGCAGGCCCCCGTGGGAGCGCCGCCAGTGCGGCCAGGACATCGTCTGGCCCGACGCCGGGCACGACCTCTAGGCCGTCGGGGCCGTCGAGCACGAAGGTCAGGCCCCCTCCCGTCGCTTTCTTGTCCCTGCCCATCGCCGCCACCAGGCGGGCGGCGTCAACGCCCAGCGGGAGCCGTGAGGGCAGGTCATAGGCGGCCACCACCCGGTCGTGCTCGGCCACGCGCTCGTCGCCGACCCGCCCGAGCTGGCGCGCCAGGCGAGCGGCAAAGACCAGGCCCACGGCCACTGCCTCACCGTGGCGGAGGTCGTAGCGGCCCTCTGTCTCGAGGGCGTGGGCCAGGGTATGGCCGTAGTTGAGCAGCGCCCGCCCACCCCGACCGCTAGCACCGGGCAAGCTGGCGGTTTCCCGTTCGTCATCGGACACGAAGGCGGCCTTGCACTCCACGCAGGCCGCCACCGCCTCCGCCATGTCCATGGTGGCCAGGCCGGGGACGCCCAAAAAGGCGTACTTGGCCATCTCGCCCAGGCCGCTGCGGTACTCCCGGGGGGGGAGCGAAGACAGCACCTCAGTGTCACAGATGACAGCGACCGGCTGCCAGAAGGCGCCCACCAGGTTTTTCCCTTCCGGTAAGTTGACGCCGGTCTTTCCTCCGATAGCGGCGTCGACCTGGCCCAGGAGCGTGGTGGCGACGTGGGCCACGGCCACGCCGCGGTGGTAGACGGCGGCGGCGAAGCCGGCTACGTCGGTCACCACTCCCCCGCCCACGCCCACCACGAGGTCGGCCCGGGTGAGCCCGAACTGAGCAAACCCGCGGCACAGCTCCTCGACCGTGGCCAGGCTTTTCGCCTGCTCACCGTGGCCAATGAGGAACATGCGCTGCTCCGTGCCCGCCTCGACGGCAACGTCGATGCCCGCTTGGGTGACGACCGCCACCCTCCGGGCCCCGGCCGGCACCACCGAGCTCAAGGCGTGCCGGGCGCCGGGACCGACCAGCACCGGGTACGACCTCGGCCCCAGGTCGACCGTAACTTGGCGGACCGGCGGCTCGGGCATAAGTTGGCCTGACACTACCCGGGCCGGCCGCCCGGGGCCCGGGCACGTCGCTCGGCTAAGGCGTCCGCCACCCTCCGGGCCACCTGAGGCGCCGACAGGTCGTCCACGTCGACGACCAGGTCGGCCACTTCCTCGTACAGGGCACGACGTTCGCCGTCCAACCGGGCCAGGACGTCGTGTGGTGCCGTGGCCCCGCCCGGGCCGACGGGACCGCTTGATAGCAGGGGCCGGCCGAGCCCGGCGCCGACGCGCTCGGCCAGGGTCGCCGGGCGGGCCCGCAGCCAGACCACCGTCCCGAGCGCCCGCATGGCCCGCCGATTGGCTTCCGCGAGCACGGCGCCGCCGCCGACGCTGACCACCAGAGGCCCCTCCATGTCGCCCAGTCCGGCCACGGCATGCGCCTCGGCGGCCCGGAAACGTTGCTCACCGTCGTGCTCGAAGATCTCCGCCACCGTCCGGCCCGCCCGCGCTTCGACCAGGCTGTCGGTATCGACCAGGCCATAGCCGAGGGCGCCGGCCAGCAGCCGGGCCACCGTCGACTTGCCCGTACCCATCATGCCGACCAGCAGCACACAGGGGCCGGGCGACTGCGGGCCCGGGGCTGGGTTCAAGCCCGCAGGCTGGCGAGGTAGCCGTCGCGGTTGCGGACGAGCTCGGCCATCGAGTCGCCGCCGAACTTGCGCAGCGCCTCGCCGGCCAGCACCCAGGCCATCATCGTCTCGGCCACGACGCCCATGGCGGGCACGGCGGTGTGGTCGGTGCGCTCTTTGAAAGAGACCGTCTCTTCTTTGGTCACCACGTCGACCGTCTTCAGCACCGGGCGGTTGAGGGTGGCCAGGGGTTTCATGTAGCACCTGGCCACCACCGGCTCCCCGTTGGTCATCCCCCCCTCCACACCCCCGGCGCGGTTGGAAGCCCGGGGATAGTTGTGCCCCTCCGGGTCCCAACCGATGGCATCGTGGGCCACCGAGCCGCGCAACCCGGCCACTTCGACGCCCTCGCCTATCTCGACCGCCTTCACGGCGTGGATGCTCATGAGGGCCTGGGCGAGCAGCCCGTCGATCTTGCGGTCCCAGTGGACGTGGCTGCCCAGGCCTACGGGCACGCCGTAGCCGACCACCTCGGCTACGCCGCCGAGCGAGTCGCCGTCCCGGGCGGCCGCTTTGACCGCCTCCACCATCTCGGCCTCGGCTTCGGGGTCGAAGCAGCGGACAGGAGAAAGGTCCACGGCCTCGAGATCCCCCGGGCCCGGCCGCTGCCCGGCCTTGGCCAGCGCCGGCCCCATCTGGACCACGTGGCTCACGACCTGTATGCCCAGCTGGCCGAGCAGGAGCTTGCACACGGCACCGGCCGCCACCCGGGCCGCCGTCTCCCGGGCGCTGGCCCGCTCCAGGACGTCGCGCGCCTCGGCCAGGGCGTACTTCTGCATACCGGCCAGGTCGGCGTGGCCGGGGCGGGGCTGGGTGAGGGGCTTGGAGGTCTGGCCGGGAGCGGGCGACATCTCCTCGGTCCACTTGGGCCACTCGGAGTTGGCGATCTCGATGGCCACCGGCGAACCCAGGGTACGGCCGTGCCTGAACCCGCCCAAAAGGGTGAGCTCGTCGGCCTCAAAGCGCATGCGGGGGCCTCGGCCGTAGCCGAGGCGCCGGCGGGCCAGCTCGTCGGAGATGTAACCGGCCTCGACCGCCAAGCCGGCCGGAAGCCCCTCCATGATGACCACCAGGGCCTTGCCGTGCGACTCGCCGGCGGTGAGAAAGCGAAGCACGACCGCCGATACTAATGGCGGGCCGCCAGCAGCGGTCCAGGCGCGGCCAACCGGTGCCGGTCCCAGGGGCCGGGGCCCCAGGGACTGGGTTCAGTCGTTTTCAGCCGGGAGCTCGGAATAGGTGGTCTCGGCCCACTGGCTTTGGTCCGGGGGGATGAAGTACGGCGGGGTCAGGTGGGCCAGACGGCTGTCCCAGTTGTAAATCTCGTTGTAACCCGTCACCAGGCAGCAGCCGGAGAACTCGCCCTCGACGTCCATGAAGTTACTGACAATGGCCCCGTTGATGGTCATGTTGCCCATGACGCCGCCGGCCCAGAACTCGCTGGTGCCAAGGGCGTCGTTGACGGTGAAGATAACGGCGTCGATGGTCGGGGTCTCCACGATGGGGGCATAGGACTCAGGGCAGGCACCAGGCCCGCTGGACGTGCACCCCTCCGGCCCGAAGTTGTCCGGGCCACCGCTTACGTCATGGTTGACCAGGATGAACTTGCTAGCGGCCAGGCCCATTACGTCGCCGCCCTCCAGGGACTGGGCGCCCCAGGTGGCGCTCCCGCCCTCCGCGGACGTAGGGCCCACCAGGTAGATGTTGTTGTCGGTGGCGACCGTTACCTGCCCGTCCACCGTGCCCTCCACGAAGGCATTGCCCAGGCAGTGCGTCCCGGGCTCGGTGGCCAGGTCCGCCCAAGTCGGCGAGTCCACCGGGCAGGTAGTGGGGTTGCCTCCCAGGCTGGACGGCAGGTTGGCGACGTAGATCACCCCGTTGGCCGGCAGGGGCAGCCAGGTCGAGGGGGTGGCCCCCAGGCAGTTGGTATTGGAAGAGGGCGTGTCCGGGCTGTAAACCTGCATCTGGTTGCCGGAGAAAGTGATCGAGGTGGGCCCGTAGTAAAGGCAGCCCAGGTTGGCGTTGGCCGTCGTCGAGGTATAAGCCTCGATGAACGAGGCGTTGGCCGGGAAGGGCACCGTCTTCTGGTACGTGGCGGCCATCACGTTGCCGCTGGCGTCCGCCATGTAATCCCCGCCCACCGTATTGGCATGGGGGAACTGCCCCGCCCCCACGCAGGCGTGGTCGAGCCAGTACGGGCTGTCCGCCGGGCTGGGGTCGGCGCTGGTGACGCTGTCGTCGAACTGCGGGTCCCCACAAATGTAGTAATCGTCGTTGGCCTGCATGGGGCCATTGACCACGTTGCCGCTGATCCAGTAGTTGAACATGGTCCAACAGCCCCCCGGCGACGGACCGTAGCCGTTTTGGCCGGCCCCATTGACCGCCCAGCCGTACACCACGCAGGCCTGCGCATTGGCCAGCGACATGGCTCCCGAGTCCGCTTCCATGATCGGGTCCACGAGGTTGTAATTGCTCAAGTAGAGGTTGGACAGGAAGTCGGCTTGGCGCACGCCGACCTCGATGGTGCGGGTCACGGTGCCGACCTTGCCGGTCGACGTTATGTCGATGGTGCCCCAGCTGGCGGTGGCGGAGTCCGTCTCCTTGTAGGTCGTCATGTCGGACGTGTCCACGTAGTAGTGGAAATCGGCGGAGCTCCCGGGAGCGACGGGGACCCAGCCCCACGGGCCGGTATTGGGCACGAGACCGCCCGGTATGCCTCCCCCCTGCATGGCCACGTTGGACGCGTCCGAGCCGTCGTTCCAATAGTTGGGGTCCTCGTTGAGACGGTTCACGTAGTCGTCGACGCCCGCCTCCGCCGCGGCCAGGGCGGCCTGGCGGGACTCATCGGTATGGGCGATGGGGAGGTAACCGGTCACGTAGTCCACCGCCGCCAAGCCCCCGAGCAGGACGGCGGTCATCACTGTGATGACCAAGATGAGAGCGAAGCCGCTCTCGCGCCGGCCCGCGTCCGCCCGCGCCTCCCGGCGGTCCCGCCGCCATGGGTTAGTCCCCCCGTACCTGCCTGCCCGCCGAGGCAGCGGTCGCGCCGGCCCATTGGTGCGCATCTTCCTCATCTCCCTTACGACGTCAATGGGTTGCTGAAGTCGACGTTGATCAGGTGCACCGTCGTCGTGACCTCCACATAGGGCCCGTTCCCAGCGCCGTTGGGGTCCAGCCACAGGTCGATCACCACAGCGTGGATCATCCCCGTACCGCCGGCGGCGTCCCCGTTCTGCTGCGACATGGGTAGTTGCGCCGTCAAGTTGTCACCGGGATCGGTGAGGGGGTCGACCTGGGGGCACTGCTGCTCCTGCGGTGGGCACCCGTAATAGGTGAACAGGACGTGGGACTCGTCAACGTCGGTGGCCAACGTCTGGACCACGCCGGGGGCGTTGTAGGTCCACCCCGACCCGCCACTGCCGCTGTCCGGCTGCCAGGTAGTCTCGACCAGGTCCGAGCCGGACGCCTTGATGTCGAACTTCACCGGCCCCGTCCCGAGCTCGTTGGGCAGGAGACTGGCATAGAAAGTGATCTCGTTACCGCTGGCGTAGGCCACCGGTTCCAAGGAGGGGTAGCCATTGTCGGCATAAGTGGCGGCCCGGATCTGCCTGCTTATGCTGTCCATGACCAGCTGGGCCTCGGAATTGAGGCGGATACGGGTGTTGGCGCCGGTGACGTCGCTCACGAGGTTGGTGGTCACTGACATCGCCGTTACGCACAAGATGGTGGTCAGCAGAAAGGCGATCATCAGCTCGACCAGGGTCATCCCCCGCTCGTCGCCCGCCCTTGCCTTCACCTTCGCCCTGGCCAACCGTACGAGGCGCTTCACGATAACGTCACGTTCTGGGGCGGCAGGGCGGCGCCGTTTTCCTGCGGCAGCACCAGCGTGCCGTTCACGGTCGAGCTATGGCCGCTACCGCTGAGGGCGGTTCCGGTGACTTTGAGCGAGAAAGTGCCCAGGGGGATGGCGATGACCGTGCTGTTGCCACCGACGGAGCTGAAGCTGAAGCCGTTGTTCGGGGCGCTGCAGGTAGGCGAGGTATCCGTGGCCGCGACCTGGGGCGAGGTGTCCGTGGCCGTGACCTGGAGGCTCGTCACCGTGCCGACGGCGCTGGTGGCGGTGATGGAAACTCCGTAAACCTGGAGCGTGTCCGGCGAAGTGACGCCCTGGCTAACGCTGAACGGCGTGTAGAGGGAGTAGGTGGCAGGGTCGTTATCGGCGCACCCTCCGGGGTAAATGTCATAGCCGTTCGCATAGGGCCACAGCTGCAAGGCGCCCGCCAGCGGGGCGGAGTACGTGACCGGGGCGGGCAGTTCGGCGGTGTCGCTGACGGTGACGGGGTAGCCATTGGTCGGGTAGGTGACCGTGCCCGGCGGCGTCGTCGTGGTGGTCGTGGCGCCCGCCGCCGTGGTGGTTGTGGTCGCCCCCGCCGCCGTAGTGGTCGTGGTGGGCGAGGGCATCTGCGCCGGCGTGGACGTGTAACTGATAGGCACTTGGGCGGCGGGGGCGTAGTTCAGCGTCCAGCCCACCGTCGAGCCGGCGCCGATGGCAATGTTCGACGCCGTCGCCGTCGTGTTCTCGTCCATGTCCACATAACCGGCCAAAGAGGCGCTGACGGCATAGGCGCCCGGGTTCAAGAAGGCGGCGAAGGCGCACCCCGTCGCCCCTGTCAGTATCGGCCCGGCGTCGGTTGGGCCGGTGATGGTCACCGCCGCGCCCACGACCGGTGCGTGGTTGCTGTCCACTACGTCCACGGCGAGGTTGCCCAAAGAGTTGGAGTAGTAACCCGCGGGCGGGGCCACATCTGTTTGCGCCACGATGGGGTGGGTCGAGCCCATATCGGGCCACGTGACCGTTTCCGTCATGGCCAGGAGCGGTTGGGTCCCCGCCGCCCCGTTGCCCGTGCCGCCGCAGGCATTGGTGCTCTCGTTGACCCATGATGCGCTTTGGGCGATGGTAAAGGTGATGCCGCCTTCTTTGGCGGTATCGGTTTGGACCGTCCCGCCCGAGGCTTGTGCGGCCAAGGTGCCGAACGACGTGGCTCGTCCTATGTCGATCTGTTCGGCAGCCAAGTTGGCGGCTTGGACCCGGTTGCGAGTATTAGCGGATATACCGATCACGGTGCTGAAGAGCGCGGCGGCGGGGACGAGGATGATGAGCAACATGGTGAAGGCGATGATCACCTCAAGGATGGCAAAGCCGTCCGCGGCGCCGGCTTTTGGCTCCACCGGGCACGGCCGGCGTCGCCTAGGTGCAGCCGCGCCGCGCAAAGCGTTAAGGGTCTCGGGGGTCCCCACGTCTCTGATCATCGGCCTTGCTGCCGGCCCGGTTGAGCCACGCTTCCCCTTTTACGGCCATTTCCACCAGAGCCGACGGTGGTGGCGCCCCGGGCGCGCCGGGGCGGACCTCCGGCCGCCCTTGCGGGGCCAGTCCGGCTACCCACCTAGGCCGGCCCGGGGAAGACCGGGTTATTAGCCGTCGCCGATATGTAGAAGGCGGTCACGCTCACCGTGTAGGCGCCTGGGGTGGCCGGTGCCGCGGCGGTTGCGGCGGTTGCGGCGGCTGTCGAGCCCGGTGCCGAGTTCAGACTGAACGAGTCGACCACGAACAGCCGTGGCTGCGAGTCCAAGTCGGTAACAAATTGGAGCACGCCACGGTCGGAGCCCGACAAACCGACGCCTACCTGGAAGTCCTGCGGCCCTGGGCCCGTAGCAGCCGAAGAGGCCGCACCGTTCGTACCCCAGCCCGCCGGCGCGGGCGTGGCCAGGGAAGTCAGGGAAACGCCGGCTTGGTGAGCAGCGTTGTCTATCACCTTTATGAGCTGGTCGAGGCTAGGCCCGTTGGGGATGGCCGCCTGCAATTGTGAAAGCTCCACCCTGTCCTTGGGCAGCTGTTTCTGCTCCCCCCTCAGCGCGTCGGCCTGGGCCTGCAAGGTCATCACGTTGTTAGCGGCCACGGTTTGCTCGGACCTCAGCGTGGCCAAGTGTTTTTGGGCCGGACGCCATAGGGCGCCGTACCAGGCGCCCACCACGATGACCAGAGCGCCAAGGGTGATCAGGGCGATGCGGCGGGTAATGGTCACTTCTTACCTCCAGGCAGGTCGGCGCTGCGATCGCTGAGCGCCGCCGATGTGATGTCAGCGTTCAATGTGAAGCTGGTAGCGCCACCGTCGGCCGGGGTGGAGGCCACCGCTCCCGGAGCGGTGCTTTTGCTCATGACCCGAGAGGGCGACGAACTGTCGACGCCGCTACCAGCACTACCCGACGAAGTCCCCCCGGTAGCCGCTTTCGCCGTTTGGGGGACCCATAC
>JBKQUU010000284.1:0-30054 GCA_052325485.1 Acidimicrobiales bacterium | reverse complement strand
CCGACGTGAACTGGTCCCGCCGGCTCCTGACCATAGCCCGGGGCTTGACCGTGATCGACGGCGTGGCGACCGAGGGGCCGACCAAGACCCACCAGCGCCGCGGTGTCGCACTGGACGACGCCATGCTCGCCCTTTTGGAGAAGCGCCGGGCTGACCAACGAGCCTACGCCCGCCAGGTAGGCGTCGATCTCGTGGCTGACCCGTTCATCCTGTCGTCGTCGGCCGACGGTGGCCAGCCCTACCAGCCTGACACCCTGACCGACTACTACAAGCGGGCCGCCAAAAAGCTGGGCATAACGACCCACTTCCACGAGCTGCGCCACTTCGCCGCCACCACGGCGATCGCGGGTGGCATCGACGTGCGCACCGTCGCCGGGCGCCTGGGCCACGCCGACGCCTCCGTGACGTTGCGGGTCTACGCGCACGCTCTCGAAGCGCGCGACCGCGAACTTGCCGGCCTACTCGGCTCCGCCGTCCTGGGCCCCGTGGACGGCGGCCCGAAGCTTTACGAGGCTGACCCGCCAGCGCCGCCCGAGCTGGAAAGCGCCAGGTAGCTCGCCTCGGCGGGCCAGGTCGTAGCCGAGGTCCTTGCTGATCCCGAGCAGCTCGGCTGCCTCAGGCACCGAGACTACGTAGGGGTCGTTCATCCCCCGCCTCGGCTTCGGGCGATGACCACCGGCGACCTGCGTGCCTTCTACCGCTCTCCAAGTACCGCTCACCTTTGTCTCCTTGCGCTCGCGGCCCCCCGGAACGGGAGCCTCCGCAGGAAGGGGCTGAGGTGGCGATGTCCTCGCGGCGCTCGGCCACGCTCCTCAAGAGAATGCCCGGGACACGCCACCATCATGTACGATTCGTACATGTCAGAGTTGGCCGTCAGCGCCGCCAGGGACCACTTGGCCGAAGCCATCGAACAGGCCCGGACTTCGGGTGAGCCTGTGTACGTCACCCGACGCGGTCGGAGGGTTGCCGTGATCGTCGACGCCGAAGCCTATGACTCCCTGGTCGAGGCGGCTGAGGACGCCCTCGACAAAGCTGAACTGGGGGCGGCCCGCACGGAGGACGACTACGTTCCCTGGGAGCAGGCAAAGGCTGACCTCGGCCTGGTGTGAACAGCTACCGAGTCGAGATCGCTCGTCGAGCTCTCAAGTCGCTCGCTCTTTTGCCCCGCCATGAACAGCAAAGGATCCGGGCGGTCATCGACCTGCTCGCCGACGAGCCGCGGCCGCCGAGATGCGTCGCCCTGGTCGGTGAAGCGGACGTGTACCGAGTACGCGTCGGTGACTACCGAGTCGTCTACGAAGTCCAGGATGACCGGCTGCTGGTGCAGGTGGTCCGCGTCGGCCACCGTCGCGACGTCTACCGAAAGTAGACCGCTACAGATGCTTGAATTACTTGTCCCTCGACGGTCAGTTGCGACGCAGAATTTCCCTTTGTTGCGGGTTGTTAATACGAGGGTAGGTTAAGCGGATTTGGGCAACTTTTTGGGCAACAACTGCCGCCAAAAGTTGCCCAGGCGGGCCGTCAGCCGCCTGGTGCCTTGAAGAAAGACCTGCTTAGAGCCGGTGCAGCCACCTGCTCCGACGGCCCGAGACCCTTTTCGAGACCGTCCGATTCGGCCACTCTCGCATCCCTCCATGTGCATCTGACCTGCTAGTTTATGCTCCCTTCCATTCCGAGAGGGCGGGCGCACCCGTTGGGTCTCCCGGACGGTGCTGGCACCAAGCGTCAGGCCGACACCGCGCTGGCCGAACTGGTCACCGAGGTCGGGAACGATCAGGTCGCAAAGCACCAACCGGGCACGCTAGCCGACCTCTTGCGCCAGTGGCTGGAGACGGTGGCGGCCGAGCGCTCGGCCTACACCATGGAGGAGTTCCGGCGGATGACAGCGACGAACATCGAGCCGGCCATCGGGGCTGTGCGGCTCGAGAAGCTGACCGACGCTCGCCTCGATGGCTTCTACCGTGACCTGATCAAACGGGGCCTGTCCCCTGCATCGGTCAAACACAACCATGCCCTGGTGCACGCCGCGCTCGGCCGTGCCGTCAAGTGGGGCATGATCCCCTCGAACCCGGCCGACCGGGCCACGCCACCCCAGGCGCTCACCCGGTCGACAGTCTCGGCACCGGCCGTCGGCGATGTCCAGCGGCTCTTGGCGGTGACCGAGACCGAGTCCCCAATCGTCGCCGCCGCGGTCGCTCTGGCCGCCGTCACGGGCGCACGCCGAGGCGAGCTGTGCGCGCTCCGGTGGTCGGACGTGGACTGGTCACGGCTAACCCTCACCATCGCCCGCAGCCTGACCGTCATCGACGGAGCGGCGACGGCAGGGGATACCAAGACCCACCAGAAAAGGACACTGGCCCGCGACGATGCCCTGCTGGCCCTCCTAGCCCAACGTCGGGCCGATCAGGAGGACTATGCCGCAACGCTGGTGTCGCCCTCGTGGCCGGCCCGTTCATCCTGTCCCCGTCGGCCGACGGCGCCCGCCCCTACGCTCCTGACACGCTGACGGACTACTACAAGTGGGCGGCTAAGCGGCTGGGCATCAGGGCCCACTTTCACGAACTACGGCACTTCTCGGCGACGACGGCCATAGCCTCGGGCGCCGATGTGCGTACGGTCGCCGGCCGTCTTGGCCACGCCGACGCATCGCTGACACTGCGGGTCTACGCCCACGCCCTTGAGGCGCGGGACCGGGACCTAGCTGGCCTACTTGGCGCCGCCGTTCTCGGCCCGGCGGACCGCCGGCCTAAGCCTAAGGCGGATGACAGGGAGGCGCCTGCACCGGCCAGCTTGGCGCGGGTCCGAAGCATTACGTAGTCACAAGTAAGTCGATCCGGGGCGTCTACGGCACCAGCGTCGCGCATGCGGCGTGTGCTGCCGCGAGGCCTGACGCCCCAGCACTTGACGGGAGAGTGGCGACCCGTCAGAGTGTCTGCGCAAACCAGCTTGACCTTCAGGTTGGCTGAGGTTGTTAGCTGGGGCGACTCCCCGGTTGCTGACTGGTCCCGTGGTCGCGGGCGGGACCTGGCGGGGCCTCGGTACTCGGTGTCGCTGCAGCTCGGCGCCCAGTCCGTCCTGGCTGTAGATTGAACCGGACATTCCCCGGGAGGGTCATGGCCGAGCAGCTGCTGGACCGGCGTACTACCTACGGCTGGCTCAGCCTCTTGGCCGCTATGGCCATTCTGGATGTTGGCGAGGTTGGCCAAGCAGAGTTAGCCGCCCGCGTCTCGTTCCCCGTGGCAGTGATCGACCCGGTCCGGCGACAGGCGTTGGTCATGAGCCCCCGCCTGCCGCTGCTCCTCGGCCTGGAGGGAGGAGATCCTGGCGAACTGGACCTTCACGTGCTCGTCAATGACCCTGACAGGCTCGAGGCCTTGATGGAGATACTGGTCGGGGGCGAGATCGACGCCTGCGAGTCCCGCCGAGACTTACGCACCCGCCACGGAGAGACGTTGCGCGCCGACAACTGGGTGGCGGTTATCAGCCGACGCGATCGCAGCCGGGCCCTTTGGGTCCTCTCGCCCGTCGGTGATGATGCCGGGCGGTACCTCGCGGAGCCATCACTGGCTCAATGGCCGGAACACGTCTCAGATCTAGCGGTAGGTGTCCTGGACGCGGATTGGCGGATTGAACGGGTCAGCACCGGTATCGAGAGCCTCCTGGCGCAGTCCCCCGCGGACGTTATCGGCTCGTCGTTCGTCCACCTCGTCCACGACGACGACGTCCCCGCGTTCCTGTCGGCCATCGCTCGTTCCCTCGTAGACCGGGCGGGGGTCGGCGCCCAGCTCCGGCTCCGCCACCAAACAGAGGGTTGGCTTCCCGCACAGGTCATCCTCACCCCCTTAGCTGCCGAACCGCTCAGCTTCGGGTTCGCCCTTGTCACAACCGGGAGCCATAACGTTGGCTCAGCCTCGCGAGTCGCCGATCTAGAACGTCATCTGTGGCGGATTGCCCAGGAGGTCGAGGCGTCGGGCGTAGCCGCGGGCTTCGAGCGGGTCCCCGACCCCGAATCGCTACCGGGGCTCTCGGAGTTGTCTGCCCGCCAATGGGAGGTTATGCGACGGCTCTTTCGTGGTGAACGCGTCCCGACGATGGCTGAGGAGCTCAACGTCAGTCAGAGCACCGTTCGTAACCACCTCGCCGTGATCTTTCGCAAGGTTGGCGTCAACTCACAGCAAGAGCTCCTCCGGCGCTTACGGACCACGAGTCGCAGGCGGTCGCGGCAAGACGATCACACCCAATAAACTGAGCCGTCTACGAAAACGGTCACTTCACCTATTGTGTAGGGGGAGGCGGCGTTCGATCCTGAATGCATGGCCGCCGTAACGGTGCGTGTACCGCTACACCCGACAATGGCGGACGGTGGTCACCCGTCGCTCCATATCGGTCCTGGGATCATCCTGCCCCCGATCTCCGCCAGCGTGCGCAGCATTGCGGTACGCCTGGGACTAGCGCGGCCGACCGAGCTGGTAACCGTGGCCCGGCGTCACGATGTGCTCGATGCTGCCGGCGAGGCCATCTGTGGTCTGGACGCCAGCTACCTGTGGGCACGCGCCATGCCCGCAGCTGAGTTCCTTGAGCGCTCTGAGTGGGGGCTGCTGGCAGAACCCCCGCCCACCCCGTCCGGACCAGACGTCGACCGGTCGCTGCGCAAACCTGTCGAGCTGCCACCGGAGGAGATATATGACAGCGTTCGAGCGGCGCTCTCCGCCGACGGAGCCGACGAGCCTTCGGTGCGCGGACTTGGGTTCGATATCAACGAGCCGGCGCAATTCATATTGGACAACCTGGCCTGCCTCGCCAACATCTCGGGACCGACAGCAAGGGCGTGGTCGTGGCATTGCAGGACATAACAACGCGCCAGGCGGAAAGGCGCGTACAACTGGGCTTCGAGCAAGCTGCCCTAGGCCTTGGCTTGGCCGATGGCGAAGGTCGCTTCACCGAGGTCAACCCCGCTTTATGCGCCCTGTTGGGCCGCACCAAAGACGCGCTGCTCGGCCACACCCTGGCCGATTACGCCGGCGCCGGCCCCACCTCGCGCTACCACGCCTCCCAGCTCACCTCCGCCGCTCATGACCGGCGCAGCGCGGAGCTGCAGGTCTTTCGGCCTGACGGGAGCGAGGTATGGCTGGGGGTGGTGACCACCTTGGTCTGCGAGGTTTCTGGTGAGAACTATTGGTTCGAGCAGTTACATGACGTCACCGGCAGAAAGCAAGCCGAACGGGCTTTGCAAGAGCTGGCCATGTTCGACCCTCTTACCGGCTTGCCCAACCAGAACCTGCTGAAGGACCGCGTCGCCCAAGCCCTGAACCGCGCCGGGCAGGAAGGCTCGGGGGTCGCAGTCGTCCTCATCGGCATCGATCGGTTCAGAGTGGTCACCGACAGCCTCGGGCACTCAGCGGGGGAGGCGGTGTTGGCCCAGTTCGCAAAGGTCTTGCAGGAGGCTGTCCCGGACCGGACGGTCGCCCGCGTCGGTGGTGACGTGTTCGCCATACTCGTCGAGGGGGCCGCAGCGGTCGCCGGTACGGTCGAGTGGGCACAACGCCAGTTCTGCTCGGCGAGCCGTCATCGGTTCGAGGTCGAAGGCTCGGAGCTGTACGTAGCGTTCAGTGCAGGTATTGCTTTTTCGGGCCCGGGTGTCACCTCTGAGGATCTTGTGCGGGACGCGGCGGTGGCCATGAGCCGTGCCAAGGAGGCAGGTGGGGCCAAGGTGGTGGCCTTCGAAGAGCGCGACCTCGAAATTGTGCGCGAGCGCCTGGCGCTGGAGACCGACCTTCGTCACGCTCTTGCAGAGGGCCAGATCCAAGTGGCCTACCAGCCGGTCGTGCGCACCGACGACCACGGGGTCATCGGTGCTGAAGCGCTGGCGCGCTGGCGCCACCCGCGCCGCGGCGAGGTGGTGCCAGGAGTCTTTATCCCTGTGGTGGAAGCGCTAGGCCTGACGAGCGAGCTGACCTCACTGGTATTGCGCACCGCGTGCGCGCAGGTCGTCCGCTGGAAGGTAGAAGGCAAGGTCGCCGACGATTTCCGGGTGTCAGTCAATCTTGGTGCCGACGACCTGGTAAACCCCACGCTGGTCGAAGAGGTCGGCGAGGTCCTCGAGGCATCTGGCCTGGAGCCAGGCTCCCTGGCCCTGGAAGTCACCGAGACAGGCCTCGCCCGGGGCCCCGAGGCGGCCCTGGAATGCCTTCGGGCTATCAGACGCCTGGGGGTCCACCTGGCCGCAGACGACTTCGGTACCGGGTACTCGTCACTGTCGTACCTGAACATGTTCCCGGTGGACGTGGTCAAGATCGACAAGAGCTTTATCTTGGGCCTGGGGACCGACGCGAATGCCACCACACTGGTGCGCGGGATCCTCTCGCTCACCCGTGCCCTGGGGTTGACCGCAGTGGCCGAAGGCATCGAGAACGACATCCAGCTCGAAGCGCTGCGCCAACTTGGCTGTAAATTGGCACAGGGCTTTTTCTGGAGCCGTGCGGTACCCCCTGAGGAGTTCCCGAGAGCATTTGACATGCCTCCGGCTCCCGATGCCAAGGCGTTGCTGGCGCTCACCAGCCCTAGCCCTCAAGTGACCGATCAGGACCAACACCTGGGATGGGCCGTGCTCGACGCCCTACCAACGGCGGTGGCTGTGATAGGGGTAGACGGCACGGTCCTGGCCACGAACCTGTCGTGGAAACGCCTCGCTTCCAGAGATGGACGGGTCGCAACCAATTATGCCGTCGGCACCAACTATCTGGCCTTTTGCGAAGGGGCACAGGGCCAGCGCGCGGCGGAGGCGACCCTGGCCGGCAGAGGGCTGCGGGCCGTTTTGGCCGGTGACAACGAGGCGTTCAGCCTGGAGTACGACGTCGGCGACGACGAAGGGGCACGCCGGTTCCTGATGCTTGTCTCGCCTGTCGCTTCTCGGAGGGGTGGAGCGGTCGTCGCCCACCTCGACATCACGGCGCCCCCCATCGTCCCCGTCCGCGGTGGCCTCGGTTCGGGCCTCGGTCCCCGGGAGCTGGAGGTCCTAAGGCTCATGGCCGCCGGGATGCCCAACAAGGTCATCGCCGGGCACCTCTACATAAGCTTGAACACCGTGCGGAACCACGTCAAAAGCGTCCTGCACAAGCTGGGTGCCCACTCAAAGCTGGAAGCCGTCGCCACCGCGGTAGGCGAAGGCCTGATCGAACGCCGTGCGTTTGGTCGAGCCGAGTACCACCCGGTAGAGGCCTTGGGCAGGCAGCCGAACCTCAGAACGGGCCCTCGGCACTGGTGAAGTCACCACGCTAGCCAACTGCCGGTCAGTAACCGGTCTGGCACCAGGTGCCAGACCGGTTACCACTTACCGGGGGCGGGCAGCGCCGGGTTGGACGCGCCATTTCGATCAGGCGGTTGACCTCCGCCACGCTCTTTTTCGCTCGCCTGAATAGGAGCAGGGCGCCGGCACAATAGTGGACAATGGTGGAGGTGACTGAGCAGACAGATGGCCCCCTGCCTCTGTCGGCTCTGCTGTCGCAGCTGCTGGTGGCGTTCGTTATCGAGTTCGACAACGAGTTTGAGCATCAGTTGCCGCACCGTACGACCAGGCACGGCTCGACGGCCGACCACGGCCCCTGTCCCTGGCTGGTGTCGATGGCCATGTGGGCACACTGCATGCGCTTCGTACCCGACAACGGCATCCCGGCGGGCGAGCTCGCCCTCCACGCTCGTCTCACCACCAAGACCGCGGAGATGTTATTGACACGCATGAGCGAATGGTGGGGGTACCTCGTCGTCGAGCCTGACCCGGCCGACACGAGAGCGAAGCCGCCACGATCGGACTGGCTGGTCCGGCCCACCACCGCCGGCCGGCAGGCCCAGTACATCTGGGGACCGCTCACGGTCGTGGTCGAGGACCGCTGGCGGGCACGGTTCGGTGCCGAAGCGGTCGAGAGGCTTCGGGCGTCCCTTCGGGACATCGTCAGCCAGTTCGATATCGAACTGCCCGATTACCTCCCCGTCGGTGGGCTGTGCCTCGAGCCGCAGCCCACCAGGGACGACGACGTTGGCCCGGAGCTAACCTTGCCGGCGCTGATGTCGAAGGCGCTGTTGGCGTTGGCGCTCGACTTCGAGCCACTAACAGACCTGTCGCTGGGTGCCTACACATCGGGCTCGGTATCGCGTCTCGGGGTATGCGCAAACATCTTGCGGGCCCTCGACGCGCAGGGCACCCGGGCCGCCGACCTCCCGGCACTGACCGGCGTGGCCAAAATGACGATAGACAATTGGCTGGGCAGCCTGGAAAAGCACGGCTACGTGGTCGTCGCCCCAGACGCGGCGGCCAGAGGCTTCAAGGTGGCCCGGCTGACTTCGAGGGGCCGCCACGCCCGGGACGCCTATCTTCTTTGGGCGGGCACGGTCGAGCGCCGATGGCAAGACCGTTTCGGCACCCAGGCCATCGGCGCAGTCCGCCAATCGGCCGAGCGGCTGATGGGGACGGGCGCACCCTCCCTTTTGTGGCAGGGCATGGAGCCTTACCCCGACGGGTGGCGGGCGCAGGTGCCCAGGCCCAAAACGTTGCCCCACTTCCCGGTGATCTCGGCCCGTGGGGGTTTCCCGGACGGTAATTGAGGATGCTCGAGGAAATCATGTCATTGTGCCGATTGGACCTTTCGCCTCCTCACCGCGTTCCGTCGGCCCCACGCGTCGTTATGGCCACCGTGGCCTCGGTCGCCGGCTCGCTCATAGCCGACGCCCTATTGGTGGCCATCGGCCAAGCGATCTTCCCGGGCACGAAGGGCTACGCGCATTTCCGGTTCTCGGACTATGCCAAGCTGACCGTGATCGGGGCAATTATCGCCTGTGCCGCCTGGCCGGTGGTGGCCCGCTTGAGCTCGGCGCCCCGATGGCTGTTCTTTCGCCTGGCCATCGTGGTCACCCTGTTCCTGTGGCTTCCCGACCTTTATATCCTCTACGAGGGCCAGCCACCGCGGGCTGTCGCCATCCTCATGGTTATGCACCTGGCCATCGCCTCGGTCACCTACAACCTTCTGGTGCGGACGGCCCCCGTCCGGCCCGTACCGGGGGGGAAATCACCCGCTCTCGGCCCAGGGCGATAGTTCCCTGACGTCCTCGGGCCTACGGGGCCCCTCGGGCCGCCCGGTCGGTGCAGGTGGGCCTCATCAGGTCGTCGGGGTCGTGAGGGTCGTGAAACTGGCGCCCGGAGGCGGCTCGAAGACCGACGCCGGGGGGCTGGTGTCCAGCTTCGTGATCTCGAACGACGAGCCGTCGCCGGCGCTGCCGCCCTCGTACTTGGCCATCCCGAGGACGCCGTCAGCGGTCACGCACCACTCATAGTCCCCCTCCCGGCCGTTGACCTTGCCGGTCAGCGAAACGCACTTGAGCGGGATCCCGTTGACGGTAATGGTCGAATTGGTGACCTTGAAACCGTTGATGGCCGCCTCCACTTGGAGCGCCTCGGCGAGCCCGTAAACAAAGGCGCCCGTGAAGTCGAAAAAAGGGGCGGCGCCGTAACCCGCGGAACCCGGCGCTTCGGAGCTCTGCAGGCAGGTCCACTGGGCACCACTGCTCGACTGGCTGCACTCGTACTGGTTTTTCCCGTCCCCCACGAGGTCCGTGCCGCCGCTACCTCCGGTCCCGGTCCCCATGAAGGCGTACTTGCCTCCTGGCTCCTGGGCGAAGGTGATGACCGAAGAAGGCCCAGCGCCCCCCGTCGTCTCGTACGTCGCTTCGTAGGAAGCCTTCTCACCCTTCTGGATCTCCGACTGCAGGCCTCTCAGAGATCTGGCGGCATCGGCCAGGGCGTGGACGGCGTTGATGACCTTGCCAATGCTCCCTACCCCGCACCCAGCCGCCACGAGGCTCAGGCTGATGACAGCGGTGGCACCGGCGCCGGCGCGCCGCGCCGCCACTGGATGAGCAGCCCGCCTTAGGCTGGTAGATCGGCTCATGTGGTCCTCCTGAGGGGCGGGTGATGGCGCGGGCGGCACGAGATAGCCTCTTCGCACCATATCTGCCGTGGGCGCCGAAGAAAGTGATGCTCTCCGCCGGTCACGACGATGACCGGAGCGGGAACCCACAGGAGCGGACCGTGGTTAGATAGGGCATGAAGACGACCAAGAACATCCTGGCGGCGCTGGTCCTGAGCACACCCCTCATCTTCGTGCCCGCGGCGGCAGCGTCAGGGACGTCGGCACCGGCCAGTTTCGGCCCCGTTTCCGTGAGCTTCATCTCCTCCTCCCGGGGCTTCGTGCTGGGGACTTCGCCGTGTGCCCATGCCCTGTGCACGTCCGTCCTGACCACAGGCAACGGTGGTGCGTCCTGGGCGGTGCTGGCCGCACCGCCGGCGCCTGTGCCCAACCCGGCGGCGGCGCAACCGGCGTCCGGCGTGAGCGAGATCGCTTTCGCCAATCCCTCGGAGGGGTGGGCTTTCGGCCCGGCGCTGTGGGCCACGACTAACGGCGGCACCAGCTGGCACGAGGAAAAACTTGGCGGGCCGGTACTTTCCTTGACCACGGCGGGCGCCTACGTATATGCCGCCGTCGGCAGCTGCTATGAGACCACCAGCAGTTGTTCCCCGACCGTAAGGCTGGAGCGGTCACCGGTACAACAAAACGCGTGGCACGCCGTTGCCGGTATTTCGGGCCACGGGGCTCAGGTCTTCCTGGCTTCACAAGGTGCGGCCGTATGGGCCGCGCTGTGGCCGACCTCCGATGGGCCGGCATCGGTGTGGGCCAGTGCCACAGGTACATCGTGGCGCCGTTACCCCGACCCGTGCTACGACCGCGCCCAGGGCGTAGACCTCGCCGGCTTGGCCTCCCCGAAGATCAACGTGCTGTTCGAGCTGTGCGCCGGTAACCCCGGAGCCGGTCAAGAAGGCAAGAGCCTCAGGCTTTCGACGAACGGGGGCACAACCTCGCACCTGGTGAGCCAGCTGCCCCTGGGCGGTCTGGCCTACGGGGTCGCCGCCGCCAACAGCAAAGACGTCGTCGTCGATGCCGTCTCAGGTGCCAGTATTATTTACCACTCTGCGAACGGGGGCGGCACGTGGGCCACGAAGACATTCGACGACGGAGGCGCCGGGCTTTTCGACTTGCAATTTGCCACCCCTGCGCTTGGCGCCGCCATCGAGGGCCGGCCGGGCCTGGGGGCATCGACCGATCGCCTACTGATAAGCCGCGACGGCGGCACGACCTGGTCGGCGAACAGGCTCTGATAGACGTGGCCGTCCCGCGGGGCCAGACCGGTCGGCCCAAAACGGGCGTGACCGGGATGGTGGCCCCGGCGGTAGCCGTGATTTTCGTAACCGTTGTCCTGGCGTCCCTCCCCGGCGCCGGGGCGGTCCGGCTCGCCGTGCAGACGGCCAGCACCGGCCCCGCCGTCCCTGTGGTCGCCTGTGCCAGCAGCTACGGCGCCGGGCCGCCGACGGGGCTCCCGGTGCTGCCCCGGGCCCTGCGGCCGGGCCTGCCCGCCCACGTGGCCAAGGTGCTCGCCTACTACACCGACAGCCATAGGGCCCTCGACCCTGTGCTCGCGCCTCGGGGCTGGGACTGTCAGGTCCAGATCGGCGCCGACGGGACCACGGGGGTGGACGTCTACCCGGCGGGGACCTCGGCGACGCCCAGCGGCAGTGGCCACCTGGAGGTGCAGGCGGCCTCGGACTCAGCCTGCCAGGGTTGTGTGTACTCGACGGTTTGCGCCCTGGTGCCGGCGGCCGGTCAAGAGCTTGGCTTCGCCATGCTCCCCTGTGCCCCCCTGACTAGAGGTGAGGGCGTCACGTGGTTGTCGGGCTCGCCCAAAGACCAGCCCCCCGTCCACGACGTCATCTCTTTCAAGGAGCCGGGCCATGACCCGGCCCGGGGTGTGGTGCTTTACGACTATGTGGCCGGCCAGGGCGGCGAGGCGTCCGAGGAAACCTGTACCTTGCCCGCCGACCAGAGCCCCCTGTGCAGCGCCATCCTGGGCAACTTCGTCGCCCACAACTGGCTCATGAACTAGGCAAGCTAGTCAAGACCGCCTGGTCGCGAACCACCGGGACAGCACCAGAGCCGCCTCGTCGGCCAGGACCCCCCGCACCACCGGCAGCTCGTGGTTGAGGCGGGGGTCGGCGCACAGGTTGTAGAGCGAACCGCACGCCCCGGCCTTGGGGTCGGCCGCCCCGAAGACCAACCGGCCCAGGCGGGCGGCCACCAGGGCACCGGCGCACATGGGGCACGGTTCGAGCGTGACGAAAAGGGTGGCGTCGACCAGACGCCAGGAGCCGGTGGCCGTGGCCGCCTCACGTACGGCCAATACCTCGGCGTGCGCCGTGGGGTCGCCGGTGGCCTCCCTGGCGTTGGCACCGCGGCCTATGACCTCGCCTTGCCTCACGACCACCGCGCCCACCGGCACCTCGCCCGCCTCGCCGGCGCGGGCGGCGAGCTCTAGCGCTACGCGCATAAAGCCCTCCTCCGTCCCGTCCAAGCTGGTCCCGTTCAAGCTGGGCCGGGTCAACTGGGCCGGGTCACCTCGGCTCGGCGCCGGCCCCGGACAGGGCGGCGATCACCTGGTCATGGACAAGGCCGTTGCTGGACACGGCGTTGCCTCCGTCAAGACGGTGCTCGCCGGCGAAATCGGTGAACTTTCCTCCCGCTTCTTCCACGATCACCTGCAGGGCGGCGATGTCCCAGAGAGAGTCGATGGGGTCGATGGCGGCGTCGCAAGCCCCCTCCGCCACCAGCATGTGCTGCCAGAAGTCGCCGAACCCGCGGTCATGCTTTACCTTCGAGGCCAGCTCGACCAGCCGGGCCGGGAACGGGAAATCGCGTATACAACCACAGGAGATCGAGGCTTGCGCGAGGTTGGCCACAGTCGAGACGCTTATCCGTTCGCCCGCTTCCCCGGGCGCGCCAGCGTAGGCACCCTGGCCGCGCCGTGCCCACCAACGGCGCCCCAACGCCGGCGCCGAGACCACCCCGACCTCGATGACGCCCTCGACTTCCAGGGCGAGCAGCGTCGCCCACACCGGGATGCCATGAACGAACTGGACGGTGCCGTCGATCGGGTCGACCACCCAACGCCTTTCCCCATGCCCGGTGCTGCCCATCTCTTCGCCGAGCACGGCATCGGCCGGCCTTTCACGGCCGATCAGTTGGCGGATAGCCAGCTCAGCGGCCCTATCGGCCTCGGTGACAGGGCTCAGGTCGGCCTTTGTCTCAACGGCCAGCGAGGGGCGCCGGAAGGCGGAAAGGGTCAGGCGGTCCGCCAGGTCGCAGGCCGTCAGGGCCAACTCGAGATCAAGGACCATGGCCCGCCACGTTAGTAAGGCCGCAGGCGCCGGGCCGCGTCCTCAGCCCGGCGCGCCACCTCGCCCACGGGCAAGCCGAGCTGGGGCGCGGCGCGGGCGCAATCGTCGTACTCAGCCTTGAAGCGGTGCGGGCCCATCTTCACGCGCACCGCCTGGCCGTCGACCTCGACTTCTACCTCTTCGCGGGCCAGGGCACAACGGGCCACGTGATGCTGGCGGAAACCGAGCGTGCCTGTCTCCCGGGTGAGGAGCCGGGCCAGCGCGGCAACCCTCTCCGGCTCGGCCAGCACACTGACCACGTGGCCGGGCCGGCCCTTTTTGGCCAGCACGGGTACCAGCCAGGCGTCCAGAGCACCGGCGACCATCAAGGCCTCGACGGTGTGGGCCAGTACCTCTCCGGTCACGTCGTCCACATTGGCCTCGAGCACCAGGAGGTCTTGGACGGCCCCGGCCACCCCTTCGCCCAAGGCCGCTTGCTCCCCCACCACGACCTGGAGGACGTTCGCCACCCCGGGAAGGTCCCGGGCCCCGGCGCCATAGCCGCCGCCGGTCACCGTCATGGGCGGCAGGGGCCCGAACGAGGTGGCCAACCCGGCCAGTAGCGCCGCCCCCGTAGGCGTCGTGAGCTCCACCGTTTGGCCCGTCCCATGGACCGGGGCACCAGCCAGGAGCTCGACCACGGCCGGCGCCGGGTTGGGCAGCACCCCATGCTCCCCCCGGACCGTGCCCGTACCTACGGCTACCGGGCTGGCGTACACCGAGGCGACGTCCAGTGATTCCAGGGCCAGGCAAGTCCCTATGACGTCTATCAGGGCGTCCAAGCCGCCCACCTCGTGGAAGTGGACCTCCTCGGGGCTCACACCGTGGACGGCGGCCTCGGCCACGGCCAGGCCCCGAAAGACCTTCTGGGCTCTCCCCCGGGCGCGTTCGGGTAGCCCGGTGGCGCTCTCGAGAGTGCTGCGGATGGTCGCCCAGGTCCGGTCGACGACGTCTTCCCGGGGATCGACCTCTATCAGGAGCGCGGTGGCGGCCAGGCCGCGGCGCGTGGTCTTCTCGGCCTCGATGTGCCAGCCGCGGACCGGTAGCGTTCTCAGGCCGGAAGTCACCTCGTCCAGGTCGGCGCCGGCGTCGAGCAGGCTCGCAAAAGCCATGTCGCCGGCGATCCCGGAGAAACAGTGCCACCAAGCCGCCGTCGTCAACGGACGGCTCCGCGTGGACGGTAACGGGTGGCCGGCTCGCTGGCACCGTCGGCGCGGCGCTCTCCGAGGATGCGTGCCACAGCCCAGGCGGCGCCGAAGCCGTTGTCTATGCCGACCACGCAAAGCCCGGGCGCGCAGCTCGCCAACATGGCCAGAAGGGCAGTGACTCCCTGCAAGGAGGCGCCGTAACCGGCGCTGGTGGGAACGGCCACCACAGGCGCCGGGGTGAGGCCCCCGACCAGGCTGGCCAAGGCGCCCTCCATCCCGGCGACGACCACGACAACGTCGGCGGCAGCCAGGGAGTCGACGTGCTCCAAGAGCCGGTGGACCCCGGCCACGCCGCAGTCTGCGGTCAGGTTGGGCCGGAACCCGAGCGCGGCCAGCGTGGCGGTGCACTCCGCCGCCACCACAAGGTCGGCCGTGCCGGCGGCGAAAACCTCCACTCGCTCGTCTCGCTCGGCCGCCGGCCTCCAGACAAGGGTCCCACCATGGCGCTGCCCCCCCGGGTGGGCTTCCAGGGCCGCGCCCGCTTGCTCGTCGGTGGCCCTGGTCAGCACGACGGGGCCGCCCTGCTCCTCGCCCAACAGCTCGCCGACGATGGCGACGCAGTGGGCCACGGACTTACCGGGGCCATAGACGGCCTCGGGCAAGCCCTGGCGCAAGGCCCGGTGGTGGTCGACGCGGGCGAAGCCGAGGTCAGCGTAGGGCAGCCGCCGAAGCCGGCGTACGACCTCGTCCGGGCTGACAGAACCCGCCACGAGCTCGTCGAGAAGGCGGTAAAGAGCGGCTTCGTCCATTGCTTGCCCATGCTGCCACGCTTCGGGCGTATCGCCGCGGGTAGGGACGAGCCCGGGCCGGGCCCGGTTTACTGGTCCGCCCGTTAGTGCTGTTCCGCCCGGTCTTACTGGTTGGCTTGTGCCCGCAGGCCGTCGCAGATGACCCCGACCAGACGGGAGGTGGCCTCGGGCCCGGCATGACGGTCGGCGACCATACAAGTGCCCATCAGCAGGGCCGTGACATCGGCCGAGCAGATGTCGTCACGGACGCAACCACCCTCTTGGGCCCGATGGAGCAGCACCTCGAACGCCCTCTGCAGCTCGCCCTTGATAGCGGCGTGGACTTCGTCGTCGAGGCCCTCTTGTGCCAGCTCGTCGGTCAGGTCGCGCTTCCTGACGGCGAGGTCGACCAGTTCGGACACGAACGTGAACATCGCCGCACCGGGGTCCGCCGCTCCGCTCAACTCCTCGGCCCGCTCCACCAGGGCTTTCAGCCGGTCCATGACGACGGCTTGGAACAGCGCCTGTTTAGTCGGGAAGTGGCGGTAGACAGTACCTACACCCACCCCGGCGCGGCGGGCGATCTCGTCGATCGGCACGGCCAAGCCTTCGGTGGCAAATACCTCTTCCGCCGCCCGCAAGACCTTGTCCACGTTGCGGCGCGCGTCCGCCCGCAGCGGACGGTGCGCCTCCCTCGGACCATCGGTCGGGGTGGTGACAGATGTCACATCTATCTCCTTGACATACGGAACCCTCGTTCCGTATAGTGACAAACGGAAGATCCGTTCCGCATCATACCTTCCGGAGGCACCCTGATGGCGACCAGTTTGGGAACACCCCTCGCAGCGCCGGCTGCGGTCCGGGACGAGCCCGACCCCCGGCGCTTCCGGGCTCTTGGCGTGATCGCTATCGCTCAGCTGATGATCGTCCTCGACGCCTCAGTGGTGACTATCGCCCTTCCCTCGGCCCAGCGTGCTCTGCACATCTCGATCGCCAACCGCCAGTGGGCCTTGACCGCGTACACGTTGGCGTTCGGTGGCCTGTTACTGATCGGCGGACGGATAGCCGACTTCATGGGCCGCAAACGGATGTTCATCATCAGTCTCCTCGGCTTCGCCGCCGCCTCCGCCCTAGGCGGTTTGGCGCAGAACGGGGCCATGCTCTTCGGGGCGCGCGCATTGCAGGGCGCGTTTGCGGCCGTGATGGCCCCAGCCTCACTGTCGCTACTGACCGTAACGTTCACCGAACCGAAGGAGCGGGCGCGGGCCTTCGGCGTGTACGGTGCCGTCGCCGGCGGCGGCGCCGCCATCGGCCTGGTCCTGGGAGGCTTGCTCACCCAGTACGCCTCGTGGCGTTGGACGCTGCTCATCAATGTGCCGATCGCCATCGTCACCGCCATAGCCACCGTGCGTGAGGTCAAGGAGAGCCGGGCCGAGGGCCAGGTCCATTACGACATCCCCGGGGCCATGACTGTCACCCTCGGCCTGTTGTCCCTCGTCTACGGGTTCACCCGGGCCGAGACGGACGGGTGGGGCTCGTCGACTACGGTCCTGCTGCTCGCCGCCGCCGTCGTCCTCCTGGTCGCCTTCGTGATCATCGAACGCAGCGCGGCCGCCCCTCTGCTACCTCTGCGGGTGGTGCTGGACCGCAACCGGGGCGGCTCGTTCCTGGCCTCGTTGCTCGTCGGCCTGGCGCTGTTCGGGATGTTCCTCTTCCTGACCTTCTACCTCCAGGGGACGCTGCACTATTCGGCCCTCAAGAGCGGCTTCGCCTTCCTGCCGTTCTCGGCCGGCATCATCATCTCGGCCATGCTGGCCAGCCAGGCTTTGCCCCGGGTCGGCCCCCGGTGGCTGATGACGGGCGGCCTGGTGATGGCCGTACTGGGCATGCTGTGGTTCACCCAGATCGGGCTACACACGAGCTATGTGGCCCACGTCCTGCCCGCCGAGATCGTCATGAGCATGGGCATGGGGTTCGTGTTCGTGCCCTTCAGCAGCACCGCCCTGATCGGCGTCGCTCCCCACGATGCCGGCGTGGCCAGCGCCTTGGTAAACGCCACCCAGCAAGTCGGGGGGTCAATGGGCACGGCGTTGCTCAACACGGTCTTCGCATCAGCCACGGCCAGCTACCTGGCCGTCCATCACGGGCCCCTGGCCAAGGTCCTGGCCCCGGTCCACGGTTATACGACCGGGTTCGAGATCGGAGCCGTCGTGCTGCTGGTGGCGGTGGTGGCCACCATCGTGCTCATCAAAGCGTCGCGACGGGACCTGCCTGCCACCGAGGCGGTGGGAATGCTCGCCTAGCCGGAGCCGGTGGGAGCACCCGCCGCGAAAAGCGGGCGGCGAGGATCGCCCTATGCTGGCGTGATGCAGGTGACGGAGGGCACGACCATCGCCTATCTCGGTCCTCCCGGCACCTTTACCGAACAGGCTTTGCTGGGCCAGCCCGACCTGGCCAGAGCCAAGCGTGTCCCGTTGCCCAGTTTCTGGGACGTGCTCGGGGCGGTGGGCAACGGCCTCACCGACGTCGGTCTGGTGGCTCTGGAGAACTCGATCGAGGGCTCGGTCAACGTGACCCTCGACCCGCTCATTTTTTCCCACGAGCTTTGGATCGTGCGCGAGCTACAGCTCTCGGTGGCCCAGTCCCTAGTGGGCGTGGCCGGGACGCGCCTCGACCAGGTGAAGAAGGTCGTCTCGATGCCCGTAGCTACCGCCCAGTGCCGGACGTGGCTTTCCCAGCACCTCGACGGCATCGAGCAGGAAGCCAGCCCTTCGACCTCAGAGGCGGTACGGAGAGTGGCCGAGAAGAAGGACCCCCAGGTCGTCGCCATCGGGACAAGGCACGCCGCCGAACTGTACGGGCTCGAGGTGCTGGAGACGGCGATAGAAGACCACGACGGCAACACCACCCGCTTCGTCCTGGTGGCCCGCCCGGAGTGGGGCATACCCGCCCCCACCGGCCACGACAAGACGTCCATAGTGTGCTTCCAGTCTTCGGACCACCCGGGGAGCCTCCACATGATCCTGGGGCAGTTCGCTGCCCGCAACCTGAACCTCACCAAGCTCGAGTCGCGCCCCACCAAAAAGGCCCTCGGCGAGTACTGCTTCGTCATCGACATCGAAGGGCACGTGGCCGATGAGGTCATGTCCGACTGCCTCAGGGACTTGCACGCCACCCTGCCGGAACTCAAGTTCCTGGGCTCGTACCCGGCGGCCGGGGAAGACGGGGAACGGCTCCGCCAGGCCGCCAGCGAGGCCTGGCGAGCGGCGGACAACTGGGTCCAGGACCTCCGTAAGCACATCGCCAAATGACCAGGGGCGGCTGACCCGCGCCTAGGATCGCCCTGGCCGGCACCGTGGAGGGATGGCAGAGCGGCCGAATGCGAGGCTCTTGAAAAGCCTTGGGAGTGCAAGCTCCCCGTGGGTTCAAATCCCACTCCCTCCGCACGGTGAACCCTGGCGTCAATTGGTTGCGGTGGGCACGTCTCGATGAGCTCGCCGCCGACGGTGAGCCGATCGACGATCGCGGCGCACAACTACGGGGCCCGCTCTCAAGGGGCCTTCCTCGGCTCAGTTGGACCAGCGTTCGCGCACGGCGGCCACGACCTTGGCGAGCTGAGCGTCGAAAGCGTCAAGCTGCTCAGCTTCGGCAGCGCTGGCGACGAAGGCGTGCCGATCGCAGGCTATGCCGCCGCGCCATATCCGCTCAATGGCCCGCGTTGCGGTGATGTCGCTCAACGGGTCACCAGACACTAGGACCAGGTCGGCGCGCTGCCCGGCGGCGACACGCCCTCGGTCGGCGAGGCCGAACACTCGGGCCGGTCCAGCCGTGGCCGCGGCCAGGGCCTGCGCCGGGCTGATGCCGCACCGTCCCTGGAGCTCGAGCTCTCGGTGCAGGCTTGCCCCGAACACGGTCCCCGGGTTCGGGGCATCCGTGCCCGCCAGCAAAGTGACCCCCGCCCCGGCCAGTCGTCGCACGTTGCCCTCGGCCCGAGAGTAGGGCGGCATTTGCCGGCCCTGCCATCCCGAGACGCCCGAAGTCAACCGGCGTGCCCAGGCGTCGCCGAGCGCTCCAGCGAGCCTTGGGTCCCCCACAACTGCCGCGCCACCCGGTTCGCCGAGGGTGTTCTCAATGGTGGCCAGCGTCGGGCCGACCACGGTCCCGGCTTCGGCCATGCGTTGGACCAGGGCCTTGTCCAGCTCGGCGTTCGCAGGGACGTGGGCCACCACATCGGCACCGGCAGACACGACCTCCTCGACGCCGGCCGTCGAGCTCACGTGAGCGACGACGACTAAGCCGGCGGTGTGCGCGGCAATGACCAGTGCCTGGACGGTCTCGCGGTCCAGGGAGGGCCATAGCCCCCCGGTGCCGGAGATGATCTTTAGATAGTCCGAGCCCGCCGCGACCCGGTCCGCCACGAATTGCTCGGCCTGGTCAGGGGCGGTCAACGTCGGGAACGGGGCGTACATCATCGACGGGTGCCCGCCGGGCGCAGTGGCACCGACACCCGAGGAACGCACGTCGGCCACGTCCGCACGGGAGCGGGCCTGCTCCTTGGCGCTGGCCACCAGGTCGGGTTGGCTGAACATGTCGAGAACGGTGGTAACGCCGAAGGTCAACGATTGTGCGAGAGCGCCGGGAACGAGGTGCACGTGCGCGTCGATCAGACCGGGGAGCACCGTCCCGCCGCCCGCATCGATCACTTCGTCGCCTTCTTGGGCGGCCGAGGCGACCGAGCACTTGGTGATCACGCCGTCAGCGAACCGGACCGAAGTCCAGTCCTGCGACTTCGTCCCGTCGAATACCTTCGCGTTCACGATCGTCGTTGCCGCGTCCAAAGGCGTCCTCCCCAAGGGATCTTAAGCAGCCCGATAGCCTCGTGTCACTGGACAGGAGTTCGTCCGCGCCCCCGGTCAGCAGTCGCTCCGCCGTGGCTAGGCAGTACAGCTCCCGCCGGTGTCACGCCTGGCGGTAGTAGTGGTCGTGCTCGAGATCCTCGAGCAGGCCGGGCCCGGTCGGCTCCCAGGCGAGAAGCTCCCGGGTAACGGCGGCGCGGGCGGGGCTGTCCATGGCCACGAAGTGGCCCAAGTGGGCAAAGTGCTCGACGGCGTCGGCGGGGGCGACTGAAACGGTGGGGAGGCCGAGGTGGCGGCCGATCGCTCGGGCGATCTCGCGAAAGGGTACGCCCTCGTCGTCCACGGCGTGCAAGACCGAGCCGGCAGGGGCGGCCTCGACGGCCAGACGGGCCAAGCGGGCCGCGTCAGAGCGGTGCACGGCGGGCCAGCGGTTGGTGCCGTCACCCACGTACCCGGCCACGCCTCGCTTGCGGGCGATGCCGACCAGGGTGGCCACGAACCCGTGGTCGCCGGCGCCGTGGACCGTCGGGGGGAACCGCAGCACGGACGAACGGACACCAATGCCGGCCAGCGACAGCGTGAGCAGCGCGGTGGCTGACCGGCGCCCGCCGGGGTTGGCCCGGACCTCGGCGCTGGGCACTAAGCCGTCGTCTTCGGTGGCCACCCGGCCGACCTGGAGCCCGAGCATGCCCGAGGCGAGCACGAAGGGCCGGTCGGAGCCGGCCAAGACCGCGCCCATGGCCTCCACGGCCCGCCGGTCGGCCGCCGCCGCGGCGGCAAAATTACCGCTCCAGGCGACCTCGTGCTGGAACGCCAGGTGGACTACCCCGTCGGAGCCGTCGGCGGCCTTGGCCAGGCCGTCAGGATCATCAAGGTCGCCCCGCTGGACGATAGCTCCAGCTCCCTCCAGACGCTGCGCCGATGCCTCGGAACGCGCCAGGCCGACTACCTCGTGACCGGCCCCGAGCAGCTCGGGAACCAAGGCCGAGCCGATCCAGCCCGACGCGCCAGTGACAAAGAACCTCATGGGTGGTACCTCCGGGATAGCAGGGTTGATGTCAGTAGCAGACATCATAGGGATCTGATGTCAGTAACTGTCAACGTTAGGATGGAGGTGATGGGCCGATGGGAGCCAGACAGCCGTGGGCGACTGCAGGAAGCGGCTCTGGCTTTATTCGCGGCGCGCGGGTTCGACCAGACCACGGCGGCCGAGATCGCCAGCCAAGCCGGGCTGACCGAGCGCACCTTCTTCCGCCACTTCGCCGACAAGCGAGAGGTGCTCTTCGGTGGGTCCGCCCTCCTCCAGGAGCGGATCGTGGCCGGGGTGGCCGGCGCGCCGGCGGCCGACGGCCCCCTCGACGCCGTTTCCCAGGGCCTCGACGCCGCCGCCATCATGCTCGGCGAGTTCCGCCGGGACTTGTCCCGTCAGCGCCAGGCCGTGATCGCCGACAACCCCGAACTGCGGGAGCGCGAACTAGCCAAGCTGGCCGACTACGCCGCCGCCGTCGCCGCCGCCCTGCGCCAGCGAGGCGTGAGCGAGCCGCAGGCGACCTTGGCCGCGGAGGCGGGCATGACGGTGCTGCGCGTAGCCCTTCAGCGCTGGGCCAGCGAGGACGACGGCCGGGACCTTGCCACCATCATGCGGGGCTCCCTGGCCGAACTGCGGGCGGTGACGGCCAGCGGCTGAACCGTCCGCCTGGTCCCCATGAACGTCGGGGGGACCACCCGGCGCGGTCCCCCCAGGAACGACACCAGTGCCGGCAGCAGTTGCCCCCGCACGACTGTGGCGTCCAGGAGGATGCCCGTACCGAGGCCGGTGGCGCACATCTTGGAAGACCGATGTCTCTCGTCCTTCCGGTTGGCACCTGCGGTTTGGCCCTTGCTCCCACCTGCCGATAGAAAGGGGGCACGCCCGGTGGGAGCGCGGAACGGGCGGCGAGAACTGAACCTTGAAAGGACCCGATGAGCCAGTTCCTGGTCGGCCGCCAACCGATCTTCGATGCCAACCTGGGTGTACGTGGCTACGAGCTCCTGTTCCGGGACCCGTCGTTCCCCGGGTTGGACGGCGACGCCATGACGGCCGACGTCCTGGTGCACGCCGGTCTCGACGTCGGCTTGCGCAGCCTGGTAGGCGACAAACTGGCCTTCGTCAACGCCACCCGGGCCTTCCTGGTCGGCGAACAGGAGCTCCCCTTCCCGCCCTCACAGACGGTGATCGAAGTCCTCGAGAGCGTACGGCGAGACCCCCAGGTAGTAGCGGGGTGCCGCCAACTGGCCAAGAGCGGCTATCGGCTGGCCCTTGACGACTACGTCTGGGAGGACGACGACCCGCTGCTCGACCTGGTCTCGATAGTCAAGCTCGACGTCCTGGCGCTGACGCCGGCCCAGTTGGCCCACGCCGTCGGCCGACGCGGCGGCTTCGCCGTGGAACTGGTGGCCGAGAAGGTCGAGACCCGCCAACAACTGGACCACTGCCGCCAGCTCGGCTTCGACCTCTACCAGGGCTACCTGCTCAGCCGGCCCGAGCTCGTCGAAGGCCAGGCCCTCTCCCCCAGCCGGGTCACCTGCTTGCAGGTGATCGAGAAGTTGTGCGACCCCGACACCTCGGCCCAAGAGGTCGAGAGGACCGTCCAGACCGACGCCGCTCTTAGCTACCGGTTCCTGCGCGTTGCCGGCGCCGGTGCCTCCCAGGGCCTCTTCCGGCGCCTCAGCTCGGTCCGGGACGCCGTCGTGCTGCTCGGCCAGCGCCGCCTGCGGGCGTGGCTGACCCTCATGCTGCTCGACGGTGCCCAGCCGGGATCGGACGAGATGCTCCACATAGCTATGACCCGTGCCCGGATGGCCGAGCTCATGGCCCGGGTGCTCGACCCGAGCCTGGCCGACTCGGCGTACACGGTCGGCCTGCTGTCGGCGCTCCAGTTACTGCTCCAGGCCTCCCTCGCCCAGATCGTTGACAGCCTGTCCCTCAGCGACGAACTGGAGGATGCCCTGCTCGAGCATTCCGGCACCCTTGGCGGCGTACTGGCCGACGTGCTGGCCTGGGAGGTCGGGGGCGAGAGCTTCCAGCTCCGTTCGGGGGCGGCGCCAGAAGACCTCGAGCGGTGCTACCTCCACGCTCTCGCCTGGGCCACCGAGGTCTGCGGTGTGCTCAACGTCGCCGATTGAGCTCTACGGTGGCTCTGATCAGCAATCTGCGCTGTTCCAGGCGCGCCACTCAGGTGCCGGCGATCGCCGCCACCGGAAGGTTGGAGCGGAGACCGGCGGGCATGCCCCCGGCCTGGGCGTCGCCGAAGCCATAAACCCTCCCGTCGGTGCCGGCCATATAGTAGCCACCGTCGTCGGGAGTGAGGGCGATCCCTACTATGTCGGCGACCTTGACCCCCTCCCCCGGGAGCGAGCCGTGGAACCTCGCTCCGGTCCCGAAACTGAAAGCGCCGCCGTCACCGCCCACGAGGATGTAGCCACGTCCTGTGGAAGAGGGCAGGATGGCCCGGATATCGTGCACGTGCTTGCCCAGGCCGGGCAGCGAGCCGTAGAAGCGACTGGCGCCGAAGGTGAACACGCCACCGTCCGAGCCCACCAGGAGGTAGCCCCCACCGCCGGGAGTGGACACCATCCCCACCACGTCCCTGACATGGAGATGGATGCCGGGGATAGAACCGTGGAACTTGGCGTCGCCGAACGTAAAGAACCCGCCGTCGGCCCCCACCAGGTAGTAGCCGTTGTCATCGGTCGTGGGGGCGATGGCCACGATGTCGTGAACGTGGATGTTGAGATCGGGCAGGTCGCCGTAGAACTTGGCGTCACCGAAGGCGCTCACCGTACCGTTGGCCGAGACCACCCAATAGCCCCCGGCCGTCAGGGTGGCGGCCATGCCCACGACCGGTCCCGTGGTCGCCGAGATGGTCGCGCTCCCGAGGGACGGCGCCGCCCCTGAGCCGTAGACCTGGCCATTGCTGGTGACGATCCAGTACCCGGGCGCGGGTAGGTCGACAGCCTCGGTGTAGACAGCCGAGGTGGACGGCACGAAGGGGCCAGCACCGGAATAGGACACCTGCACCCCGTAGTGCGCGCTGGCCAGGTAAGTGGAACTGCACGTGGCGGTACCCGTCGACGTGCTGACCTCGAGCTTGTCGCAACCGGCCAGGGGCGACCCGTCACCGTAGAAACTGACGCTGCCCCCGCTCGGTACGGGCGCCACTTGGGCCGTATAGGTCACGGACTGACCGGTCGTAGCCGGGTTGGCAGAGGAAGTAACCGATGTGGTGGTCAACGTGCTCGACGGGTGGCCGTACAGGTTGAGCTCGTCGATCGACCACCACTTGTCGGCGCTGGCGGTCAGGACGACTTTGATGTACCTGGCCTTTTGGGCGGTAAAGGTGACCGTCTCGGGAGTGCTGGAGCCCGCACAACTGGCCACGGTGGCCCACGTGCTGGCGTTGGTGGAAACTTCGACGTCATAACCCCGGGCGTAGTCGGTGGGCGAACTGGGCACGTTCATCTGCAGCCCGTACAGAGATGGCGTTGAGCCCAGGTCGACCTCGAAGTACAGGCCCGGCGCCTGGTCCTTGTCGGTGCTGAAGCGAGTTGCCAAGTCGCCGTCCAGGGCGTGGGCGGGGGCGTCACTAGTAGCGGAAGGGGCGTTGGTGCTGGCCACCCAGCCAGTGCGGCTCAGAGCGTCCCCGCCCACGGACGCGGAGCAGTCGGAGCCAGGGACTGTGGTCGTAGTCGTCGTAGTCGTAGTCGTCGTAGTCGTGGTAGTAGTCGTCGTGGTGGGCGTCGTAGTCGTGGTGGGCGTCGTAGTCGTGGTGGGCGTCGTGGTGGGCGTCGTGGTCGTGGTGGGCGTCGTCGTGGTCGTGGTTTTGCTCGTCGTTGTAGTGGTCGTGACGGCGGCGGCCCCAACGGGGGAGACGGTGGTGCCCACGTAGCCGGCCCCGATCGTTAGCAGGGCCGCCAGCGTGGTGCCGGCGCTCACTTGCCCGCGGCGGCGGCGTGGTCGTTGATGAGTCATCGTTTCTCCTGTCAGGGGTCGGTTGCTCCTTTACACCTCCCCTTCCCCCATAAGCGCTCTTTGATCACTTTGTGAGGGCCCTGTGAGGGGCCTCCGGCGGGGCGGCGGTATCCTGCAGGCTGCATGCGCGCCTTTCTGTTCGACATCGACGGGACGTTGGTGGACTCCTCGGCCAGCATCGAACGCGTGTGGCAGCAGGTGGCCACCGAGTTCGGGGTGGACGCCGACCGGGTCCTCGGCGCCTGCCACGGCCGCCGGGACGTCGACGTCGTGGAGGAGTTTTTCGAGCCCGGGGCCAGGGACGCGGTCATAGAGCGGGTCAACGTCCTGGACACGCAGTTCGTGAACGGGGCCGTCCCGGCCCCGGGCGCCCGTCAACTGCTGGCAACGCTCGACGACGGCCAGTGGGCGGCGGTCACCTCGGGCCCCCGGCCCCTCATGGCGGCGCGGTTACGGGCGGCGGGGCTGCCCGTACCGCCCGTCCTCATCACGGCGGACGATGTCCATTTCGGCAAACCTCACCCCGAGGGCTTCCTACTGGCCGCCGCCGCTCTGGGCGTGCCACCGGCGAGCTGTGTGGTCGTCGAGGACTCTCCGGCCGGCGTGGCCGCGGGGAAGGCGGCGGGCGCTCTGGTGGTGGCGGTCACGACTACCCATCCGGCCGACCTCCTGAGCGAGGCGGACATCGTCGTGACGGCCCTTTCCGAGCTGCCCGGAGCCATTACCTGAAGCCATTGCCTGGAGCCATTGCCTGGAGCTAGTGCAGGTAGGCCAGGTGGGTGCCGTGGCGCTGGCGGTACTCGGCCAGGAGGTCGCGGGCCACACTGATCCCCGGGACCAGGGGATGAAGGGAGAGAGCCAGTTCGGCCAGGCCCGCGTCACCGGTAACGGCCGCTTCGACCAGCGTGCGCTCGTACTCCTTGACCTGTGTGACCAAGCCCCGGGCCGAGCGCGGGAGCTCGCCGGCGACCAGCGGGTGCAGGCCCGCCCCGTCCACCAGGGCAGGCACCTCCACCACGTCGTCTCCTTCGAGGAAGGGCACGGCGGAGCCATTGCGGGTGTTGACTATCACCTCCGCCGGTCGCCGGGAGGTGAGACCGGCGATAACCCGGAGCGCCACCCCCTCATAACCCCCCATCGTGGTCTCCTCCAGCGCCGCCGGGCCCTCGGCCACCCGGTGGGAGCGGGCCAGGGCCTGGTGGTTGTCGCCCTCGATGTCGGTGCGCATGTAGGTGTCGTGGCGCACCCCCATGAGCAGCGAATAGGTCGACCAGGCGTCTTCCACGTCTCCCTTATCGAAGGAGCGGGCGATCCCGGCCAGGAGCTCCTCGTTCAGCCGCAGGACGTCTTGGCCCCGGCTGGAACCGGCGCGGGCCACGCCCTCCACGTAGCGCCGGGGGTCGTAGTAGTAAAAGACGTACTCGGTGGGGACCGCCCCGACGCGCCGGACCAGGCTGGCGTCGAAGGCGGCGAAGGAGTGGTCGAAGCGCTGGAGCTCCTCATAGCGTCGGAGCAGGTCACCGATCCGTTCCTCTCCGTCCACGCGGAACGAGGAGATCCAGCCCAGGTGGTTGAGCCCCGAGTATTGGAACGACACCGTCCCCGCCTCGGCGCCCAGGAAGGCCCCCAGCCGCTCCAGGGCCCCGCTCGGCGTGTCGCACACCCCGACGGCGCGCACCCCGCCGTGCAGGGAGATGGCCTGGGTGATGATCCCCGCCGGGTTGGTGAAGTTGATGAGCACCGCCTGCGGAGAGCAGCGGGCCAGGCTCTGGCAATAGGAAAGGACCACCGGGATGGTCCGCAAAGCCATGGCGGCGCCGCCCGGCCCCGTGGTCTCCTGGCCGACCAGGCCCCGGCGCAGCGCCACTTCCTCGTCGATGACCCGGCCCTGGTCACCTCCCACCCTGATGGCTGAGAACACGAAGGAAGCGTCCGTGAACGCCTCTTCGGAGTCGGCCGTCACCCTCACCACTCCCGGGTGGCCCAGGGCGTCGGCCACCTCGACGGCGAGCCGGGCGGTGGTTTGCCGGCGCAACGGGTCGGGCTCGAACAGGCTTATCTCGTCAAAGATGTTGGCGCCTCCGGACAGCACGCCGCGCACGAAGGCGGGCATGCGGACGCCCCCGCCCCCCAGTACCGCCAGCTTCATATCGGTGCTCCTTTTTCTAACGACCCTTTTTTTCTAACGACCCTTTAGCTGGTGCCCGGCAGGCCAAGGCTTCAAGTGACGGGCATTTCGCCCACCGCGCCCAACCGGGCGACCGCCCTTGACCCGGCCCTGTTGCCCGCCGCCACCGCCTCCAAGAGGTCGGCGCCGCGCACGAGCGACCCGATCAGTGCCCCGGCGAAAGCGTCGCCCGCCCCGGTGCGGTCCATCGCCACGACGTCGTCGAGGCCCTGTGTGACCTCCGTCGGTCTGCCATCCTCGACCGCTATCGCCCCGGCGGGGCCCCGCTTCACGACCACCCGGGGGCACCACGAGGCAGCCAGGGCCATGGCGTCGTCGAGATCGTCCAGCCGGGTGAGACGCAAGAGCTCCTCCTCATTGGGGAGGAAGAGGTCGGCCAGGCGGGCGCATTCGACCACGGCGCCGGGGAAGCTGTCGATCGACCCGAAGTTGAGATCCAGGGCCACCCGTGTCCCCAGGGCACGCGCTTCGTGCAGGAACTCGGCGGCGCGGTCATTGGCGTGCAGGTAGCACCACGCCGGCCGCTCCCGGCGCACGATCTCGAGCCAACGCTCGATCTCGGGCGTCACGTCGGGGGGCGCGGGCGGCATGTGGCTCACGAAAGCCCTGTCCCCGTTGAAGTTCAAGACCACCGTTATGCCGGCCACGGGCCCGCTCACCCGTCGCGAGGGGGACAGGTCCACCCCTTCCCGGACGGACCGTTCCACCACCAGCCTCGAACCGAGGTCGTCACCCAACACGGTGGCCAACCCGGCCGAGGCACCGGCTCGCCTGGCTTCGAGGGCGATGGTCACGGCCCCGCCGCACGAAAAGGCAAAGGGGTCGACGTAGATCTCCTCGCCGGGCAGCGGGAGACGGTCGAGGTGCCCGAACACGATCTCCAGGAATATGGAGCCGAACGAGATCACCTCGGTCCGGGGGCCTCGCCGCGCTGTCCCTGTCAATGTCCGCTCTGTCATCGGCCAGCCCCCGAAATTTCAGGGACCGGTCCGGGGACGGTGACGTGGCAAGCCGCTTCGTGGCGGGGGGCGGCGGAGCGGAGCCGGGGCGTCACCTTCCCGCACACGTCGGTGGCCAGCGGGCAACGCCAGCGGAAGCGGCAACCCTCTCCGGGGTCGATCACCCGGGGTGGTTCGCCGACGTCGGCGGAGGTAACGGACATCTCCGCCCTGGGGTCGGGCACGGCCGACAGGAGGAGGCGGGTGTAGGGATGAACGGGGTTATGGAGCACGTCGTCGGTCGGGCCCTGCTCGACGAGGTGCCCGGCGTACATTACCAGCACCCGGTCCGAGACGTAGCGGGCCGAGGCGATGTCATGGGTTATGTAGAGGATCGAGACCTGTTCTTCTTCCCGCAGGCGGGCCATGACGTTGAGCAGCCCGATGCGGATCGAGACGTCCAGCATAGAGACGGGCTCGTCGGCCAATATCAGCTTCGGCCGGTAGGACAGGGCCTGGGCGAAACCCACCCTCTGGCGCTGCCCCCCCGAAAGCTCGTAAGGGTACTTGGCCATAATAAAGGCCGGAGGGACCAGCCCAGCCACCTCAAGCACCCGTTCCGCCTCGGACTGGCGCTGACGGCTGTCCAGATCCGGGCGGTGCAGCTTTAGGCCGCGGCCCAGGGCGTAGCCGATCGTATGGGCCGGGTTCAGCGAGCTGAACGGGTCCTGGAAGACCATGGGGACTTCGCCCCGGTAGGCCAGGAGCTGGCGCCGGCGGCGCAGCGACGAGACGGGCCGGCCCCGGAAGAGGATCTCCCCCGAGGTCGGGCGGTAGACCATGGCCAGCAGGCGGGCCACCGTGGACTTCCCCGAGCCGGACTCGCCCACCAGGGCCACGATCTCGCGCTCGGTGATGCCCATGTCCAGGTCGTCCACGGCGTGCAGCGTGTGCCCGCGCAGGCCCCCGATGCGGAAATGGCGGCTGAGGCCACGGGCCTCGAGCACGAGGCCGGTGGCCGTCGCCTGAAGGCGGTCGCCCACGTCAGTCATGGGCGGTCGCGGTCTGTTCGTCGACCAGGCTCTTCATAGAGAAGGCTCATAGAGCTCATAGAGAAGGCAGCGGACCAGGGCGTCGTCGACGTCGTACTGGGCCGGAGCGTCGACGGCGCACCTGGACATGGCGTTGGGGCAGCGGGGGGCGAAATTGCAGCCCGCAGGAAGGCGGGTGAGGTCAGGAGGGCTCCCCGGGATACCCTCCACCAGGAGCCGGGGGCCGTAAATAGAGGGGAACGAGTCGAGCAGGCCGCGGGTGTAAGGGTGCAACGGGTCGGCGAACAGGGCGCGGGTCGGCCTGGTCTCGACCACCTGGCCGGCGTACATCACGGCCACCCGGTCCGAGAAATGGGCCACGAGGGACATGTCGTGGGTGACGAAGATGATGGCAAAGCCCAGCTCCGCCTGGAGCTGCTTGATCTGCACCATGAGAGAACGCTGCGCCACCACGTCCAGGGCCGAGGTCGGCTCGTCCATCAGGATCAGCTCGGGCGAAAATAAAAGGGCCATAGCGATCATGGCCCGCTGGCGCATCCCCCCGGAAAGCTGATGGGCATAGCTGCCCAGATGGACGGGATCTATGCCCACCATGGCGAGCACCTCGTCGGACCGCGCCCGGACGGCCTTGGGGTCCTTCTCGCCGTGTGCCCTCATGACGTCGGAAAACTGGGCCCCGATCGAGGTCACGGGGTTGAGCGCGTTCATGGCGGACTGCATCACCACCGAAAGGTCCCGCCAGCGCACCGCCCTCAGCGCTT
>JBKQUU010000283.1:0-12005 GCA_052325485.1 Acidimicrobiales bacterium | reverse complement strand
GGAGCGACATTGAACTAGAAGGTCCCAGCATTTTCAATACCAAATCCGGCGCTCTGTACCGATTCCCATTGAAACTCAGGCGTGTTTCGGCAATACATATTTGGGTTACTAGGGGGTACGGCACCTGCTCGCCGCCCTCGACATGAACGCCGACAAGCTCTACGGGCACATAAAGGCGGACAAGAAGCGGACCACTTTCCTCGCCTTTTGTCGTTACCTGCGCTCGCTGTACCCGCCCGAGGTCCGCATCGCCATCGTGATGGACAACTTCAGCCCTCATCTGTCGACCAAAAAAGACAGCCGAGTAGGCGAGTGGGCGGCGGCCAACAACGTAGAGCTGGCCTATGTGCCGACGAACGCTTCGTTCCTCAACCGCATCGAGTGCCACTTCACAAGCTCCGTCACTTCGCCCTCAACGGGACCGACCACCGTAGCCACGAAGAACAGAACTCGATGATCCGCCGCTACATCGCCTGGCGCAACCGCCACCGGGACAACGAAGCACTTCGTGCTATTTCATTGCGCGCAAAGGTTGCCTGACGCAGCACTAGCTCTGCCCAACAACCGCTTCGACCCGCGGGAGCGTCCGACGCAGCCGATATCGGCCACGGTCGTCCTTCGCGGTAGGTGCGCCGTCGGTCCAGCGGTCGAGGTCGGCGGCTGCTGCTACGGTGCCGATGACGACGGCGTCGTCGAGGGAGGCGCTGGGAGCCCGGTTGCCGAGCGGGTCGTCGGGAGAGCCCCACCGGTCATCGTCCGCCGCTGCATTAGCGACGTGCCCATGGCGCTCCTCAACTCGACGTCTCCGACTGAACTCGCCCAGATCGCTAAGCAACCACTCGCGGCCTGAGCCACACCAAGAACAACACCAACACCCCACCACGCCGCAAGACTCCCAATGACCCGTCGGCTAAGGGGGCCCGAGCAGCTTTCGCTTTCAGGCCCAAGAGCCATGCCGGCGCGTGCTGCGCACGGCCAGCGGCCTGAGCCGCGAGCGCCGCAACGTCGGTATGCATCGATTCTCCTTATAGGACAAGGGTTGGCTCGGGCCCAACGGGCACCGTCTGACTGGGCCAACGCCGCCACCGATCACCTGTCCCTGCGAGGAACGGCTTAGCAGCGCGAACAAGACAAAGTGGCTGGACGCCGTATGATCGCTTTGGCGCGTGGGGCGCCTCCAGGTCCGCGGAAAGGGCTGAGCCCACCCATAGCCGAGGAGCCAGTGCGTCATTGTTGGCCACCCTCCTTTCCACCGGCGCCGCGGACTGGCCGGTAGAGCGAAAGGAGGTTGCGATGGCGACGGCCTCGCTACCCCAAGACCCTGACCTGGACCAGCTCCGGGCGCAGGCCCGTGAGCTTCAACGCGCTGTTCGCAACGGCGCGCCAGCGGCGCTCACCCGCGTGATGAAATGGCACCCCAGGCCCCCCGGGCCCGAAGGGTTCCCGCTCACAGCGGCACAGTTGGTCCTGGCCCGCGAGCACGGCTTCGCCAGCTGGGCCCGGGTGCGCCGGTACGTCCGGGTGGTGACCGCCCGCGCCTGGGCCCCCTGCCAGCCGCCACCGGAGCACGAACCTCTGGCCGACCGTTTCCTCCGACTGGCTTGCTTGAGCTACGGCGATGACGAGCCTGCCGATCGTGCCGCCGGCGCCCAGCTGCTTGCCGAGCACCCCGGGCTACCCCAGCAGAACCTGTTCGTGGCGGCGGCATGCGCCGACGTGGGCCAAGTGCGCCGCCACTTGGCCGGGCGCCAGGGCGGGGCCGGCGTGACGGGCGGGCCCCACGGTTGGTCACCGTTGCTTTACCAGGCCTACGCCCGCCACAACCCCGACGTCGGGCTGGCACCCACGCTGGAGACGGCCCAGCTCTTACTCGACGCCGGCGCCGACCCCAACGACGGACGCTTCTGGCACGCCCTGCCCACTCCCTTCACCGTGCTCACAGGTGTGCTCGGCTACGGCGAACGGCGCCAACCCTGGCACCCCCACGCCATACCCTTCGCCCGGCTGTTGCTGGAGTCTGGTGCCGACCCCAACGACGGCCAAACCCTCTACAACCGCATGTTCGGCACCAAGGACGACCACCTCGTGCTGCTCTTCGAGTACGGCCTCGGGCGGGACACCCGTGGCCCCTGGCACCGGTTGCTCGGCGAGTCCCTCGAACCCCCCACCGAAATGCTCCGGAGCTTGCTCGCGTGGGCGATCATCCACGACCAACGCGACCGGGTCACCCTGCTCGCTCGGCACGGCGTCGATATCGTGAGCCCGTTCACCGAGCAACGCAGCCCGAGGCGAGGCACGCCGGTCGAAGTCGCGCTCATCAGCGGCCACCGCGAGCTCGCCGACCAGCTCCGGGACCTCGGCGCGGCGCCACCCCGGCTCACGCCGACTGACGCCTTCGTGGCCGCCGTCCTAGCGGGCGATGTCGAGGCGGTACAGCGAGCTCCCGCCGAAGTCGTCGCCGCGGTAAGACAAAAACGTACCGGGCTCGTGACCTGGGCCGCGGCCCAGGGCGCACCCAATGCTGTCGAGCTGCTCGTCTCGGCCGGCTTCGACGTCAACGCGCTCGGCCGCAGCGACCTGCCCAGCAACGACCCCTGGCACACCGCCCTCCACGTCGCCGCCGAGACCGGCAACCTCAGGCTTGCGAAAAAGCTTGTCGAGCTCGGGGCCGACACGAACATCGTCGACAAGCACTACAAGTCGACCCCGCTCGGCTGGGCCCGGTACTTTGACCAGCCCGCCTTGGTCGAGCTGCTCGAGCGGATTACTCGCGACACCTGAATTTTACGAGGTACGGCGGGAAGGGTCGCTGACCGGCATTATGCAGCGGCTTAGGTTGGCATTGTGTCCCTTGGGCGCACGCAATCCCGTCGTTCGCGCTTACCTGCCTCGGATTCGGGTGACAGCGGGGGACGTGCAGATGAAACACTATGCGTGCCGCTCCGGATGTTCGGGCGCGAAATGGCAAACCCGATCGTGTTCTTGACCTAGAGCCCGCCAGCAACTCGGATGATGGTGCCGGTGGTGTAAGCGGCTTCCGGGCTCAGTAGCCAAGTGATCGCGGGGGCGATCTCTTCTGGGTCATCTCTTCTGGGTCCGCCGCCCGACCAAGCGGGATACGTTCAGCGAGCCGGTCGGCACGCCCGGGGTCACCGGCGGCAGCGTGGATGCCCGTGCGGACAATGCCAGGCGCGACGGCGTTGACGCGCACGTCGTCTCCGGCCAGTTCGCGTGCGAGGCCCACGGTAAACGCATCGACGCCTGCCTTGGTTGCTGCGTAGTGAACGTACTCATGGGGGGACCCGAGCGTTGCGGCCGCGGAAGAGACGTTGACGATGGCTCCGCCGCGTCCACCACGCCGCCGCGCCATGACCTGCGCGGCCTGTCGCGCGCAGAGCACGACGCCGAGGAGGTTCACGTCGATGACTCGCCGGATCACTTCGGCCGTGTCAGCAAGGTCACCGATGTACGCGGTCAACCCAGCGTTGTTGACCAGGCCGGTGGTGCCAAACCGCTCCACGGCACCCGCGAACAGGCGTTGCACGTCCTCCTCGGAGGTGACGTCGGCTCTCAGGGCCATACACGGCGCTCCGGCGAGAGACGCCGTTGCGGCGACCCGAGCCGCGGAGACCTCGTCGCGCTGATATCCGATGACAACGGCGTGACCGATCGACGCCAGCCGCTCGACGACGGTCGCGCCGATGCCCCGGCCGCCCCCGGTAACGATTGTCACCGGGCGTTCGCTTTCTTCCATCAGGCCATCATCACCGCTCGACGGCACAAGCGCTCCGGGCACAGGTCGTGCAATCGGCACGCTGTATCGACGGGCATCGCTGGGCGGGAGCACCTCCAACATTGCCAGCTTCATGACGGGGTTCGCGCGCTCTCGGTGAGGTGCAGATGAACGGCCCCAGTGGTGCGGTCGAAGTCGTCGGTGGCGAGCAGGTCGAGCAGAGCCCCTCTGAGCACAGCAAGTGCCAGGCTGCGCTCGGCCACACCGACGGCGCTCCGTCGACGGTTCGCGGGTTGGGCTGTGGCGAGGACACCGAGCCAGTCTTCGACGGTCTGGCGGGCGAAACCGGCCCAGGGCCCGTCGGGTTCGCTGAGCGAGCGGGCGTAGGCCTGCGCCCACAGGACCAGCAGCGCTCGGTGTTCCCCGGCGGCCAGCCATCCCCATGTTGCGCTCACGATGTCGGCCAAGTCACCAGGGCCCTTATCGCCGCGGACGCGGCCCAACAGGGCAAGCTCGTCTGTACGGGCGCGAGCCAGCAGGGCCCGTAAGAGCCCGTCTTTGGAGCCGAACAGGAACAACAGCACGCGCGGGCTGGAGCCGATCGCACCAGCTAGGGGCCGGAGCGACAGGTCGGCGAGACCGTGTTGGAGCGCGTACTGGTACGCGAGCTCTAAGAGCTCGCTTTGGCGGGGAGAGGGGGTTCGTGCGGGCTCGCTCACAGCGCTAGTCTGCCACTGAAACGACTGTGTCAGTAGAGGAGGCGTGATGGGCGAGGCGCGGGTACGGCCCCTGGGACGGCCCGGGGACCTGGGCTGGGTGGTCATGGCACACGGGGAGGTGTACGACGCCGAGTTCGGTTGGGACGCCAGTTTCGAGGCGCTTGTGGCCAGGATGGTCGCCGACTACGCCAACAACCACGACCCAGCCCGCGAGGCGGCCTGGATCGCTGAACTGGACGGGGCCCGCGTCGGGTGCGTGCTCTGTGTCGCCGCCGACGACACGACCGCCCAGTTGCGGATCCTGTTGGTCCACCCCTCCGCCCGAGGCCATCACCTCGGGGGTCGGCTGGTGGACGAGTGCGTGGCTTTCGCCCGCCGTGCCGGCTATAGGCGCATGAAGCTGTGGACCAACCACCCGCTGATCGCCGCCCGCAGGGTCTACTCGTCGCGCGGTTTTGTCTTGGAGACCGAGGAGCCGCACCACAGCTTCGGCATCGACCTGCTCGGACAGGTCTACGGGCTCGACCTGGGATAGGAGGCCATGCGAGGGCCCGGATCTTCTGTCGCCCATCGGGACGCACTACACGGCGCGCCCGGGCCCGTCTGATCGGCAGTGGATCTGCCGTGTTAAGAACAACGGTTCCCGGGCAACGCATAACGGGTATAAATCAGCGTGGTCTGCCCGGGGTTGTCTGTAGACGAGCCCCCAGGCGACGAGACATGCGGCTGCACCACGGTAAAGAGACGTGCACGAGCGCACGTCACGGTCTGGACGCACGGTCTTCTCGCAGCGCGGAGGCAAAGAAAGGGCGGTGTGCATGCCTGACACGAAGGCGGCTTCAGCGTGCGCGGTCACTGTCCCCCCCAGGTGTACGGCCACGCCGAAGGACGCGCGGGATTTGGCGGCCACGGTGGCGCTGGCGCCCGGTAGGTGCAGGTGGCGGTCAGGACGCTGCCGATCACCGCGATCCCGAAGGCCCCACCGAGCCCGCGCGATAGGTCGTTGAGCGCAGAACCGACGCCCTGTTGAGCTGCCGGTAGCGCCTCGGTGATGGCACTGGTGGCCGGCGTCATCGCCAGTCCCATCCCGGCACCGAGCGGGACCAGGCCGCACACGATAGCCCAGTAGGCGCTGGTGCCCGACATCTGAGCCAGCACGCCGAGGCCTATGGCCATCAGTGCCAGCCCGCCAACGCAGACCGCCCGTCGTCCGAAGTGCTCTGCCAGCTTGGGTGTCACCCGCGAGACCGGCATCAGGGTCAAGCCGAGCGGCAGTACAGAGACTGATGCCATGGGGGGGCTGTCCCGGCGCACACCCTGCATGAACTGGAGCATGCCGAAGGTGAAGCCAAAGAACGCAAAGAACTGCACGAAGATCGGCAGGCTGCCGGCGCTGAGCGTGCGAAGGCGGAACGCATGGGGGTCGAGAAGCGGGTGCGCCTGGCGTAGCTCCCAAGCGACGAACCCGACCAGGACCACAAAGCCAGCGAGCAGGCCGGTGACGGTGCGGGCGGCGAGCCAGCCCTTCTCGGGCGCCTCGATGATGCTGAAGACCAGGGCCACAAGCCCGCCGGTGGCGATGAGCCCCCCGCCGATATCCAGCCTGGGAGCGTCGGGGTCGGCGGACTCGGGTACGACGCCCATGGTGCCCGCCAACGCGACGCCAGCCAGGAGGCGTTGATGGCGAAGACGGCCTTCCAGCTCCAGTGCTCCAGGACAGCACCCGAGGCGACCAGCTCAACCTCCCACAGCCCCAGCCGGGAGGTACTTCTGGCAAGCCGCAAAGGCCGCCTCGAAAATGGGCGAGTTGGGGTCGATCCCCGAGCCACCGATGAAGGTGTCGGTCTGGGGGTTGGGTTCGGGGAAGCTCTTCACCCCCTGCGAGCGCATGCACTCGGCGAACTTCAGCACAGCCTGGGTATACGACGCGCTGGGGGAACCGTTGCTGCTTGCGCCCCCCGGTAGGAGCCCCCGGCAGGACTGCATGGCGGAACGGAACTGCGAAGAGCCCGGGTCGATCCCCTTTGGCACCACGAGCTCGACTCCCTTTGACGACGTGGAAATCGCCGAGTCGGGGAAGCCCTTCACCCCGTGGGAGCGCATGCAGGCTGCAAACTCGCCGGTGCTTCGGCTCAAAGGGCGCCGGCGAGGTCCGCCAGCACAAAATCGGCGAACGCGTCGGGCAACTCGTACAACTTGGTGCGCAACCGGCGCTAAAGCCCGGAGAGTCTCCCAGCAACGTAGCAAGCAGCGCCGAGCAGCTCACCCAGGTCGGCGCCGGCGAGGCTTTGGTCTATCCCGGGCGGCATCGTCAACCACCTCGCGGGCTTCGTCCACGACGAGCGGCGTGAGCAGTAGGCGGGGTGTTTGGAGAGAGGCTCGGACGACCATGGGCTGTCAGGGCTCACCATGGCGGTGACCGGTGGGAAGCCTGGTGGTCGAAAGTCGCTTCTCAAGGAAGGCGACCTCGGCATCGTTGTCGGTGCGCGCGATCGCGTTGCGGTAGGCGGCGTCGGCTTCGCCGCTGCGGCCGAGGCGACGGAGGAGGTCTGCCCGGATGGCATGGAAGAGGTAGTAATGCTCGAGAGGCAGCTCGTCGATCTGTTGGAGAGCCACCTGTGGGCCGTCGAACTCGGCGACCGCGACGGCGCGATTGAGGGCCACGATCGCGCTCGGGTCGATGGCAAGGAGCTGGTCGTACAGCGCAACGATCTGGGCCCAGTCGGTCTGCACGGCGGTCGGCGCGTCGCAGTGGACGGCGTTGATCGCGGCTTGGATCTGGTAGGGCCCTGGTTGGTCGCGCCGTAGGCATCGGCGGACAAGGTCCTGTCCCTCTTGGACGAGGGCGGAGTCCCAGCGGCTGCGGTCTTGCTCGGGCAGGGGGACGAGCATGCCGTCGGAGGTGGTGCGAGCATCGACGCGGGCCTGTTCGAGCAACATCAGGGCCAACAATCCCGTCGCTTCGGGCTCGTCGGGCATCAGCTCGACCAACAGCCGGCCGAGCCGGACCGCCTCGTCGGTCAGCTCCTGGCGGACAAGCTTCTTGCCCGAGCTGGCGGCGTAGCCCTCGTTGAAGATCAGGTAGATGACGGCGAGCACCGAGGCCAGGCGGTCGGGCAGCTCGGCCTCTTTGGGGACTCGGTAGGGGATGCGGGCGTCGCGGATCTTCCCCTTGGCGCGTACCAATCGCTGGGCCATCGTCGGCTCAGGCACCAGGAACGCCCGAGCGATCTCGGCCGTGCTCAGGCCGCCGAGCAGCCGCAGCGTCAGTGCCACCTGGGCGCCCCGTTCTAACGAGGGGTGGCAGCAGGTGAAGATCAAGCGCAGTCGATCGTCCTGCACCGCGTGACCCTCAGGTTGTCCGTCGTCAACCTGGAGCAGCTTCGCCTGCGCCTGGCGGTCGCCACGGGAAGACTCGCGGCGCAGGCGGTCGATCGCCCGGTTGCGGGCAGTGGTGATGACCCAGCCGCCGGGCGCGGGAGGCAGCCCGCGCTCCGGCCAGCTGGCCACCGCCGTGGTGAAGGCGTCCTGGACCGCTTCCTCGGCGAGGTCGATGTCGCCGAACGCTCGGACCAAGACGGCCACGGCTCGCCCGTATTCTGCGCGGAAGACACGCTCGATCTCGGGATGCGGGACCGCCGGCATGGCGCCGTCAGTCTTCCAGCTCGCCTTGGAACGGGCGTACCTCGATCGGCAGCGTGGTGGCCCGGGCGAGCTTGCGTCCCCACTCGAGCGCCTCGTCGAGGTCGGCTGCCTTGATGATGGTGAGCCCACCGATGTGCTCTTTGGCCTCCACAAAGGGGCCGTCGGTCATCGCCATCGCCTCCCGCCGCGGGTGGATCACGGTGGCGGTGCTGGCGGCGTGCAAGCCGCCTGAGAACACCCACCTGCCCGCCGAGCGGAGCTCTTGGCGCAAGGACTGGAGGTCGCGGGTGATCTCGGCCAGCACGTCAGCCGGGGGAGGGTCGCCGTCCGGCTGGTAGATGCTGAGGAGGTACTGCTTCATCTGGGTCCTTTCTGCGCTCATCGGCCTGGCCAGGCCAGAACACTTCCTGGGGTTGGCGATGAGGTTCCTTCACGGTTAGTCCCCGGCGGGCTCATAAGTGGCGATCATCACACCGGTGGCTGTTAGGGTGCTCTCGGTCAGCCGCAGCGCCACGTTCACCTTCTCGGGGAACAGCCGCCGTCCGGTGCCGAGGACCAGCGGATGGATCATCAGCAGGTACTCGTCTACCAGGTCGGCGGCGATCAGCGAGCCGATCAGCTCGCCGCTGCCCATGATCGCCAGGACCCCGTGGGACTGCGCCCTGAGCGCGCCTACGGTACCGGCGGTCTCACCTCGCAGCAGCGTCGAGTTGGGCCACCGCAACGGTTCGGTCAGGGTGGTCGACACGACGTACTTCGGCGTGTTGTTGAGCATCGGTGCGAAGGGACTGTCGGGCTGGCCATTCCAGTAGCCCAAAACGTCCTCGTAGGTCCGCCGACCGAACAGCCATCCGGCCAGCCCGCCTCCGGCCGTCATCCTCTCGCCCATCGCCTTGGCACAAGCGTCGCCCGGCGACGTCGACCTCGTGGCCCAACCTCCCTGCGTGAACCCGCCGCGCGTGTCGTCATCGGGACGGCCCGGGCTCTGCATCACGCCGTCGAGAGTCACATGGTTCATGACGACGATCTTGCTCATCTAGTTCTCCTTCTTGCTGGATCTGCTTTTCTGAAGTACCACTTGCGGCGAGCCAAGATGGCTCTCCGGCGGCTCCGGTCAGGCCGCCACTGAGGTCGACTTGTCGCCCTGGAAGAACCAGTGGGCCCCGTACCTGTCGGCAAGGTGCCCGTAGATCCCGAAGGACAGTTCCTGCAACACATCGAGGAGGCCCGGGTCGGCTCCCTGTGAAAGGTGGTCGAAGCTCCGCCGGAGCGCCTCGTAGCTCCCGTTCAGGTACAGCGCGACCGTATTGCCCTGCCTCGGCGTTCTCGTCGGGTGCAGCCAGTCGGTCGCCGAGAACTCGACGAGGTCGCTCTTCAGATGTGCATAGGCGACCCTGGTGCGCTGCTCTGGCGGGAGCTGATCGGCGTACGGCATCTCGCTCACCTTCACGATGCGCAGCTCACCACCGAAGCAGTCGTGGTAGAAGCGCATCGCCTGGGCGCAGTCGCCGTCGAACAGCAGGAACGGCGTGAGCTTGAGCATGTAGGCTCCTCTCCGGGTCGCTGGGTTCGTTTAGCTGCACCCTCTATACGAACGGCGACGCCCCAATTCGACACCGGGCGTTGCGCCAGAAGTGCCGACTCAATCGTCGAGGCGACGAGCCGGGTGCGGCTCAGCTACCTGACCGGCGCGCCATAGCCGGGGGGTCGCCTTGCTCAACGCCCGCTGACCGGAGCCCGACCTGGAGCCTCGAGCGCGACAGGATCATGGCTTCGCAACAGACTGGATCGGGCCGCCGTTCCGCGGTACTTCTTCGCCATGTCCGTCGTTCGGTACTTTCGTAAGCCGACCCAGCCTCCACGTCAAGCCGGAACAGGATGTTCGGGGCGGCCCCGGGACGAGAACCAAGAGGTTGGGCAACGCCATACTCGGCGTGATGGGCGCTGGAGCCTTCCGCTGCATAGTTCATGCGAAGTGACGGCGTCGAGGGCCCGGGAACGGCTCCGTACTGCTCCCGCGCGGGCGCCTGGCCGGCCGCTCACACCGGGCACGGCGGAGATGTCGCACGGGGAGCTTGCGCGCGTCGTCGTTCTGCGCGAACATACAACCAGATGGTTGTAGATCAGGTCCGAACCGCCGATGTCGACCGCATCTTCCACGCCCTTGCCGACGGCACCCGGCGCGACATCGTCGCCATCGCCGTTGGGGGCAGGTACAGCGTGTCGGCGTTGGCGAAGCGATACCCGATGAGCTTCGCCGCCGTGCAGAAGCACGTCGCCGTGCTCGAGGGGGCCGGGCTCGTCACCAAGGAGCGGCAGGGGCGCGAGCAACTGGTGCGCACCGACGTCGGTACCGTCTACCGGGCTCGGGCCCTCCTGGACAGCGTCGAGGAGCTGTGGCGGGCGCGGGCCGACCGGATCGACGACATCCTGACACACGAGAAGCGGCCCACTGGAGGCAAGCGATGAGCGTGACCAGCGTCGAAAAAGACCCGAAGGCCCTGACCATGACGGTCACGGCGGGCCTCGATGCCACCGTCGAACGGGCGTGGCAGCTGTGGGCCGACCCCCGCCAGTTCGAACGGTGGTGGGCCCCCCCGGGGTACCCGGTGACCGTGGTCGACCACGACCTGCGGCCGGGCGGGCGCGTCACCTTCTTTATGACCGGGACCGGGGGCGAGCGCCACGACAGCACGTGGCAGGTCATAGCCGCCGACCCGCCCCGCCACCTCGAGCTGAGGGATGCCGACATCGACAACGATGGCCGCCCTAACGACGGGAACGCGATGACGGCCATGGTGATCGACATCGACGAGCGCAGCGGCGGCGGCGCGGTGATGGCGGTCCGCACCCACTTCAACTCGCTGGCGGGCATGGAGGAAGTGCTCGCCGCGGGGGCGGAGGAGGGTATGCGCATGGTCCTTTCGCAGATCGAAGCGCTCCTCGCCGGCACGCCCGCGTGAAGTGTTGACGGTCGTGAAGCGCTAGCTGTCGTCGGCGGGTCAACTCGAGCACCAAGATACGGCCGAGGCGGAGAGTCAGGCGCCATAGTGATCTGTGGCCTTCGGTACTCGCGATCACACAACCTCGGCAGGAACGGCGCTTCGGCTGACGTGAGCACAGAACAGCGACTCTTTGGCTCGAGCGATATGTGTGCCGATTCTGCGTTCTAGAATAAGAGAAAGCCACGGGGTGCCGGCGCCGATAACCGTCAGGAGTATTAGCAGTAGAGCTTGCCCACCCAGGGTCCACCACTGCCAGCGCGAACCCTAGTACGGTCTGGCTCGACTGGCCTCTACCTGACTAAGGGCCCTGCTGACGGCAAAAGCCTTTCTTGGCAGCAGGGTGTCGGTAGGGGGCCAGGGCTTCAAGTGGCACAAGCCGTGCCCCGGGTGCGGCGGACCGCCCTGGGCCAACAGGGCGATCACACCGGCGCCGCACACTTGGCGCAGCGCGTGCCACCCCTTGAGCAAAAAGGAGATACGGGATGGCAAAGACCCTCGTAGACGCGCCGCGGCCTGTGACCGGCGGTGTCGGTACGCACCTAGACCTGAACGTGGCTGCCGCGGTAGACGCGATCGGCGGGCTGTTGGGCGTGGCCCAGTTCCCCACAACCAGCGCCGGGCATGCTCAACTTCTCAGCTGGCTCAATGGTTTCGGACTCGTGGCCCGGGTGGGCGTCGAGGGCACGAGCTCGTACGGTACAGGACTGGCCCCCTCCCTGCGCCGGGCGGGCGTAGAAGTGGTCGAAGTCGACCGCCCCAACCGCCAGTCACGGCGCCGTACCGGCAAGTCTGACCCGGCGGACGCCATTGAGGCGGCCCGGGCTGCGCTGTCGGGCCGGGCCCATGGCGCGGCCAAGGCCAAGGACGGCAACGTGGAGGCCATCAGGGCCCTTTTCGTAGCCA
>JBKQUU010000282.1:0-2844 GCA_052325485.1 Acidimicrobiales bacterium | reverse complement strand
GCACGCTCGTACTTGTCCCGGCAACGGCCAAAAACAGCCCACAACGGGGCTCCCAGCCCGTTCTCGTGAGCGTTGGCCCGCCACTCGACCAGCTGGGCCACGCCATCGGGAGTGGACCGTCCAAAGGCCACTACCCGAGCGGCGAGCTCCAGCGTCGCCCGGGCGGCCCCGAGGCGGTCACGGCCGGTCTGCGACGTAAGCCACGGGCCGGTATCGACCAGGACATGGTCGTAAATGGCCAGAGCTTCCTCGAGCGCCCTGGTGAGGTCCACCGGGTTCACCGGTGTCGGCCCACCGGGGGAGGACACACCGCAGATGGCGTCGAAGGCCCCGATGGGTTTGAGCCCGTCGCTGTTCGGCCCGCTCAGCCCTTCGGGGAACACGGGCTTTGCTTGCTGGGCACGCGACAATGCCCAGGGCAGGCCGCTCTGCGCGCTACGCCGCAGCCGGTTAGCCAGGACGGGGTGGACCTCGTCGGCTTCCACCACGAGCACACTTTGGCGTCCGCACAGGGCCTCGGCCACGCCGACCAAGGCCTCAGTAAGGCCGGCTCCGCCCGAGGTCGGCATGAAGGCCGTAAGCGAGCCGCGTCGAGCCGGAGCCGGGGCCCAGGGGGTTCGGACGGGAGAGCGCCGGGCCGGCTCGGTATGAGCGTTCTTAGGCCCGATCGCCCGGATCATTTCAGCGATCTCTGCGGGAGGGGTCGACACGGCGATGACCTGGTCGACGCCGAGCTCTTCTAGGTAGGCCCTCCCCTGCCCCTGGGCAGAGTCGCTCAACCCGATCACGTGGATCTGGCGGTCGTGAGCGGCAGCGATGTCCGCCGCGCTGACGAGGCGCATCATGTCGTCGACGAGCAAGACGTCGAAGCTGCGGTGAGAGGGTTGGAGCAGGGCCCGGACGGTGACGATCACTTCAACGCCAAGGTCAGTGGTGTGGTCACGCGTATAGCCGCGAAAGTCCGAGCTCCATGGCAGCTTCGTTGCGCTGACCGCCACCAGCACACGGGGCGGCATCAGCGGCCAGGCCCTGTCGTTGGAGCCGTGGTGGCGACCGGTTCCTCGTTGTTGGACAAGATGACCTGGACGCTGTTCGTCCCGCCAGCCCCTATCGCCCCGGCTATATGCAAGCCCGTCTGCTTGCCCACCGCCAGCACCAGGTAGTAATTGCCAGCACCGCCGACCCCCAGAGGCGACGACGAAGAGGGCCCTGACGAGGCGGACAGTACGAGCACACGCTGGGCCACATAAACGGCCCCCGTTGCCCCGGACTCGACGACGTCGACGTAGTCGCCAGCAGTGATATTGGCGGCGTCGGCGTCCAAGGCGGGGACGGCGAGGCTCATCTGGCCCAGGCCGGCGCCGGCGGGCTGGCCGAAGCGGGTTTCCGGCGCTGTGAACGGTTGGCCAGCAGCGATGGGCTCGGCGGCTACCCGGCCCACCACCTCAGCCGGGGTAAGCAACCCGGCCAGGGCGGCGGCGTCAGTGGCCGTCATGGTCATCGTACGCACGTCGGCTGCGCTCAACTTGGTCCCAGCGGGCACGGCCCTGGTGGCCACCGGGACCAGGCGGGTCGCAGTATGGGCCCTCCCCGTGGCGAGGACAACTACCCCGGCGACCACCGCCAGCAGGATGGAGACCATGTACCCGGCGTTGAACGGACGGGGGCGGGAGCGCCGGCGGCGGACAGGTACCTGGGTGGGCGTGTTCTGGAAGTCGGTAGTGCTCACGGGCCCTCCGGCGGCTCAGGTCGCTGGTCAATGAGGCCTCGAGGGGCCCCTATCTCACCCGACGGCCACGCCAGGGCGCCGTCGGGACACGAGTTGTAGCACAGAGGTGAGACGCCTTCGGAGCGGAACTGGCCGAAGGCGGCTACCGGAAAGGAAAGGCTCGAAAGACGCCCTAGGCAGGTTAACTCGGAGTGGTGCCTTGAACGCCTATCGTGGGACGACGGCGGAGCTTGCGGGGCCGTCCCATGGCCGCGTTCACACCCTCGGGCGCGGCACCGGCAAGTGCCTGCCTCTCTTGCTCGAGGCGCTCCAGGATGCGCCAGGGGGCAACGAGCCAGGCACCGTCGCCCACCCGCCCGTGCTTGAACCCCCACTGGGCCACGTCCGGCCAGTACCAAAGGTGGACCTGCTGGGAGCGGCCCAGGCTGACAATGGGCTTGGGAAAGCCCATCTCCACGGTCCAGTAGCGCACGTGTGAATCGTTCGAGGCAGCAAGTAGGCGCTGCACCTCGTACGAGCTGACCAACATGTCTACGTCTATACGCCGGCCCACTGCCAACCCTCCTTGTCAGGCCACAGTAGCCCTGAGGGACCAGCGGTGATGTTGGGCCAATGGGGGTAAAAGCCCTGCTCGCTGCGCTAGCTGCTCTTCCCGTCAGACCCGCCGGCACCGGCCCTCGCCTCACGTGGTGAGTTATAGCACACGATAAGACGAGCAACTGTGAACTTTGGCCAGAGGAACTGTCGACGTCCGTGTGAACCCCTTCGAGCCCCCGTCAGCTCCGGCGGACAAGGAGATCAAGAAGGCGCTGAATAGGGCAAACGCACAACGGAACCGGTCCGTACCAAATTATTGTCCGCACAGGTGTCGCGTCCTAGGCTCCGGGTGCACCGTTTAACTCTCAGCCTGTGCGTACATCAGGCCGCGCGCGCGGGGTCCACCAATTGTGGGCCCCGTGGCGCTAGGTTCATATCGAATTACACAGGCGTCATTCAGGAGGGACGTATGGCTAGAAGGAGCAGCATGGACAGGCAGGCCAGCAGCAGAGGGCGGCGCTCGCTGGGATCTCTCAACAGCACCGACGTCACCGCCGAGCTGTTCTTCCGGGGCCACC
>JBKQUU010000281.1:0-4248 GCA_052325485.1 Acidimicrobiales bacterium | reverse complement strand
ATGCCAAAGGAGGGCATTGCCGCCTCCCTGGCTGACTTCGTGCGAGCGCTGCGTACGGGGGAGCCAGCGATGAACGACTGCAAGGACAACATAAACAGCTTCGCCATGGTCATGGCCGCGCTGGCGTCGAGCGCCAGCGGAGCACGCGTCACCGTCGGCCCCTAACCCACGCCCGCCCTCAACGGCTTACGTCCTGGCGCACCACTGCGGCTTCGCCCGGGCGCAGCTCCTGGCCGGCGGGGATGAGGCGTTGGCTGAGCAGATCATAGCCGTCGCCGGGTAACTGGACCGAAGTACCCCCATAGTTAAGCCAGAACTGCCAGGAACGTCCTGGCCCGTCGCGACGTAGCAAGCCGTGCACGGCCGGGCCTAGCTTCGGGGCCACCGGCCTCACGCCCGCCACGGCGAGGGCGTCGCTAACGAGCAGGTTGTTGCGCTCGTCGCAGAGCCGGGTCGACACGTACCAGGCGCACCCTTTTCCAGCTGGCCGCCGGGTGATGGCCGGGCTATCAGCAAGGTCGCCCGTTTCGTAGCGATCGACGACGTCGGCGTCAGCAGTGGTGAGGCGCTCGCTCCACAAGGACCCCGAACCACCCCCGGACAGGGGCACCATCTCGCCCGGGGCCAAGGGATGGAACTCCTCGACACGAACGCCCAGCAGTGACCGGAGCACGGCGGGATAACCGCCCAGGCCCACGGTGCCCGAGGAGCCCACGACCCCGCTCAGGTAGGAGACGATCATGCAGCCCCCGTCCTGCACGTACTGGCTCATTCCCTGCGCCGCTTTGTCTGAAAGCACATACGTGCTCGAGACGATCACCAGCTTGTAGCGAGAGAGGTCACCGTCAGGCGGGACGAAGTCGCAGAGATGGCCCGCACGCGTCACGGCTCGATGATCGGCGCTGACGCCGTCCAAGTAGCGCACTGGAGCAGGGAGCACCCGCCGGGCTTCGAGCGCCCACCAGGAGCTGAAGTCGAACACGATGGCCACCTCGGCAGCCAGAGTGCTCCCGCACACCTCTGCCATCCCTTCGAGCGCCTGGCCGAGGATCTTCATTTCGCGGAAAATCCTGGTATCGGCGCCGGCGTGAGGGACCATCGCCGAGTGGTACATTTCAGCGCCGGCCCGCGGGGCGCGCCATTGGAAGAACAACGCGCTGTCGGAGCCGTGGGCTATGTAGGCCAGTGCATCAAGAAGAGTCCGCCCCGGCGGGCGGTGTACAGTCCCGTGTTCCTCGACCGTCGTGCTCGCCGCCTGCTCCATTACGACCCATGGTCGGCCCTGGTTTAGGGAACGGGCCAAGTCGCCGGCCAGGGCGATCTGGTCGTACGCGCCGCTGCCGCGACTGCTCGGGTAGTGGTCAATGGCGACGACGTCGACGGCCCGGCCCCACTCCCACAGGTCGAGGACCGGGTCATCGGGCAGCATGAAGTTGGTGGTCACGGGAATGCCCGGTGCGTGGGCCCGGATTGCGTCTCGCTGCTCGACATAGGAGCTAAGCAGCTCGCTCGACCAAAAGCGCTGGAAGTCCAACGTTTGCGACGGGTTGGCCAGCCACTGCGTGGCCCGGGGGGGTAGCACTTCCTCCCAGTCCCCATACCGTTGGCTCCAAAAAGCCGTGCCCCATGCGTGGTTTAGTTCGTCGAGGCCATTCCGCGCCGGCCCATAGCGTTGCTGGAGCCAAGATCGGAACGCGGCAGCGGCATGGTCGCACCAGCACCTGGTCCCGTACTCGTTATGGACGTGCCACATGGCGAGCGCCGGGTGGCCAGCATAGCGCTCGGCAAGCTTGGTGGCGACACGGACAGCGGCCTGACGGTAAGAGGGGGCGGCGGCACAGTACGTGTCCCTACTGCCGTGGACAAGCCGCGTACCGTCGGCCCGGACCGGGAGGGCGTCGGGGTGGGCGAGGCTGAACCACGGAGGAGGAGACGCCGTAGGTGTAGCAAGGATTACCGCAACGCCCGCCTCGTGGAGACGCTCGAATGTGGCGTCCAGCCAGTCGAAACAGTAGTCCCCCTCGCTAGGCTCGATCCAGGACCAGGAGAATACCCCGACGGTCGCAGTGTTCACACGCGCTTGTTGCATTAACGCAACATCTTCGGCCCAAGTCGAGGGGCCCCATTGTTCTGGGTTGTAATCTCCCCCGAAGAGCAACACTCAGCGGTGCCTCCATCGCGTCAGACAGCCTGGCTTGTAAGGCGTAGCCTAGGGAATTCGCGACTACAGGGCAAACGTCGACCTACGTCCTCAGCGCCATGATGAGCTTGGGGTTGGGCAGTGCCTATTGAGTAAGTCGGCAAAACGAGCCATCATTGGCGGCGTTGACGGACCTAGGCCCTCAGCGTTCGCCGTCCTCGTCAAGGCTACGGATGTGCATTTCCGGGCTGAGGCGGGCGAACGGCACGACAGGGATCTCTCCTACAGGGTTGACCCCCTTGTCTTGGCCGCGCACGGGGTAAGCCCGGAACTGGGGTGCCCGGCTCAGGTCGCAACGTACATTGGCTCGCGAAAACCGGACCGTCAGCCCGACGCGCGGCCGCTCGGAGGTGTTGGCCGGGGAACCGTGGACGATGCCGTCATGGTGCAGCGAGGCCCGCCCGGCCACGAGATTGAGGGACACGGCGTCACCGGCCGAGAAGGTGCCGTCCTCCAGTTCCAAACTGAGCACGGACTCGCTGGCGTGCTTGCGGTGCTGCAGCAGGCCGGAGCGGTGGGAGCCGGGGATGACCTGCATGGCCCCGTTGGCCTCGTCCACGTCCTCGAAGGCCAGCCACGCCGTGACCGACTGGTGCAAGGGCTCCAGTGGCCAGTAATAGCCGTCCTGGTGCCAGGCCACGGTGCTGGACGAGCGCGGCGATTTGGCGAAGAACTGAGAACCCCACATGTAGAAGTCAGGTCCCAACACCCCTTCGACCAGGTCGAGAAGGACAGGAGCGGTGCACACGTCGTAGAGCCACCGGCTGGCCATGTGCCACTCCCGTATGGCGCCGGGGCCCTCGCCCGGCTCGAGGAGCGCACATAAGGCGCCGTACCCGGCTCGCAGGCCGACCATCCCCGATGAGCTGAACACTTCCAGCCCGCTCAGGTACCCCCGCTCTACAAACTGCTCGGTCTGCCCCATCGTCAAGGTCGGTGCCATCGTCGCCCCTCCACTCGGCATGTCCCGACCAGAGTAGTCAGCTCTGTAGTGGTGCTTGTGGTCCCCGGCGCGCCCGTTCCCCTGATCCAGCTGGACGTCACACCCGCCTCGTACTATCGGAGCATGGCAGAGGGCGAAGCGTTGACCGGGCGGCCCTCCATGGTCGAGCGGGCGCTGGACGCCGATGAGCGGGCCCAGCTCCAGGTCCTGCGAGCAGCAACCGAGCCGAACGCGCCGCTCTACGCTGCTGTCCTGTCCGTACTGGTGACCGCCAAGGAGCGCTACCAAGTCCAGGTCCGGACCGAGGACATCGCCCAGGGGCTCTCGGCCGGCGGCTGGGACGTGGCCACGCTGACGGCCACGCTGGAGCAGCTCAAAGACTGGGGCGCCCTCAGCTGGACCCAGGACACCAGCCGGGTAGCGCGTCTCGAGGACTTCCATCGCCGCCGGGAGCTCTGGCAGCTGACGCCGGCCGGGCACGTCGCGCACGAGAGCATCGTGCGGGTGCTCGGTGCCGCCGAACAGGCGGGCTCTCTACAACGGGCGCTCTTCCGGGATATCCGCGAAAACCTCGACGCCCTGGGCGACGCCGTCGCTTCCGGCGACGCTACCGCCACGTACCTGCGCCTGCGTGACCTGGACGGGGCGCTCCACGACCTGGCGGCCAATGCCAGGGACTTCCACTCCACCATGGCCGAGCTCCGGCGGGAAAATGAGCTTGCCCCCGAGCGGTTCCTGGCGTACAAGCACCTGCTCATCGACTACCTACAGCAGTTCCTCGACGACCTTTTCCGCTACCGCTCCATCATCGCCGCCCAGGTCGCCGCGGTCGAGGAGCGGGGCCTCGACCGGCTCGTCGAACTAGCGGCCCAAGGTGACGACTCTGGCGGGCTGTTTGCCGAGCGGGACATGGCCGCTGTCTGGCGAGGGCGCTGGGCGGGGCTGGCCGGGTGGTTCCGGTCCGGCCCGCAGCGGGCTACGGCGGGGGCCGACGACCTCGCCGCCGCGACCACCAGCGCTATCCGAGATCTCATGGCATTCCTGCGCCGTCTCACCGAAAGCGCCACCCGGCCCATCACCCGCTCTTCGGAACTGTTGCACCTGG
>JBKQUU010000280.1:0-18030 GCA_052325485.1 Acidimicrobiales bacterium | reverse complement strand
GTTGACGGACAGGCCGGCGGGCAGGCCGGTGGCCGACCAGGTGAAGCTGGCGCCGAACAGGATGGTCTGGCCGCTGGCCGGGTCGTAGGCGGCCGAGGCGGCCGAGAGCGCCGCCGGGCTGGTGGCCGGGCTCAGCTGGGACCACAGCGGGGGGCTGGAGGCGCTGGCGGGACGGGCCTCGATGTTATTGCCCACCAGGCCCGCCACCATCGACGTCGCCACCAGTAGCCGCACCGCCCACGGGACCAGCCCTGCTCTGGACCTGCTCCCGCCCTGGGGGCGCGCCCGTCCCACTCGGGTGTCCGGAGTTGGTACGGCACGCGGCGCCATGGCCGCCATGGGCCGGGAGTGGCCATGCCGTAGCCACCCCGCCTTCGGCCGAACTGCGGCAAATAGAGCGCGCTGAAGACCGGTCAACCGTCCCGTGGGGACGGCACGCCTTGGACATGTCACAGGGACTCGATTCGTTGGGTAGCAACGGCACCCAGCACCGGAACCCACAGGGGGGCTCGGCGTTCGATGTCGACGGGCCGTGGAGCCTTGAGTAGGGCACAAAGGCCCTAAAACCACTTTCCGTCAATATTGACACCACGCTCCGTGTTGATGGCTGCTAGAGTCGCCTCTGCCGCCCCTGACGCTTCTGTCCCCACCCGGGCCAGAGGCGGCCCCACGGGACTGCTCCGCGCTGGCCCTGTGCCAGCTGAGAAAGGTGGTACGCAATGAAGACCTCCCGTCTTGGGACCGGTCGCCGCCTGGCCACGAGGTCACGACCTCGGTTGTCAGCGACCATGATTTTCCCGATGGCTATCGCACTGTTCGCCGGCACGGTGGCAGTTTGTAGCCCCTCCAGCGCATCGAGCCCCTCGACCCCGACCAACGCAGGCGTCCTCAAGATGTACATGCAGGAGTCGGGGACAGGTAACAGGTTGCTCCCCTCCGTCACGCTCCCGTCAAAATGGACGGTGACGTGGAAATTCGACTGTCAGAACCTCAGCAAAAAGGTGGGGACGTTTATCCTGTCCTCGACCGAGCAGGGCCGCTCTTCAGCTCGGTTGACCGATCAGACCGGTCTGGGCGGAGGCGGCCAGAGGCCGTTCACAGTGTCAGGCAAGTACAGCTTCGCCATCACGACCACCTGTGGCTGGAAATTGACCGCGGGGACCACCCCGCTCCCCCCCGCCAAATAGGCCCGCCCAAATAGGCCCGCCCGAATAGGCAAGGAACCACCACCGCTCGGATGACCGCGCCGGCATCGCCGCCGTCGGTGCCCTGGCCCTCAACACGGACGCCCGGCCCGACTGGGTGACGCGGGACATCCGGGGCGGACGTCTTTGCTCCTACGCCGGCGGGCGGGTGGCGGCCATCGCCCACTCCATCGCTTTTGGCCAATGGCTGGGCGGGAAATTGGTCCATGCGCCGGCGTCGCCGCGGTGGCGGTGCCGCCCGAGTACCGGGGCCGGGACGCCGCCCGGCCCTTGGTGAGCGAACTGTTGGCCCGCGAACGCCGCGACGCCGTGGCCGTGAGCGTCCTCTATCCCGCCAACGCGGAGAGGGCCGGGGCTACCCGGTCGTCTCTGGTGAGCTCGTGGTCGACCTAGCCGACCCCCTGTTCCCGGACAATGCCGGGCCATGGCTAATCCGGGCGACTGGAGGGCAGGTCAGCGTCACGCCCGCCCCCCGCCCCGCGCCCGCCCGAGCGCCGCCGATCGGCCTTTTTTCGGCTCTTTACACGGGTTTTGCCAGTGTCAACGACGTCGTCCTGCGGGGCGCCCTGGACGGGGCCGACGAGAGATTGCCATTTTTGTCCGCACTTTTCGGTGGCCCCGTCCCCTGGATGCCTGATTTCTTCTAACCCGGCGTAGACCACCCGGCCCGCGGCGCCGGGGACGCGTCCTAGTGGCTGGACCGCGCCGACCGGCGCCGCGGTTCCGCCTCCGCTCGCTCGGTTCTTCCCCCCGCAAGAGAGGGTCGAGGAAGGGACGGACGACAGCCAGTGCCCCGTCAAGCGTACGTGCGTTCCCGAGCAACGACCGTCGCGCCTCGGTTGCATATCCGTGTTCCCACAGAGCGCGATCCGGGACATCGAAGCTCTCTGGGAGGACAACGTTGCGTCGGTCGAACTCTGACCGCAGCGCCTCAGTTTGGCCGTCGGCGTCCACCTGCCCCCCACTGACGATGGCCACCAGGTCGACGAGGTCACGGAAGCGAGTCGACGGCGTCTGCATCTCCCCGTAGCGCTCGTAGGTCGCGGCTACTTTGTCGGCAATGTGGTCGACGAGTGGGTACGCCCGGTACCCTTGCTGTTCGACCTCGGGGACCACGCCACGGGCGATCGCCGGGACGTCGTCCGGCTGGCCCGTCATACGCAGATCGGTCCCCGAGACGGTAGAGAGCACCCCGCCTCCTCCCCCTCCCATCAAAGCCCCGCCTCCTCACACCAAGTCGCGCCACCCGAGACCTCGGCTCCCCTCGCGCCCGCCTCGTCCGATAGATAAGCTCTCGCCGCCGTGATCGAAATCCGCCCTCCTACCGACGCCGACCGGGCTGCCATTGCCGCCGTAGGGGCGCTGGCCTTCAACATGGAGGCCAGAGCGGACCAGGTCGCCTTCGACAACCGCCGCCGGCTGTGCGCCTACGCCGGCGAGCGGGTAGTGGCCATCGCCCACTCCATCCCCTTCGGCCAGTGGCTGGGCGGCAAACAGGTCCCGTGCGCTGGCATCGGCGCCGTGGCCGTGCTGCCGGAGTACCGGGGCCAGGGCCTCGCCCGGGCCCTGATGGGCGAGCTCCTGGCCCGGGAACGCCACGCCGGCGTGGCCGTGAGCGCCCTCTATCCCGCCAATTCGGAGCTGTACCGCCAGCTCGGCTACGAGTACGCCGGGCTTCACCCCGGTTTTCGCGCCCCCGTGGCCGATGTCCCCCCTGCCCGGGCCGACGTGTCGGAGATGGCCGGCGCCGACCTGGACGGGGTCATCAGCTGCTTTTCGTGCTTCGCCGCCGCCCACAACGGCCCGGTCCAGCCCACCGACCGGGCCCGCTGGGAGCCCGACGTACTGGCCCATGCTGGCGAGGGCACCCACCAACGGACCGTGGTGGTACGCGGGCCGGAGGGCGAAGTCGCCGGTTATGCCAGTTATTTCCTCCAAAATACCGGCGACAACGGCTACCGGGTGGCCTGCAAGCACCTGGTCGCCCTCAGCGCGCCCGCCCTCAGCGCGCTGCTGGGCTATTTCCGCCGATTCGAGAACGGCGCCCGGGAGATCGCCTGGTTCGGGCCCCCTACCGGGGGCTCGGTCGCTCTAGCCCTCGCCACCAATACCTTTGCCCTGCAGCCGACGCTCAACCGCTGGATGGCGCGCATCCTGGACGTCCCCCGGGCGCTCGAGGGCCGGGGCTACCCGGCCGTATCGGGCGAGGTCGTGGTCGAGCTCCGCGACCCGCTGTTCCCGGACAACGCCGGCCCCTGGCTCGTCCGGGCGGATGGAGGGCAGGTCACCGTCACGCCCGCTCCCGGAGCGTCATCGTCCCCGGCCCGAGCAATGCCGATAGGCCTTTTCTCTGCCCTCTACACGGGTTTTGCCACCGTGGGCGACCTCGTGCTGATGGGCGCATTGGACGGGACCGACCCGCGACTGCCAGTTTTGTCCACCCTTTTCAGCGGCCCCGTCCCCTGGATGCCCGATTTCTTCTAACTGTGCTAGCATTGCTAGCGGAGGTGATCGTGGTGGCTGCGGTGAGCATCCGGAACTTGGACGATACGGTACGGGAGCGGTTGAGGGTACGGGCCGCTGCCCACGGTCGGTCGATGGAGGCAGAGATGCGCGCCATCCTCGTCGAGGCGGTGCGGGAACCAGGCGACGACGCTGGCCTCCTTGGCGCGCTCCTGGCCCGCTTCGGTGAGCTCGGGGGTATGGACCTGGATCTTCCGTCCCGGTCGGCGCCGCCCAGAGCTGTCGATTTCACCAAGTGATCGTCGTCGACACCAACGTCGTCTCGGAGCTGATGAAAGTCGAGCCCTCTGCTGCGGTACGGGCGTGGGTGTTGACGCATAGTCCTCACGAGCTGCGAGTTACGGCAATCACCGTGGCTGAGGTCCTCTACGGCATCGAGCGGCTTCCCAAGGGCAAGCGGAGGACCGCACTGCGGGACGCGGCGGTGGAGGTGTTCAGCCGGTTCCCCGAGGACATCCTGTCCTTCGGTGCCGCCGCAGCGACGGTCTATCCTCAGGTCGTCGACCATCGCGAGCGCCGGGGTGCGCCGATCAGCGGGTTCGACGCGCAGATCGCGGCGATCTGCAGGGCCCATAGTGCAAGTCTGGCGACGAGAAATGGGAGGGACTTCGCCGAGCTCGGCGTCGAGCTCATCGACCCGTGGTCGGCCACATAGCCACGATGCACCCGCGCCGTCGGGCCAAGAGCACCGGCCGGCCGCGGTCGCTTGGCGTCCACGCCACCCGGGCTGACCGCCGGGTGGAGGCGACCACGGGCGATCAGGCCGAGACCGGCGGCCATCACATTGGCCCAGGTGCGGGCCATGGCCCTCGTGGTCCGCGACGCATCGAACGTCGGGCAGCAACGGGAGCGCGGTTGTGACCAGGACGAGCACGACCAGCACTCGCCAAGGACCTGGCCGCTGCTGCTGGCCGAGGCGCAGCGGCCCTGTCCCCTGCATGCCCGTTCTTCTAACCAATCCTTCCCCTGCTCGGAACGCTCGCCTGGCCGCCCCTCGTCCGCAGGGGGAGGCTTTAGGCGCGTCGTCGCTCGTGGTCATACCGGGTTATACTCACGGGTAATGAAGACCGCTATTTCCGTCCCGGACGGTACCTTCGAGCGGGCGTCGAAGCGAGCGAAAGACCTAGGTATGAGCCGCTCGGAGTTCTTCTCCCGCGCCGCCGCCCGCTATCTGGACGAGCTCGACGGCGAGTCGGTGACGCGCCAGGTCGACCTAGTTGTCGACGCGCTCGCCGGAGAGGACGGCTCTGCCGCCGACGCGGTGAGCGTCGGCCACCAGTTGTTGACCGACGCCGTCGACGACTGGTGATCGAGCGAGGCGGCATCTACTGGGCCGATCTCGGCGCACCAGTCGGTTCGCGACCGGCTAAACGGCGACCGGTGCTCGTCATCTCGGGCTCCGCCTACAACGGGAGCCGACTGGCCACGGTCCTCGCCGCCGTCATCACGTCGAACACCGCCTTGGCTGCCCTGCCCGGCAACGTGTTCCTCCCGGCCGGTGCCACCGGTTTGCCCCGGGACTCTGTCGTGAACGTGACCGCTCTCGTCACGTTGAACAAGTCCGACTTGACCGAGCAGGCCGGCCACACCCCGCCGGCGCTCTTGCACGAAGTGGACCGAGGCCTTCGCCGCGTCCTCAACCTGTAGTTCGCTGGACGTCTCGACGGTCGCCTGCGAGACGCGACCATACCGCGGCGACTACGGTGCTGCCGGAGTACCGGGGCCAGGGCCTCGCCCGGGCCCTGGTGGGCGAGCTCCTGGCCCAAGAACGCCACGACGGCGTGGTCGTGAGCGCCCTTTATCCCGCCAATTCGGAGCTGTACCGCCAGCTCGGCTACGAGTACGGCGGGCTCCATCCCGGTTTCCGGGCCCTCGTGGTGGTACGAGGGCCGGAGGGCGAAGTCGCCGGTTATGCCAGTTATTTCCTCGAAAATACCGGCGACAACGGCTACCGGGTGGCCTGCAAGCACCTGGTCGCCCTCAGCGCGCCGATCACGCCCGGTTGGCTGAAGCCTTGGCCAGGACCGAGAAATCCTGTGGCGGTGCCCGGGCTAGGGCGGCCGCCCGGGCCGTGGCCTGCGGTGCCCATAAAGACCGGGGCTTTGCCGACGGGGCTGACTGGCTGGCCCAAAAGACGGGCAGCTCCCGGGCCGAAGCCCGGGCCGACCTGGGCACGGCCACATCTCTAGCCGACCTGCCGGCCACGGCCGACGCCCTGTCCCGAGGCGAGCTGTCGCTAAAGGAGGCAGCCGAGGTGGCCCGGGGCGGAGCCGAGCGCCCCGGTAGCGAAAAAGAACTGGTGGGCCTGGCCAAGGACCAGGGCCTGGGGGCGGTGAAGGAAGAGGCGCGCAAACGGGGGCTACAGGCCCAGCCGGCCGAGGACCTGGCCGAGCGCCAGCACCGGGCCCGGCACTTCCGCCACTGGCGGGACGAACTGGGCATGGTGCGCTTTTGCGGTGCCCTGCCGCCCACGGTGGGCATAGGCATGGCCAACCGCATCGAGGCCGAGGCGTCCCGCCTACGCCGAGCGGCGGGGCCGGCCGGGCGGGAGGAGAGCTTCGAGGCCCACGCCGCCGACGCCCTGGTGCAGATGCTAAAGGGCCAGGGCAAAGGCCCGAGCGCCCGGGCCGACGTGGTGGTGGTGGTCGACCTGGCCGCTTACCGCCGGGGCCATGCCCGCCCGGGCGAGACCTGCCACATCGTGGGCGGCGGGCCGGTAACGGTCGGCTTCGCCCGCCAGACCGCCGAGGACGGGTTCATAAAGGCCGTTAGCCACGACGGGGTGCGCATCGAGACGGTGGCCCATTTCGGCCGCCACATCCCGGCCGAGCTGCGCACCGCCCTGGAGCTCGGCCCCCCTCCCGGCTTTGACGGCGTCAGCTGTACCGAGCCCGGCTGCAACCGCCGCTACGGCCTGGAATGGGACCACGTCGACCCCGTCGCCCACAACGGGGCGACTTCATATGAGAACTTGCGTCCCAGGTGTAAACCGTGCCACTGGGAGAAAACCGAACGGGACCGCCAGGCTGGCCTGTTCGAGGCCCCGCAGCCGCCGTGACGAGGTGGCGACCGCACGGGTGCGGCTGGACCTCATTACTGGCGCCTTCGCCACAAACTTCGTACGAGCGCACAGGCGATGGACGATCGTGTCGCGGTAGCCCCTGTTGAACTGCATGGCCACATTGGCACAGATGTACGGCTCGGCGACAGGCGGAGCCTTTTTTGCCACCACCGACGAGCTTCCCGACCAGCAGTCGCCCTTGAGCATCGGCCGGCCGTCGTGGGTGGGGCGGGCCCACTCCCGGTGCCACGACGACAAGAAAAAAGCTTGATCGGGAAATGCCATCATTTACGCATCGCCCAGGGGGAAGGTGAACACTAGCAGTTTATTGCAAAACGTGCGGCCCGACACGTTTGGCGCAGTTGATCAGCGCTGAGCACTCCGAGCTTTTGGACGAGTTGTGCTTTGGCTAGGGGCATGATGTTGTCGAAGTTGGCTACACAGGGCCTTGATAACCCTTGAGCCGCGCCTAGAGGGACTTCGGTGGGGATAGTGCGCACCCGGGTGGTCACGGGCGCCACCAGGATCGTCGTGAGGCGTGGCAGGACTGAGTTCCTGGTCAGGATTAGGACGGGCCGGCGCTTGTCGCCGGGGACCTCGGCCAGCCAGAGCTCGCCACGTTGAGGCTCGCTCACTCGTCCCACGGGAGATCGTCCCAAATAGCTGGGTCGACGGCGGCGATTGTGTCGTCGCCCTGTGGGAGGGTGGCGTACCCATGAGCGTGGACGGCTTCAAGATAGGACTCGATCAGGGCCATGAGCCCCCTGTCGAGCACCTCGGACACACTCTCGCAGCCCGTGAGCTGCTTCGCCTTTTCCAGTCGGTCCCGGTCGACCGTTGCTGAGACCTTCACCTTGGCCATAAGTGGTCCTACTACGAGATGGAGTGTTATCCTACCCACCTGGGCAGTGTTCCTCCGGGTAGAGCCGCACTCGACGCAGAGAGGGTCGGGCGTCGTCGGACCGGTCCTTTCTCAGGCGTCCCTGAGCTCGGCCCCATCGTCGATGCGCACGCCGTCGGCTGGCCGTCGAAGATGGCGGCGTGGTCCTCACCGGCGACCTAGCAGGCTTGGAGCGCTTGGCTGGCCCCTACCGGACCATCGCCATTGAGGGCATCTGATCGGCGCCGCCCGGCAGCCCGGCTAAATGAGCGGCCGCACCGATCTACCAGCGCCCTCCGCCGGCCACCCGAGCAGGGGCGCCGGGAGCGGCTCCCGGTACACGATGGCTAAGCGGCGCGTGCAACGGGTGAGCGCCACATAAAGGGCGCGCAGGCCCTGGCCCTGCTCCTCGACGATCCGGGCCGGTTCTACCACTACCACCGAGTCAAACTCGAGGCCCTTGGCGTTGATGAGGGCCAGCAGGCTGACCTGGACGTCGAGAGCCCCGGCCCCCGCCTCGCCGGCCGTGACGCCGCCGAGTTCGAGGGCGCCGCGCACCTCGTCCATGAGAGCGGCGGGGACGAGCACCCCCACGCTGCCGTCCTCTCCCCCCGAAGTCGACGCCACCGCCCGCACCTCTTGCTCTATGGTGCGCGCCACCAGGGAGCCGAAGGTGCCGTCGTCATCTCCCCCACCCGAGGCCGTCCAGGGCAGGAACCGAGGGCCCTGCCCGGTCTGGCGCACCGGTTCGGGTGCCTCGACCCCGGGCAGGGCCGCGGCCAGGACGGCGGCGGCCAGTTCCATGACCTCCGACGGGGCGCGGTAGCTCACCGACAGGTTGGCCAGCCGCCAACCCCGCCGGGCCGGCAGGTAGGCCACCACGTCGTCCCAGGACGCCGCCGCCCATGGCCCCGTGGCCTGGGCTATGTCCCCCACCAGGGTCATGGACCCCGAAAGCGAGCGCCTCCCGACCATGCGCAGCTCCATGGGCGTGAGGTCCTGGACCTCGTCTACGACGATGTGGCCGTGGGTGCGGTGCTGGCGCTCGTCCGCCGGTGCCGGGCGCAGCGGCCCGAGCAGCCAACTGGCCTCGTCCAGCAGGGGTATGTCGGCCGGCGTCCACGGGACCTCCTGTTCGGAGGCACTGCGCGGCCGGTAGAGAGCGTCCGCCTCGGCCGGGCTCAGGATGCCCCGGGCGGCCACCTCGATCAGCGGCCTGGCCCCCAGGAGGTCGTGCCACAGGGCCTCGGCCGTCAGGCGCGGCCACATGCGTTCCAACGCCTCGAGCACCTCAGGACGCCGGCGCAGGGCGTCCCCCAGCTCGGCCGGCCGCAGCTGGGCCGGGGCGCCCACCTCACCAGTGGCCCCGGTGTCTTCCTCTCCGCCGCTGCGACCTCGGGAAGGACCGGCCCATCTCTCGGCCTGGGCTGTCAACTGGTCTGAGAGGTGCTGCCAGAGGAGCGTCTCCACGGCGCGGCGACGGGCGTTGTGGGGCCCGGCGCGGCGCTTGGCCGCGGCCACGACCTCGGCCGAGGCTTCGGGGGTCAAGGTCAGCACCGACCGCCCATAGGGGATCCGCACGGCCTTGCGCAGCGGCCGCTCCCGCTGGAGGACGGCTCGGCGCACGAACCGGGCCATGCGGGGGTCGCCTTTCAACCTGGCCGCGGCCGGGCTCTCCGTAGCGGTAGGCCGGGCCTGCTTGTACAGCCCGGCGGCCGTCGACATCTCGACCCCCGTCTCACCGAGGGAAGGAAGGACCTGGTCGATGTAGCGCAGGAAGGTGGGGTTGGGCCCGACCACCAACACCCCCTGCCCCTCCAGGGGGAAGCGGTGCGTATAAAGAAGGTAGGCGGCCCGGTGCAACGCCACCGCCGTCTTCCCCGTTCCCGGGCCACCCTGGACGACGAGCACGCCGGGCAGGGGCGCCCGGATTATCTCGTCCTGTTCGGCCTGGACGGTGGCCACGATGTCGCGCATGCGCCCCGTGTGGGCCCGGCTCAGGGCAGCCATGAGCACGCCCGAGCCGCTCAGCCCGAGGGTCTCCGCCGCTCCCGGCGACCCCCCGGGGGCGAACAGTTCGTCCTCCAGGTCGAGCACGCGCCGCCCCTCGGTGAGGAAATGGCGGCGGCGGCGCAGCCCCATGGGGTGAGCCCCTGTGGCCCGGTAGAACGGCTCGGCCACCGGGGCCCGCCAGTCCACCACCAACGGTTCGTGGTCGGGGTCCGAAAGCGCCAGGCGCCCTATATGGAAGCTCTCGACCGCCCGATTGCCGGGCCCGACTGCCACGGCGCCGACCGCCCCCGCGCCGAGAGCGGCGGTGCCGATCGCTACGGTGCCGATCGCCGCGGTGTGGGCGGCACCGGGTGGGACGGCGGCATCGATGCGGCCGAAAATTAGCGCCTCTCGGCCCAGTTCCAGCTTCTCCAGGCGGTTCAAGCTCTGGCGTACCCTTATGTCGCGCTCGGTGAAGGACTGGAAGGTGCCGCCCCTCTCCCGTAGCGCCTCTCTCAAATGGTCCTGGGTCTGGGCCCGCACGGCCTCCAGGCGCGCCAAGGCCCGGTCCAGGTGAGCCTGTTCGGCAGGCAGGTCAGGGTGCGCCATAGGCCAAACTGTCTACTCTTATAGCCTGGCGGGCCTGCCGCAAGCCGGGCGGCGCCGGCCCCGGTAGCGTTGGCCCGATGGCCAGCGACCTGCCGCCGTTCCTCGCCGCCTGCCGAGGCCAAGCGGTGCCGTACACGCCGGTCTGGTTCATGCGCCAGGCCGGTCGGTCGTTGCCCGAGTACCGCGCCCGGCGGGGGCCGGGGAGCATCCTGGACGCGGTAAGGGACCCGGCCCTGGCCGCCGAGCTGACGATCCAACCCGTCCGCCGCTACGGGGTGGACGCCGCCGTGCTCTTCTCGGACATCGTCGTGCCCGTCATCGACTTCGGCGTCGACGTGGCCCCGGGCACCGGTCCGGTGGTGGAAAAACCCTTCCGCGACGCCGCCGACCTCGACCGGCTGCGCCCGGTCCCGGCCCCCTTCGTCGAGGAGGCTCTCCGTCTCGTCACCGCCGAGCTCAGCCACCGGCCCGGACCGGTACCGGTCATCGGCTTCGCCGGTGGCCCGTTCACCCTGGCCAGCTACCTGGTGGAGGGCGGTCCTTCCCAGGGCTTCGCCAAGGCCAAAGCGCTCATGTGGTCCGAGCCCGAGCTGTGGGCGCAGCTCATGCAACGCCTGGCCGAGATCACTTTGGCCAGCCTGCGCGCCCAGGTGGCGGCGGGGGCGGCCGCCGTGCAGATTTTCGAGAGCTGGGGCGGTGCCCTCTCCCCCGCCGACTACCGCCGTTACGTCTGGCCCGCGCTCCACCGCGTCGTGAGCGGGCTCGGGGCCCAGCAGGTGCCCCGGATCGTCTTCGGCGTAGGGGCGGGAGAGCTGCTGGCCGACTTCGCCCGGGCCGGCGCCGACGTCGTAGGCGTCGACTGGCGGGTACCGCTGGACGAGGCCCGCCGGCGCGTCGGTCCCGGCGTAGGCGTCCAGGGCAACCTCGACCCCACCGCCTGCTTCGCCCCCTGGCCCGTCTTAGCTGAACAGGCCCGGGCCGTCCTGGCCGTAGCCGGGGGCAACGGCCACATCTTCAACCTGGGCCACGGCGTCCTGCCCGCCACCGACCCCGACCAGCTCGCCCGCTTGGTCGAACTGGTCCACGCCGAGACGGCTCGCCCCGGGGACGGCGCCTCGACCTGAGGCGGGCACGGCGCCGCCACCAGTACCGCGGACGGGGCTTGGGCCGGCCCCACTTCCAGCGGCCGCGCTGGACGAGGCGGCCGTCGATAGGACGGGCGGCGCCTCGAGCTGGAAAACAACGGCCGCCGGGCTGCGCCGGCCGAGCACGTGGTCGGCAATTATCACCGCCGCCGCCGAATAAGTGCTTTTCTGGTGGCCGGGGAAATGCACGCATTGGGGGTGGGCGCAGCCCGTCCAGTAGGCGCCGTCATCGGCGCGCAGGTGCCGCGTCCAGGCCAGTAATTTCGCTGCGTCGGCGGAGCAGCCCGCTCTGTTCACGGCCATGGCGCATTCAGCCGTCTCGGCCGCGGTGACCCAGAAATTATCGGCCACGCAGCGGACGCCCAGGCCTTCGGCGACGAACTCGTGCCAGCGCCCGGCCAGGCGCCGCCGCCCGTCGTGGGCCCCTACCACCCCGCTCAGCACGGGGTAGTACCAGTCCATGGCCCAGCGCTGTTTCGGTGCAAAAGTCAATGGTCTTTCCGCCACCGCTCTCGCTGTCCGGTTGGCCGCCGAGCGCCAATCGGGACGGTCGTGGCCCAGCACGTCGGCTATTTTCGCCGCCGAGCGCAAGGACTGCTGGAGCGACGAGTTCGCCGCCAGCAGGGCGAAATTACCGGGGACGCCGTCGGGGCCCACGGACCATACGATTTCTCCCCCCGGACGCTGGTAACGCAGGCACCAGGTGACAGCCCGCTCGATCATGGGCCATAACGGTTCTAAGAAGGCGGGCCCGTCGGGGCTCAACCGCGCGCACCACCACGCTCCGGTGGCCGGGTACGCGCAGACATTGGGGTCCCGGCGGGGTTCGATGACGCCGTCGGCCACGTAAAAGGTGCACCAGCTCCCGTCGGGCAACTGCTGGGCGGCCAGCCAGTCAAAGGCCCGTTGGACTTCGGCCCAGCGCCCGGCGGCGGCCAAGGCCATGGTGGCCTCCACATGGTTCCAGGGGTCGCCGTGCCCGCCCCGGTACCAGGGGACCAGCCCATTGGGCAATTGCAACGACGCCATCCACGCCGCCGTCTGCTCGATCTCGGCCGCCGATAAAAAGCTCATGGTTCCCGTGTCACGGTTTTTGGGCGTAAATAACGAGGCTCTTGCCCAGGACCGGGTTCAGCAGCGCTTCGGGCCAGCGGGCCAGCGGGTTCTTCGCCGTCATGTCCCACACCAGGAACCGGTGATAGGCCCGCACGAGCCGGTTGTCCTCCCGGCCGATGCCGACCACGCACCGCAGCCACCAGTACGGGCTATGCAGGGCATGAGCATGGTGCGCCCGCCCGGGGACCAGGCCGGCGCTGCGCAACCTTCGGCGCAGCTGAGCGCGACGGTAAATGCGCACGTGACCGCCGGCGACGTTGTGGTACTCGGCAGACAGGGCCCAGTTGACGACCTCGGGGAACCAGCGGGGCACGGTGACGGCCATGGCCCCCCCGCCCCGCAGTACCCGGGCCAGTTCGGCCAGGACGGCGCCGTCGTCGGGGACGTGCTCCAGCACCTCGGCGGCGATGACCTTGTCAAAGCAACCGTCCGGGAACGGCAGCGCCCGCCCGTCGCCCACCACGGCGTGGCCCTGGCCGCCCGAATTGGCCGTGTCCTTGTCCTCTTCCTGCATCGTCACCATCCAGGCGGTGGCGCCCTCGGCCTCCTTGCGGTCCGAGTCCAGGGCGGTGGCCAGCGCGCCCAGGCGCATGGCTTCCAGGGCGTGGCGGCCGCCGCCGCAGCCGAAGTCGAGCAGCCGCTGCCCGGCGGCCAGGCCGAGCCAACCGTAACGGACCGTCAACATGCGGGGCGGCCCCGCCCGTTGTCGTGCTCGCTCTCGTGCCCGGCTCGGACGTGCCCGCTCTCGTGCTCGGCCAGGACGTGCCCGTTCTCGTGCTCGGCCAGGACGTGGCGGTACTGCTCGACGACGCCGGTGGCACACCGGGCCCAGGTGAAGCGCTCAAGCACCCGGCGCCGCCCGTTGTGGCCCAGCCGGGCTGCCAGCTCGCTCGCTCCCCCACCGGGGCTGGACAGCAGCCGGCCCAGGGCCGCGGCCAGGGCGCCGGCGTCGGCCGGCGGCACCAGGAGAGCGGCGTGGCCATCGGGGCCGACTACCTCGGGCAGGGCGCCCCCCATCGTGGCCACTACCGGGACCTGGCACGCCATGGCCTCCACGGCCGGGAGGGAGAAGCCTTCGTAGAGGGAGGGCACGGCCACCACCGAGGCCTCTCGGTACAACTCGACCAGCACGGCGTCGCTTACCCCGGGCCGGAACGTGACCGCCCCTTCCAGGCCCAGGCGCTCAATGGTCCGGGCGGCGTCGCTGGCCGGTCGGGGCTGGCCCACCACCACGAGGTGGGCGCCGGGCTCGTCCGTGCGCAGCTTGGCCAGCGCCTCGAGCAGATAGGCCAGGCCTTTGAGGGGGACGTCAGCGCTGGCCGTGGTCATGACCCGGCCCGGCACCCGCCGCCCCCGGCCGCCGCCTGGCTCCGGGCAGAACAGCTCGTGGTCGGCGCCGATGGGGACTATGGCGACGCGTTGGGGGGCGACGCCCATCTGCTCGACGATGTCACGCCGCGACGTAGAGGACACGGTGAGCAGGCGGGGCAGGCGCCGGGCCACCCGGTTTTGCATGCGGACGAAGCCGTACCAGCGCCGCAGCGACACCTCCCGGTGCCAGGTGCCGGCGTGGGCCAGGTCGACCAGCCGGTCCACGGTCACCGGGTGGTGGCAGGTGCCGATGAGCGGCCAGCCGTCGTCCATGAGGCCGAGCAAACCGGTGCCGAAGGACTGGTTGTCGTGCACGATGTCCAACCGGCCCCCCCACCCCGCCAGCACCCGCCGGGCCCTCAGGCTGAAGGTGCGGGGCTCGGGGAAACCTCCCGTCATCATGGTCCCCACCTCGGCCAGGTCGACCCAGTCGCGGATCTCTCGGGGCCGGGGCAGGCGGAAGGGATCGGGTTCCCGGTACAGGTCGAGGCTGGGGACCTTGACCAACCTCACGCCGGCGCCGTTACCCGCGCCCTTGGCGTCGTCCTCGCCGTCGCTGGCGCCGCCGTCCAGGACGGGCCAGGGCTGGCCGGCGAACACGGTCACATCGTGGCCTTGACGGGCCAGCTCCCGGGACAGGTAGCGGGTGTAGACGCCCTGGCCCCCCGAACGGGGGTTGCCCCGGTAGACGAGCAGGGCGACGCGGAGGTGTACTCGTTCGCTGGCCCTGGCACCGGCGGGCCCTATCTCCGGCCGAGCAAAACTGGGGCGCCGACCGGACATGTGGCGTCCAGCGTGGCCGCCCGGGACCGCCTGGTCAAGCTGGCCCCCCACGGGGGCCCGTTGCCCCGGTCTGGGAGGGCGGCGCCTGGGTGCGCTGCAGCACCCGCAGCGAGCCGACCGCGGCCGTCTCCACCCATTGGCCCGATGCCCGGGCCAAGCAGAAGATCTCGTACGGCACCTGCCCACCATCGCCGGGGTCGGCGAACACGTCATGGACGGCCAACGTCCCGTCCACCGCCACCTTCGGGCCCCAGGACGTGAAGTCGGCCCAGGCGACAGAGGCCCCGTGACCTCCGTCGATGAACAGCAACGACAGCGGCGCCGCCCACGCCCCCGCCACCGCCACGGACTCGCCCACCACGAGGACGACGCTGCCCTCGAGACCAGCCTGCTGGATGGTGCGCCGGGCATACGGGAGGGTGTCGATCATCCCGGTGGCCGCGTCGACGACGTCGGGGTCGTGGTGCGGCCATCCCGGTTGGAGCTCCTCGGAACCCCGGTGGTGGTCGACGCTGAACAGGACCGTCCCCGCCTGGCGGGCCGCCGCCCCCAAGTAGGTGGCCGACTTCCCGCAGTACGTCCCGACCTCAAGCATGGGCCCGAGGCCCCGGGCCCCAGCGGTCAGCCCGGCTTCGTACAGGGCCATGCCCTCTTCCTCGGGCATGAAGCCCTTGGCCGCCCGCGCCGCGCGCAGCCAGAGGGGCGCGGCGGGACCCAGGGCTATCGTCCGGCTCGGGCCGGACCTTCCCACGCCGGCTCCGCCGGGCGGCCGGCACCGGGCCCGACGGCCATCGGCACGGCGCCGGCGGCAGTGGGCGGGGCGGCCGGGGCGCTGGCGGTGGCACCGGCCATGGGAGCCTCCGCAGGGCCCGACGCCATCTCGGCCCCGGCACCACGGTCGGCGAAAACGATGTGGTTGAAGATCACGAACTTCACGATCCACACCACGCCGTAGGCGAACAGCGAGGCCCCCATGATGGCCACGGCCCGGCCCAGCCCGCTGACGCCATGGGACTTGGCCATGCTGTCGGCGATCTCAACGGTCCCGGTCGAGGCCAGCCAGCCCAACAGGGTCAAAGACCAGAACGGTACGACCTCTCGCCACATATGGCTCTTGCCGCTCTTGCCCCACGCCCACTTCCGGTTGAGCTGGTACGAGGCCGGGGTCGCCATCACGGCGCCGATGGTGTTGGCCACGATCCCCGACAGGCCGAAGACCCAGGCGCAGACCAGGATCGTCACCTGGCTGATGACTATGGCCACCACCGAGACCAGCGAGTACCGGATGAACCTGTGCACCGACCGGTCGCCCCGGGTCGGGGAGAGCACCCGGTCCACTGCCGGCCACCGGAGGACGGCCTTGACCAGGGTGGTGTTCCGCAAATGGTCGTACAAGGTGACGCGCTCGCCCGCGCCGCGCGGCGTGTCGGAGCTGTGAGGCACCACTTCAGTTTAGTTGGCGGCGGGCCTAGTGCCCACCTGGCCCGACGGCGACCGTCCTCGCCTTTACCGTCTTTTCAGCTCGGGACCGGCCGGGCCGCCGGGTGGCGGCGCTGAGGTGCCTGCTGTCCTCACCGTCGTGCCCGTGCGTCTAGCATCGACCGGAATGGCCAAAGCCGACGTCCTCACGCCTCAAGCGACCGATTTTCCCCAGTGGTACCAGGACATCCTGGCCAAAGCGGAGCTGGCCGAGGGGGGGCCGGTGCGGGGCACCATGGTCATCCGGCCTTACGGCTATGCCATCTGGGAGCGCATGCAGGCCGAGATCGACGCCCGCATCAAGGCGGCGGGAGCGCAGAACGCCTACTTCCCGTTGTTCATCCCTGAGAGCTACTTCCGGCGCGAAGCCGAGCACGTCGAAGGTTTCAGCCCCGAGCTGGCCGTCGTCACCCACGGCGGGGGCAAGAAGCTGGAGGAGGCCGTAGTCGTCCGGCCCACCAGTGAGACGATCATCGACTCCTTCCTGGCCAAGTGGATCCAGAGCTACCGCGACCTCCCCATGCTTTTGAACCAGTGGGCCAACGTGGTGCGCTGGGAACTGCGGCCCCGGCTGTTCCTGCGGACCACCGAGTTCCTCTGGCAGGAGGGCCACACCGCCCACGCCAGCGAGCAGGACGCCCACGAGTACGCCCTGCGCATCCTGCGCGACGTCTATGAGGACTTCATGGTCAACGTGCTCGCCATCCCCGTGGTGGTGGGGCGCAAGACCCAACTGGAGCGCTTCGCCGGCGCCACCACCACCTGGACCGCCGAAGCCATGATGCGAGACGGCAAGGCGCTGCAGATGGGGACGAGCCACGAGCTCGGGCAGGGTTTCGCCAAGGCCTTCGACATAAGTTTCCTCGACCAGGCCGGCCAGAAGTCGTTCGTGTGGCAGACGTCCTGGGGAGCGTCGAGCCGCTTGATGGGGGCGCTCATCATGGCCCACGGCGACGATGACGGGCTGCGCCTCCCTCCCCGTCTGGCCCCCGTCCAGGTCGTCGTGCTGGCCGTGCGGACCGAGGACGGCGCCGGCGAGGCGGCCGCCCAGCTGGCCGCAGAGCTGCGGGCCGTGGGCGTCCGGGTGGAACTGGACGTGCGCACGGCGGTGGCCTTCGGCCGGCGGGCGGTGGGCTGGGAGCTGAAAGGCGTCCCCGTCCGCCTGGAGGTCGGCCCCCGGGACCTGGCCGCCGGGACCGTGGTCCTGTGCCGGCGGGACGACGCCACCAAGGCGCCGGTGCGCCTGGCCCAGGTGGTGGAGGAAGTGAAAAGGGTGCTCGAAGCGGCCCAGGCCTCCCTCATGGCCGAGGCCCGGGCCATGCGCTCGGCCCGCACGGTCGAGGTGAGCCGGCTCGAAGAGGTGGAAGAGGCCACTCAGTCCGGCTTTGCCCTGCTCCCGGGTTCGCTGCTGACAAGCGGCGACGGCCAGGGCGAGCAGCGGCTCAACGCCGCCGGGGTCAGCGTGCGGGCGCTGCACCGGCCCGACGGCTCCCTGCCCACCCCCGACGAGGACGTCGCCGGCCTGGTGGCGGTGGTGGCCCGGGCCTACTGAACGGCAGGACCGGCGCGAGGCCACCAGCGTGGCGCGGCACCAGCAGTTCTTTAGGAGGGCCCTTCGGAGGCCAACCAGAGCATGAGCTGCTCGCTGACCGCGGCAAGAGTTCCCGGCGTCGCGGTACTGATGTGCTGGCCCTAACGCAGGAGCGACACGGCCCTCACCGCCTCGCACATGGCCCAGCTCGGGCGGGCGAGCCCACCGTCGTCGACGACGGCGATGTGATGGGGCAACCGGCGATCGCGGCTGGTGAGCGGGACCACGATCGCCTGTCGGATCGGGAGGGCGTTGAAGCGGTCGCTCGACACGAC
>JBKQUU010000279.1:0-12488 GCA_052325485.1 Acidimicrobiales bacterium | reverse complement strand
CGGCAACCTCCTCGGCGCCGACCAGTCCGGCCACATCGCCGCCGTGGGCTACGACCTGTACGTCCAGATGGTGAGCGAGGCGGTGGCCGAGCTCAAGGGCGAGACGGTGCGCCCGCCGGCCGAGATCCGCCTTGACCTGCCGGTCACCGCCAACCTGCCCGCGGGTTACGTCGAACGCGAGGACCTGCGCCTGGAGGCTTACCGCCGTCTGGCGACGGTCACCACCAACGAAGAGGTCGACGACATCGAGGCCGAATGGCTCGACCGCTACGGGCCGCTCCCTCCGGCGGCTCAGGCGTTGCTCGGGATCGGCCACCTGAGAGCCGAGTGCGCTCGCCTGGGCCTGCGCGAGGTAGCCGTGGTCAAAGGGGCCCTGGGCACGCCCGCCGGTGGCCTGGTGGCCCGTATCTCGCCGGTGGCACTGAAGGCGAGCGAACAGGTGAGGCTGGGCCGTCTGTGGCCGCGTGCGGTTTATAAGCAGGACCAGGGCCAGGTCGTGGGACCGTTGCGAGGAGGCGTCGACCCGGCGGCGGCGCTGGTGGACCTGCTGCGAGCTTTGGTGCCCCCGACGGTGCCGCCAGATGAGCCGGCCCGAGGGGCACTAACATTGGCCCGGCAGTGAGACCTGAAGCCCATTCTCGCCGTCCCCGCTCCCTCGGCCGTGGTGGCCGGCGCGCCAAGACCAAGGCCCTGACGACCGTCCTGGTGGCCGCCACCCTGGCGGGTGTGCTCTCCAGCTGCAGCGCCTCGCCGCCGGCGGCCACGGTGAACGGCCAGGTCATTACCGAAGGCCAGTTGTACCAGTACCTGCAGGACTGGTCCTCGAGCCCGGCCTATGTCCAGGACTTCAAGGCCGAAAGCACCGAGGAGTCTGACGAGGCGGCCTCACAGGGCCAGCAGCAACCGGTGTTCACGGTACAGGGCACCGGCTCGGGCCCGGCCGACTTCGGCCTGGTGTGGACGACTGGGCGGCTCAGCCTCCTGGTGTCGGCGTCAGCGGTCCACCAGTACCTCGAGCGCCAGGGCAGAGCGCCCTCCGGGCTGCAAGTGGCGGCGGCGTGGGCGAGCGAGTACGCCGCCAACCCGCAAGTTTGGCAGCAACTGCCGGCGCAACTGCGCTCGCAGGTGGCCGACCAAGACGCCGAGCACGCCCTCATAGAGCCGAAGCTGTCCGAGGCTGGCGCCGACCAGGCCTTCTACAAGGCTGAGTCGGCCTATTTCTGGACCCAGGTCTGCCTGAGGGCGGTGGACGTGACCGTTCCCGGGCCCGGTGGTGGCATCGACATGTCCGCCAGCCGCAAGCAGGCGGACGAGATCGTCGGCGAGCTCAACGGCACGCTGACCGGGCCCTCCGCACCTCCCCTTACCAGTGGCGCGCTCTACTGCCAGACGCCGCAACAGCTCATAACCCAGGCGCCTGTTTTCCGCCAGCAGGTCACCGCGCTCAAGACGGGCCAGGCGGTGGCGTTGGCCGAGAGCTATGGCTATGAGGTGGTCCAGGTGCGGTCGCGAGCCACCATCCCCTTCGCCCAGCAGACGGCGCCGGACATCGAGGTCGTAGCCGCGGCGAGCACCGGCCAGACCCCGGCCTGGCCGGTGGTGGGCGAGGGCACCGACACCAGTTTGATCAAGCTGTTGAAAACGGTCACGGTGCAGGTCAACCCGCTGTACGGTTCGTGGACGACGGCACTGCCGGCGCCTTACCTGCCCCAGGTATGGCCCGCCGGTGCCTCTGCACCCTCCTAGCCCCGTGGTCGCCCGGGGCGAGGTCACCGTGGTGGGCCTGGGCCCCGGCCGCCCCGGCCTGATGACGTCCGAGGCGTTGGCTGCCGTTGCCGCCACCCCCGTCCGGTGGCTGCGGACCTCCCGGCACCCTTCGGCACCGTTGGTGCCCGGTGCCCGCAGCTTCGACTACCTCTACCAGTCCGCCGCCAGCCTGGAAGAGGTCTACGCCGGCATCGTTGACGTCCTGGCCAGCTCGGCCGCCACCGAGGGCCGGGTCATCTATGCCGTCCCGGGCTCGCCCGTGGTGGCCGAGCGCAGCGTCGAGCTCCTGCGGGCCGACCCCCGCGTGACGACGGTCGTCCTGCCGGGCGTGTCCTTCGTCGACCTGGCCTTCTCCCGCCTGGGGATCGACCCTCTGGCCAGCGGGGCCCGCCTGGTGGACGGGCACCGCTTCGCCGTCGACGCCGCCGGTTCGCGCGGCCCGTTGCTGGTGGGCCAGTGCGACTCCCGGGCCGTGCTGTCCGAGGTGAAGCTCGCCATCGGCTCCGTGCTCGACCAGGCGCGCTCAGGGCCGGACGGCGTGGACGGGCCTGAGCGCTCGGGAGCCACCCAGGGCTGGGACGTCACCGTCCTCCATCACCTCGGGCTGCCCGACGAGTCCGTCCGTCGGGTCGCCTGGGACGACCTCGACCGCGACGTCGAGGCTGACCACCTGACCAGCCTCTGGCTGCCCGTTTTGGCTGACCCGTTCGCCGCTGAGCTGGTGCGCCTGGAGGAGCTGGTGCGGACTTTGCGGGCACGCTGCCCCTGGGACCGGGAGCAGACCCATAAAAGCCTCACCCGCTACCTGCTCGAAGAGGTGTACGAAGCGCTGGAAGCCATCGAGGAGCTCGGCCCCGACGGCGAGGGCTACGAGCATCTGGAAGAGGAGCTTGGCGACGTCCTGTTCCAGGTGGTGTTCCACTCGGTCCTGGCCGCCGAGCAGGGCCAGTTCGCCCTGGGCGACGTGGCCCGCAATGTCCACGACAAACTGGTGGGCCGGCATCCTCACGTTTTCGGGGACGTGGTGGCCAAAACCCCCGACGACGTCCTGAAGAACTGGGAGCTGATCAAAAAGCGGGAGAAAGGTAAGGCCAGTCTCATGGACGATGTGGCTAGCAACCTGCCGGCACTGCTTTACGCCCACAAGATCCAAAGGAAGGCGGCTTCGGTGGGCTTTGACTGGGACGACGCCGCCGGCGCGCTGGAGAAGGTGGGGGAGGAGCTGACCGAACTGGACGAGGCGCTGGCCGGCCACGAACTGCGGCGCCACGAACGGGTGGGCGACGAACGGGTGGGCGACGAACGGGTGCGCGTCGAGCTCGGGGACCTCCTGTTCGCCACCGTCAACGTGGCCCGCCATGTCAATGTCGACCCGGAGGCGGCGTTGCGTGAGGCCACGGCCAAGTTCCGCCGGCGTTTTCAAGCCGTCGAGGTTTTGGCGGCCGAACGGGGGCTTGACCTTCCTCAGATGGCCCTTGCTCACCTTGACCGCCTGTGGGAAGAGGTAAAGGCGAGCGAACCGGCGACATGATAGGGCGCCCGGGGCACGTGCACCCGAGGAGGGCCGGCGTCGTCCGGCAGCTGGTTCCGTGATAGTCGCGGCTGAGACGGGTAAACTAGCCTCCCTGTTCAGCTTGGTCACTATTTCATTGGTCACAATGTCGTTGGTCGCAATTGTCGCTTCGCCAACATTTGAGGTGCGGGTATGCGCTTGACCGTAAAGTTCGGCTTGGCCGTGCTGGTCCTGTGCGGAGCCACGTACCTGTTCGTGTTCCCGGCGCGCACGTACCTCGCTCAAAAACAGGACATAGTGGCCCAGGAACAGACCATCGCCGTTTTGAAGGCGGAGAACACCAAGTTGACGGCCGAAAGCGCCGCGCTCCAGAACAGCTCCACCATCGAACAGATCGCCCGGGCCGAGTACGGCCTCGTCATGCCCGGCCAACAGGCCTTCATGGTGCTGCCGTCGCCGGCCCCGCCGCCGTCCCCTGCGGCACCGCCCCGGCCTAAGGCTCCTTGGTACGCCCCCCTGGAGTTCTGGCACCACCTGTGAAGGACCGTGGCTAAACCAGAAGCCGAGGTTGTGCCGCGTAGCGGCTCGTCTCGTTCTCGGCTGCGAGCGGCGAGCGGACCGGATGAGCTTGCCGCGGTGGCCAGCCTCCTCGGGCGAGCGCCCCGAGGCCCGTTCGAGGTGGTCGTGTCGGACGACCAGGGTGGCCCCGTCGTCATCCGCAACGGGCCCGTACTGGACGATGGCACGCCGATGCCGACGCGGTACTGGCTGGTCGGTAAGCAAGCCAGGTTGGCCGTCGACCGCCTGGAGGCGGCGGGCGGTGTCGGGGCGGCCGAGGCGGCGGTGGGCCCCGACGAGCTGGCGCAGGCGCACCGGCGTTATGCCGCCGAACGCGATGCCGCTGTCCCTACGAGCTGGGAGGGCCCGCGCCCCAGCGGGGGTGTGGGCGGCACCCGACGGGGTGTGAAGTGCCTCCACGCTCACTACGCCTGGTTCCTCGCCGGCGGTGACGACCCGGTGGGCCGCTGGGTGGCCGCGCAGCTCTGTGGTGGCTAACGTCGCCGCCGTCGACTGCGGGAGCTATTCGACGCGGCTCTTGGTCTGCGGGCCGGCCGGAGAGCCCATTGTCCGTCTTATGAGGATCACGGCGCTTGGCGAGGGCGTCGACCGGTCGAGGTCGCTGTTGGCGGCGGCGATGGACCGGGCCTTGACGGCGCTGTGCGAGTACCGCCGGGTGATGGACCAGCACGATGTGCGACGTGCCCGCATGGTGGGGACCTCGGCATTGCGCGACGCCGGGGACCGGGAGCTGTTCTGCGACGAAGCGGCCAAGGTCATCGGGACCAAGGTCGAGCTGCTGAGCGGGCAGGAAGAAGCGGCCCTCTCGTTCTCCGGCGCTACTCGAGAGCTCCGCCCGGGAAGCGGGCCCTGGCTGGTGGCGGACATCGGTGGCGGTTCGACCGAACTGGTGGTCGGCCCTCAGCCGGCGGGCGCTTGTTCCCTGGACCTCGGGTGCGTGCGCCTCACCGAGCGTTTCTTGCACCATGACCCCCCGGCCGCGGCCGAGCTGGCGAGCGCCACGGCGTGGTTGTCCGAGCAGTACCGCCGGGCGGAGGCGGACGTCCCCGGCCTGGCGGGGGCCCGTACTCTGGTCGGCCTGGCCGGCACCGTCGCCGCCCTGGCTTGTTACGACCAGGGCCGGGCCGTTTACGACCGCGACGCCGTCCACCATTACCGGTTGTCCCGTCAGGCGGTGGAGCGAGCCGCGCACGACCTGGCCCGGCAAACGGCGGCACAGCGCCAGCGCCACCCGGGTATCGAGGCCGGCCGGGCGCCCGTCATCGTCGGCGGCACCCTGGTCCTGGCCACCTTGATGGGGCATTTCGGCTTCGACGATTGCCTCGTGTCCGAGTCGGACATCCTGGACGGTCTGGCGTGGACGCTCCTATCGCCGGGGGAGCCGCGCCCGGTGCCGGGACCGCACGAGGCGGCCGAGCCGGCCAGATAGCATTCCGGACAATGACCTGGGGCCATTCCATGGTCTACCCCGAGCTGCGGGGTAGGCGAGTACTGCTCAGGCCGCTGGCCGCCTCCGACTTCGACGCCTGGCGCGAGGTGCGGTCCCGCTCGCGGGACTGGCTCGTCAAGTGGGAGCCCCGCCCCGTGCCCGGGCAACCCGACCCCACTTTGGACAAACGGGCCTTCGCCGCCCGCTGCAGCGCCCGCCTGCGCGAGCGGGAGCTCGGTACTGGTTACGGCTTCGGCGTCTTCGTCGGCGACCGTTTTGCGGGCGAGATAAACATCTCGTCGGTGCAGCGGGGGCCATTTCAAAACGCCTACGTCGGCTACTGGGTGGACGAGGCCATGGCGGGCAACGGGTACACGCCGGAGGCATTTGTCGCCTTGGCCCGTTTCGCCTTCGAGGATCTGATGCTCCACCGGCTCCAGGTCTCGATAATCCCCCGTAACCGTCCCAGCCTCCGGGTGGCGGAGAAACTCGGCCTGCGCAATGAGGGGGTGGCCTTGCGCTACCTCGAGATCAACGGAGTATGGGAGGACCACGTCCGTTTTGCTATTACCTCCGAGGACTGGGCGGAAAAGCGGGAGCCGTACCTGAAGGACTGGCTGCTTCCCTAGGCCCTACGCCGGGCCCCGGGCGCGGGAGCGGCCCGGCTCTTCCCGGCGGGGCGTAGCGGTACACGGCCTTGCCCCGTACGAGGCTCAAGGGGACCGGCCCGAAGTGGCGGCTGTCAGTGCTGTGCCTTTCATTGTCCCCGACGAGGAAAATCCCGGCGTCGTCGTAACGGACCACCCGTTTGAGCACGGTCCGCTGCGGGTGACGGGGGTCGCCGGCGGCGACGATGTCGCCCGCTTTCAGGCGCGTCGTCCGCCAGACGAGCAGACGGTCCCCGGGCTGGAGCGCCGGCACCATGCTGTCCCCCGAGACGTCCGTTCGTTCCCATCGTCCCCACGCCCAGCGCGTCGCCAAAACGGCCACGACCGCGAAAGCGGCGGCGGCGACCGTGCCCCGGGCGGAGGGCCGGGCGGGCCCCACTGGCCCACGCCACCCTGCCGGCGTCACCGACCCTGCTGGCCCGCCCGGCCCACCTGGCCCCGCTGGCCCCGCCGCCGTGGGCGGAAAGGCTCGCCCCACTGTCCCTGCTCGGTTATCGTCCTCGGCGCTATAACGTGTGGCTTGTCGGTGTCCCACCGCACGTACCTCTATCACAACCGACCACGTAAAAAAGGAGCCTCCTTATGACCTTGCTGGCGCGATTGCTCGTCCTGGCCGATCGGGTTAGCGAGCCCCGGACCGCCTACGCTCACTGTGACCTGCCCTGCGGCGTCTACGACCCCGTCCAGGCCAAGGTAGAGGCCGACTCGGTCAAGGCCATCATTGAGAAGTACAACTCCTCGAGCGACGACGTTTTCCGGGAACGTGCCTTGTTCATCAAAGAGCAGCGGGCCGAGCTGGTGAAGCATCACCTCTGGGTGCTGTGGACCGACTATTTCAAGCCCCCCCACCTGGAGAAGTACCCCGAGCTGCACGAGTTGTTCTGGAAGGCGACGAAAGCCGCGGGCGAGGCCAAGCACACGACCGATGTGGCCGTGGCCGACGACCTGTTGCGCCAGATCGCCGAGATCGACCGCATCTTCTGGGAGACCAAGAAGCAATAGGAAAGACCCCCTCGGTGAACAACGGTCCACTTGAGGTCATGTGAGGGGTTGGGCCTAGGAAGTTGCTTGCTCCCCAAGGGCCCCCCGGCCCTCGGTACCAAGGGGCAGGACATCGACACCCTGACCGGTAGGTTGCTCCGGGTCATACCAGGGACGGCCTACCACTTCAACAGCCACGACGGCCTGGCTGTGGCCGACCCGTTCGTGGCGGACGCCGGCTCCATCACCGAGAGCGACGCCTCGATGGGCGCGTTAGCGCATGTTATTTCTGCGCGGGGAAATGGGGCCCGAACGAAGTGGCGGCGGCGGGGTTCACGTTACCTTGGCACAGATGGACGACAGGGACCATCGGAGCGCAAGTGAACGACCTCGGACCTAGTCCGGGCCGACTGTCGGTTGTCGGGCGCGAGGCGGAGCTCGCCCGCCTCGATCATTTCGTGCACCAGGCGCGGTCGGGGAGCTCGATCGTTTTGATCGGTGCACCCGGTATCGGCAAGACGACGCTATGGGAGTCTGGCGTGGGTGTCGCCCGGGACCGGGGCGGCTTTGTGCTCGCGGCGCGGCCAGACGATGGCGCCGCGCGGCTGCCGTTCGCTGGTCTGATCGACCTGTGCGATCACCTCGACGAGGCCGACCTCGCCACCCTGCCGGTTGCGCAGCGCCGCGCCCTCGAGGAGGCACTTTTGCGGACCGCTCCCGCCGGTGCACCAAGTGCGGTGCAACTTGTCCTCCTCGGTCTGCTGGGGCTGGTGCGGGCCCTCGCCGCACGTGGGCCGGTCGTGGTTGCCATCGACGACCTGCAATGGCTGGACAGGCCGTCGGCGGACGCGGTGGCCTTCCTTGCCCGCCGGCTCGAGGACAGCCGCGTCACGTTCCTCCTGGCGCGCCGGCCGGGGCCTGTGGGCAGCCTAGAGGCGGTCCTGTCGAGGGCCGTGGTCGAGCGGCTACAGGTCGGTCCTCTGTCTTTCGGCGCGCTGCGCCGGCTGCTGTTCGAACGGCTCGGTCTGACGATCTCGCGTCAGCGCCTGCGCCAGGTCGTGGACGCCACCGGGGGGAACCCGCTGTTCGCGCTCGAGGTAGGCCGGGCATTGCTCGACGACCCCGGACGTTGGGCCACCGACGTCCTGCCGTTGCCGAGCTCACTCGAGGAGATGCTCAGCGAGCGTGTGAGCCGGCTGGCGCCGCCGGTCCAGCGGGTGCTGCTTGCCGTGGCGCTGTGCGGGGGCCCGCGGGTCGACCAAGTTCTGTCGATAGTTAAGGCCGGCGCGCTCGATGACGCGGTGCATACGGGCGTGGTCGTGGTCGACGGCCAGTGGGTGCGCCCAGCTCATCCGCTGCTAGCAACCGCAGCTGAGAGCCGCGCCCGCCCGGGCCAGCTCCGCGAACTGCACCTGGCGCTGTCGCGGGTCGTCCGGGACGAGCCGGGGCGGGTCATGCACCTGGCGCTCGCCAGCACAGGGCCTGACCGCGCTCTGGCGGCGCGCGTGGTAGCGGGGGCCGAGGCGGCTCGGGTGCGTGGTTCGCGTCGCGAGGCGGCGCTGCTCGCCGCCCAGGCGCTGCGGTTGACCCCGCCAGACGCGGCCGAGCGCGTGGAGCGGGTGCTGGAGCTGGCCGAGCGTCTCGACGACGCCGGCGAGCTGCGACGGATGAGCGTGCTCCTCCGCGAGGCGTTGCCGTCGCTGCCGGCGGGCACGCCGCGGGCGCGTGCGTTGCTTGCTCTGAGCGAGGGCGACGACGTGCGCAGCCGGCAAGACCAGGACCGCTATCTCGACCTGGCGCTGAGCGAGTGCGGCGGCGGGGACCGCAACCTGAAGGCGCGTGTGCTGGCCAAGAAGGCTGGCAACGCGGCGGCGGCGGGCGTGTCGCAGCTGGGCCAGGCCGAAGCCTGGGCGCGTGAGGCGCTCACCCTTGCCACCGATCAGTCCGGGCAGCGGTACGCGCTGTACTCGCTGGCGTGGCCCTTAGCGCTCAGGGGCCGCCCGCTGGACGACCTGGTGGCGCGGTCGGGCGCCACCACCGACGCCAGCGCCTACCTTTCGGCGTCCCCGGAGCGAGTTGTGGCCAAGAGGCTGTTCTGGCGGGGCGAGCTGGCCAGCGCCCGCCAGCTGCTGCGATCGCTGCAGGCGCTGGCCGACGATCGTGGCGATCTCACCTCCTACGCCATGGTCCGCATGCACATGGTCGAGGTCGAGCTCCGGGCCGGCGATCTCGCCGCCGCGGCACTGCTGCTCGACGAGTGGGGCGAGTCGTCTGACTACGAGACGCAGTTCCGGCCGCAGTACCCGCGCTGCCGCGCCTTGCTGGAAGTACAGCGTGGCGCCGGCGAGGAGGCGCAGCGGTGGGCCGATGAAACGATCAGGCTGGCCCAGGCGGCCGGGAGCATGTGGGACGAGCTCGAGGCGCGGCGCGCCCGGGGGACCAACGGCCTGCTCGGTCTCCTGCCCGACCGGGCCGTTATGGATCTGTGGGCCGTGTGGGGGCACTGCGAGCGGGAGGGAGTGCTCGACCCGGGGGCCTTCCCGGTGGCGCCCGATCTCGTCGAGGCGTTGTGCGAGCTCGGCCGCTTTGAGGGTGCGGGCCAGGTGGCGCGCCGGCTGGGCGAGCTGGCGGCGCAGCAGGACCACCCCTGGGCGAGCGCCACCGCCAAGCGCTGCGCCGGGGCCCTGGAGCTGGCGACCGGCGGCGATGTCGAGACGGGTGCGGCGTCGCTGGCCGAGGCGTCGGTCGACCTCGAGGCTCTCGGGTCGCCCTTCGACGCCGCCCGCTGCCTGCTCGCCCTCGGCCGCGCCCAGCGGCGTCAAAAGCAGTGGCGCGGTGCCCGCGACTCGCTCGAGCGCGCCGCCGTCTCGTTCGCGGCGCTCGGCGCCGACGGCTGGGCCGCACGGGCCAGGTCAGAGCTCGAGCGCGTCGGCGGGCGCCGGCGGGCCCAGAGCGAGCTGACGCCCAGCGAACGCCAGGTGATCGAACTGGCGGCCGACGGGCTCTCCAACAAGCAGATCGCGGCGGCCCTGTACGTGACGGTGAACACGGTCGAGGTCCATCTCGCGCGCGCCTACGCCAAGCTCGGCGTCCGGTCGCGCGGTCAGCTCGCCAAACGGCTGGCCGGGGGCCCCATGAGCGAGCGTGGCCGGCAATAGAGCCAGGTTTTCCGTTATTTAGCCGACGCCGGGCCGTCTGTACAGTGTCCTCGATGCGAGAGTTCGTGGGCGAGCACTACGTCCCGGCCGAGGCCGCGCCGGACGCGGGGCGCTGCGCCAAGGCCGCACGAGCGGCCGCCGATCAGCTGCGGCGCGAGGGCACGCGGGTCCACCACGTCCGCTCGATCCTCATCCCGGCGGACGAGACGTGCATCCACCTCTACCGGGCGGAGTCGATCGAGGCCGTGGGCGTCGCCGCCGCACGCGCCTCATTGCGCCTCGACCGGGTCACCGAGGCGGTCAGCGGCACCGGAGCAGCAGCATAATGCGACTGTTTGTCGCGCTGACCGCGTGCGTAGTCGCGATGGGCATGGGCACGCCTGTGACGTCTGCCGCTCCGGCGGCGCCCTCCGCGGGCCCGTTGTGCGAAGGCTTCAGCGCCTGCAGTATGGCCCCGTTCACAACCCACAACTTCCAGGGTGCGTATAAGACATCTTATTGGGGTATGCCTCCCGACCAGGACACGGCGCCGAGCGGCGCGTGGGCCAACTGCACCAACTACGTGGCCTTCGTCGAATCTGAGATCTACGGTGTCCCGGCTCCGAAGCATGCTCTGCCGATTAACGCCATGAACTGGGCGGCCGGCGCTCGAGAAAACGGCTTTACGGTCGACCAGACCCCGACCGTTGGATCGGTCGCACAGTGGGGCCCGGACCTGCCGGTTATCGGGACCGACGGGCATGTCGCCATTGTCGAGGCGGTTGGGCCCAACGACAGTTATATCATCGTGTCCCAAGATAACTGGCACAGCGACACGGACTATTACGGCTGGGCGGTGATCTCGGCGGACGCTCCGGGCCAGGGGGAGCCCTGGCCGGACAACTTCATCCACTTTCCCGGTTCCGGGCTGCCGACGACGCTTTCCTACACGCAACCCGACCGTCTGGTCCAGTCCACCGATAACCTTTACTGGACGGCCGACAAAACCACTTACAGCTTCCAACTCCGGCATATCGTGACGATGTCGGAGGCCGAAGTCTTCCGTTCCTCGAAAGACAATGAGCCCGGACGGGAAACGGTCCTTTACCAGGAGTCACTACCGGCGGCTTCGACGGAGCGCTCGGTCGACTTCGAAGCGATCACCTATGCGAATGTGGGTGGTACCTGGTACGGCTACTTCGTTGCCAACTACCCGCTGCAGAACGAGTCCCAGATCAAGCGGGTACCCCTCACTGGTGGTGGCGCAGTTGTGCTCGCCACTTCCCCAGGGTTCATCGCCGACCGCGACCTGGTGACCGATGGCTCGTTCCTCTACTGGGCCGACGCGGGCGGGATCCGCAAGATGTCGGTTGCCGGGGGCACGGTCGGCACGCTCGTCGCCGGCACCACGTTCTCGCACCTCGGATTGGACGGAGCGCTGCTCTACTACTCATCTGGCGACAGCATCCTGAACGTACCTACCAAGGGCGACGGCCTGACGCCGATCGTGTCCGCGGCGAACGCCACCACGGCGATCCATCGTCCCTTCCCGATCGACCGCGGCAGCCCGAGCGTGGTCGTGTCCGGGGCGAGCGCCATCACGGCGATCTACCCTCCCTCGGCGGGCAACGTCAACGTCTACTGGGGCGAGGCGGACGGCTCGGTCTCAGTCTTCCCAGGACCGTCCGGCTCCGCATACCAACTGCAAGCCCCGCGCCCGGGCGAGACCATTACGAGCTTGGCGCTCGCCGGAAACTACATCGTCTGGGGAGGCTGCATGGCGATCAGCGCGGGCGTTGCGACCTGCCAGGTCTACGGCTACGACAACGGCACCCTTGTGGCCGTGCCCACCTCCGCTCCTCCAGTGGACGTCCAGGGCGACGCCGGCGCTTGGTACTGGGGCGGTTACGACCTGGAGAAGTTCACGCTCTAAGGGGCGACAGGGCGGGCGGCCCCCCACAGGACGCCGGTTGGCCTCCGAAGCACCACACCGAAGGGGTGACCTATGCAACAACCGCTGTCGCAGACAAGACACTCGCTCGTGCTGACCTGCTTCGTCGTGTTCCTGGCGGCCGTGATCACGGTTACGGGGACCAGCGTGGGAGGGGTACCCCGGGTGGCGACAACCTGGGCGACAGGGATCACATAACGACGGCGCACTGGTTCCGTGGTGCGCAGGGGATGTACACGGCCGAGCCGTCGGCTGCAGAGTCTCTCGTAACAGCGCGCCAGCTGGCCGAGCGCGCCCACAGCGATGTCGACTTAGCAGGCATCCTCTGTGACCAGGGCGCCCTGGCTCTTGCTTCTGGCCAGCTCGACCGGGCACGCCAGTTCCTCGAAGAGGCCCTCCAGTTGGCCGATCGGGTCGAGCCGGTCTTCGCGGCGCGCAGCCGCTGCCTGCTCGCAGAGGTTGC
>JBKQUU010000278.1:0-9770 GCA_052325485.1 Acidimicrobiales bacterium | reverse complement strand
GGGTGGGGTGACAGCACATCAGGAGCAGGACCAAGCTGTCGTCTTGGTCCTGGCCGGCTCCCTCGTCCGGGGAAACCATGAACTCCGCCGGTGGCGAACCGACGATGACCCGCTCCTCGCGCTGCCGCCGGGAGTGGTCGCTGCGGACTCGATCGATCAGGCGCCGGGTAGCCACCGTGGTCAACCACGCCCGCGGATGGTCGGGAACGCCTCGGGCCCGCCACTGGGCGGCCGCTTCGATCAGCGCGTCTTGGACGGCGTCCTCGCACAGGTCGAAGGAGCGGTGCCGACGGACGAGCGCGCCGAGGACCTGGGGGGCAAGGCCCCGCAGCAGGTCTTCGACGCGCTCTACGCCACTCACATCTCGGCGCTCGACTCGTGCAGGATGGGCCACACCTCGACCGCGTTGTGCGAGGCGAAGGGGTACTCGGCGGCGATCTCCAAGGCCCGCTCCTCGCCGTCCACGTCGAGGAGGAAGAAGCTGGAAACGAACTCCTTGGCCTCGATGTACGGTCCGTCGGTCACTGCCGGTAGCCCGTTTCGGACCCGCACGGTCTTGGCTGTGAGCTCGTCGCCCAACCCGTAGGCGGCGATGAGCTCGCCGGACTCCTTGTACCGGCGGTTGAAGGCGTCCACTTCGGCGATGGCGTTCGTCGCCTCGTCCGGTGTGAACGACTGCCATAGGTCCTTGTTCCCATAGATGATGGTGATGTACTTCATGAGTTTCCTCCACTTTCGGTGCCGAGTCTGTAGACCAGCTCGACACTTCCGTCTTTATATATCTCGGGTGCTCGAACGAGCCCGAGCGGGCGCTGTGGGGCGGCCGGCGGCATTAGCCGAACCCCTTCGCCCAGCACAATGGGGAGGACGACGAGTTCGAGTCGGTCGAGCCCTCCCGCCGCAGCGAGACCTTCGATAGTTCGCGGCCCACCCACCACGTGGACGTCTCCGTCGGACCTTCGTGTGCGCAGCCGCTCAACGGCAGCGGCCGGCCCGCCCGTTATGGCGACCACGTCCGGCGGAGTCTCGGGCGGCAACTGCTGGGAAGTCAGTACGAATACTTGCAGTCCGGGCCACGGCCAGGCGGGAGCACCGAGCGCCGGCATGAAAGTCGAGCGGCCCATGAGCACCGTATCGCATCGCTTGATGAACGCCGTGTAGCCGTGCGACTTGCCGGGGACGAAGCCCGGCATCATCAAGAACGTCGGCAGCCCCTCCATGTTGGCCACGAACCCGTCGGCGCTCATTCCCATACGTGATCGAATCAGCATGTCATTTCCTGTCTCGCTGGTCCCTGGCAGGGCCTATTGGGTTAGCCGAGGAACTCTCGCAGGCAGGCCAGGAGGGCTTCGGGCTGGTGCAAGACGCCGTGGTCCTGTCCCACGAGTGAGAGGTAGCTAGCTCCCGGGACGGCACTGGCCACCTCCTGCGCCGCCGTGGCCAACCACGGGAAGGTGTTGGACCCCGCGATGACCAAGGTAGGGACCTCGATGTGAGCCAAGCGAGCGTCCGGCACGGGGCAGCCGGGCTCGAAGAGGGCGTAGTCGTAAGGCAGGGAGTTGGCGAGGCGGGTGAAGAAGCTCCACATCTCGCTCTGACGCATGCCCTCGACCATGTCGGACGGCAGCCCGATCACTTCGGTCTGGTACAGGGCGGTGGCGCCGTCCCGGTCGTCCGCGTCGACGAAGCGCAGCAGGCGCTCGGCGACGTCGGGGGCTGGTCGCGGCCGCGAACCCTCGGGGATGTAAGGCGGCTCATAGGCCGCCACCTTGCCGACCGGCAAATGTCGGATCGCGGCCTCGAGGGCAAGCACGGCTCCAGAAGAATGACCAAAGAGCGACGCCGTCCCACCGATGTGGTCGATCACCGCTTCCAGATCCTCCATCTCTCGGTCCACCGAGTAGTCGACGCTCGTGTCGCCGCTGTGGCCACGTCCACGGCGGTCGTAGATCACGGCCTGGTAGTGCGGGGCGAGCACCTGGGCCAGCCCGGCAGTCCTCGTGCGGTCGTTGAACGCGCCGCCAATCAACACGAGCGGATGGCCGCTCCCCGTTACTTCCAGCGCGATCGTCGTGCCGTCAGCCGAATGCACCTTGGCTTCGGACGTCGTCATGTCTCTCAACTCCTCTCCATCGGGCGGATCTCGCCTCGCACCCATGAGTCGGAGCCAGGCATCCGTCCTCGACATTAAGGCGACAGAAATCTGCGGGACAGGCCAGCTGGAGCCCTGGACATGATTGGCGCGGGGTCGCACGGCAATGTCGGGGGCTTCCCATTAGGTGGGGGGCTCCCCAATACCTTGGCCTCGGGTGCTGCACCGGAGAAGAAACCGGGGAGTTGGCATCGGGAAACAGGGCAGCGCACGCGCATAACCGACGATCTCGGGGTAGCTGCTGGAGGACCGATCGGGTCCGAGTTGATCCTCTCGGCCTCGCCCCTGGTCTCCATCACCGCGATCGAACCGGGGAGACGCCGGCCCCGTTCGACCAGGTCACGGAGCCGGTCGTTGATGTCTGCCATGGCCAAAGACTAAGCCGGGCGCTGGGCCCGGGCCGAGACCGCCAGGCTTACGGGGCCGAGGTGCGACGACGGTGGCGTCGTCGTCGATCCCTCCGGCGGCGTCCCAGCCCAGAGTCCCGGCGACGCCGGTAGGGGGCGCTGGGGTTTCTTTGACGCCATGGCCGAGGCGCTCAAGCACCTCGTTGAGCCGGCCCATCTGCCATTCGAGGCCGTCCAGTAGCTTGGTGCGGTCCCGGCCAGCGACCTTCAGGCGGAGGACGGTGCGGAACCACCCCCCCACGTCGACCTTGGTCACTGGCTCGTGTACTCCTTGGCGTCGACGCTGGGTCCGATGGCCGCGCTCCAGTCCCAGCGCCTCGATGTTGGCCCCGGTGGCTTCCGAGACCCTAAGCCCGTTCAATGCCAACAATGAGATGAGGGCGTGCTCGGCTGCGGGGCCGAGGCCCGCCGCCACGAGCAGGGCTCCCACCTCGTTGCGGTCAAGGGCAGTGGGATGGGACTCGTAGTCGACCCGGGGACGGCGCACGTGCACCGCCGGCGAGTGGTCCAAGAGCTCCTCCTCCACGGCGTAACGGTAGAAGCCGGCCACGGTGCAAAGACGACGGCTGACGGTAGACCGAGCACATCCCTTGGACTCAAGCTCACGGCCAAAGCACTCGATGTCGGCTCGGCGCGCCGCGAACAGGTGGGTGCCGTGGCCGGTGCACCAGGCCAGGAACTGGCGCAGGTCCAAGGCGTAGGCGTCTCGGGTGAGCCCGCTGTAGCCGGCCAGGAAGCCGGCGAGGGCTAGACGTTCTCGTGCGTTGACGTCCGGCTCGACGAGAATTACTGCAGTTGAAGGGGCAGTGGTTGACATAGGGCACCTCCAGTTCGGGCCGGGGCCCGGGCACTGGGGCGCCGGTGGCCCGGCTTGATAAGGCACCCCACCGTAGGCTCGCATGGTCGCAGGCTGTGCCGGCCTACCCGGCAAGGGCCCTGCTGCATCAGACGGGGTTTGTTACGTCCTCGAGGGCTCCTTCTTGCGAGGCGACCAGAACCACCAGTTCTCGCTCCACCCCGAGCCTCGCCTCTAGAACAGCGCCAGCGCCGAGCGCGCAAGCGGACGGCTCGGACGACGGCAGACGAAGGATCAGCGAAGTTCGATGACAACAACGCGAGGCGGTCCCCAATCGGGCCCCAGGGTTTCCAGCACGGTTCGCTCCGGCGTCGCCTCGAGCACGCCTAGCACCAGGCGACCGGCAACCACGGTGAGACCGCGTCCCCACACCTCGGCGACCCAGCCCAAAGGAAACAGGGCGTGAACCTCGCCACCCCCAGGCGCTCTTTCGACCACCACAGGGCTACCCGGCTCGGCCGTCTCGACGTTGGCAACGATGGCGGGCCCTTCAAGCCAATTCGCCAGGGCATTGTAAGCCCGGCCGAAAAGTGAAGCATGCAGCGTGGGCAGTACCGAGGCGCTGCCTTCGGCTCCAGCGGCGAGGTCGATAAGCAGATGAGCGGTGACTGTGGCCACGAGCCGGACCGGCAATTGGCTCCCAAGCCCGGCCAGTATTTCTAGGCCCGCCAAGCGGTCCTCTTCATCGGTCCTGATCCCCGGCACGCCCGGGCGTCCCGACCGGGCCGTTGCGGTGGCCGATAGAGTACGCCCTCCGCCGAAAGCAGAGGCCGAGAAACCGCCACCCCCGCCGAAGGTCGACCACCCTTGAGCCAGGCGCCGTCCGACCTGTAACTGGCGGGGGCTGCCCGCCGTCGGACCGCGCGTCAGCGTCGTGAGCGGTCCAGAGGTCACCCCGCGACCGACCGGCGGGCCCTGCCCGCTCGGCCAGGGCTGGACGGGGTCGCCCGGCCCGCGGGTGCACACCGTGAGCAGTCGAGGGTCGCAGCGGTGCCGTTGCCAGGCGTTGAGCACGTTGATGCAGGCGATGTCGGTGCCCCCCAGGGCGGCGAGAGCGCGTTCGCCTTCAGGGTCGTCGTGGTCCGAGGCCACCAGGTCGCCGGCCTCCCATCGGATGGTGTGGCTCTGCCACTGGCATTCCACCGTGGCCGTGGCCGCCGGGAACGTGCTCAGGTCGATGGTCATGAAAGGCCAGTCAGCCCGTCGAGAGGAACGGTCACGACACCACGCTCGCTTCGCCCCGTCGGCAGCAGGCTCAATCGCCGCGCTTTGGGGTCGAGCGGCCCGGTGAAGCCGATGTTCCCCTGGGCCAGGTCGTCCGAAGACCCATAGTTCTCCTGGGAGCCCAGGTACATGTTGTGGCGGTCGTCTTCGGCCCACCACTGCAGCGGGGCCGGTTCGGTGCCCATACCCGGCAGCCGGTGACCGAAGGCGTCGCCCGGCGACGCCGCCACAGCCACCACGAACTTGTGCGGCTCTGAAGCAAGCGAATCGAAACGGACCGAGTACCCGTCGATGGAGCCGAAGGCGGCACCAACCGGGATCCGACCGACCGGCCCGTCCGAGCAACCCAGGCGCACCAGGAGAGAAGCCCACGGTCCGGGGAGGCCCGACGGCGCTTTGCCGCTGCCGTTCAGGGCCGCCCAGATCATGTCGACCTCTGCCAGGAGCGGGTCATCAGGCGCCAGCGCCCCCGTTGCGAGCAGCGCTCGCTGTGCGTCCCGCACGGTCTCGCCCGGGCCTCGCTGGGTAAGCGACGCCACCACCTCTGCGTACAAGGCCGCCCTCAACCGGGGCAATTGCTCGGTTTTTTCAACACGTGCCTCGGGCAATGGCCCCGGCGGGGGGAGGTCCACGCGCACCCCGTTTACCTCGAGCCACTCCGTGGTGGCCGACAACGCCTGAGTGGTGCTGAAGATCCCCTCCCAGTTTCTGTCTGAAGAGCTGGACCGCCCCGGGTTGGCCGTGGCCGTCCGGCCTTTGTCATCGGTCACCGTGAGGGCCGAGGGGTGCCTTGGCCAGTGGCCGGCGCCTGTCCGGGCGAGCGGGCCGGGAGGCACCGAGGTAGTCCGTCCCGAGGTGCGCCCGTACAGCTCGAGGTGGACGGCGTCGTCAGCAAAGGTCACCTGCTGGACGACGAGCTGGCCGGGGCGCTCGCCGATCTCGAAGTCCCCGAAGGCGACCCGGGCGGCCGAGAGTTGCCGGCCCTTCCCAGTTGCCGAGCGCATCATCGAGAGATGAAGGGCCATATTGGCCGCCCTTACCTTCAGAGCCGCCAGGTACTCGCCGCGCACCCCGAGCACCATCGCTTCGTCCAGCACCCCGGCAGCCACCAGGGCCCGCCCGGCCACCGGCGCGTCGGCCAATTGGGCATTGCCTCGGCCATCGGCCGACAGCAGGGCCCGCTCCCAGGCCAGTCGCAGGTAGGTCTCGGGGCGAGTGGGGTTGGCGATAACCCCAGCCTTGCATTTCGCGAGCGGCCACACTTGACGCATGGACGATCATGCGGGCGTGGTTGAAGCCCTCGCCCTGGCGGTGGCGGCCAACGTGCCCGTCTTGTTGTGGGGGGCGCCGGGCACGGGCAAGACGACGGTGGTCCGCCAGCTGGCCGAGCAGGCGGGCCTCCCCTGCGAGACGGTCATCGCCTCCATCCGCGAGCCCTCCGACTTCGCCGGCCTGCCGATCGTCAGCCGGGGCGACGGGGTCGCCCATGTGGACTTCGCCCCGCCGGCGTGGGCCAGTCGGCTGGCGTCGTCCGGCCGGGGCCTGGTCTTTTTCGACGAGATTTCGACCGCTCCTCCCGCGGTGCAAGCCGCCCTGCTCCGCGTCGTCCTGGAGCGGACAGTGGGAGACCTCGTCCTACCGCCGGCGGTCGCTGTGGTGGCGGCGGCCAACCCGCCCGAACAGGCCGCTTCTGGTTGGGAGCTGTCGGCCCCGCTGGCCAACCGCTTTTGCCACCTCGAATGGGATGTCGATGGCCGGGCCGTGGCCGAGGGTCTGTCCGGTGGGTGGCCGGTCGTGGCCGTCCCCGACCTGGCGCCCGGTTGGGAACGCCGGGCCGCCGTGGCCCGGAGCTGGGTGGGTGGTTTCATCCGGGTGCGGCCGGCCCTGGCCCTAGCCGTGCCCGAGGACGCCGCCGGTGCTGGGAGGGCCTGGCCCAGCCCGCGCACATGGGATATGGCCGCCCGGTTGCTGGCCGCATCGGAGGCGGCCGGCAGCGACGACCTGGTCCGCAGCATCTTGGTGGGCGGCGCCGTGGGCCAGGGCCCGGCGATAGAACTGCTCTCCTGGCTGGCCGAGGCCGACCTTCCTGACCCCGAACTGGTCCTGGCCGACCCCGACGCCTTCCAACTGCCCGAACGCGGTGACCGCGCCTATGCCGCCCTGTCGTCGGTGGCCGCAGCCGTGGCCGCCGACCCGACGCCCGAACGTTGGGAGCGGGCATGGGTGGTGTTCGGCCGGGCGTCCGAACACGCGCTGGACGTGGCCGCCGCCGCCTCGCGTGCCCTTGTGCGCTGTCGTCCCGCCGGGGCCCCGGTGCCCCCCGAGGTGCGCCTGTTCATGCCTTTGCTGCGCGATGCCGGGCTGCTCGATTGAGCGACATTCCCCTGGACGCGGCAAAGGTGGCGGCAGGCCGGCTGTTCGCCGCCTCCAAGTACCCGTACTTGGCCAGCGCCCTGTTCGCCGCCCCCGTGCTGGCTGCCCCAGGTTCGGGCACCATCGCCGTCGACCGGCACTGGCGCGTCCTGGCTGACCCCGGGGTGGTCGAGGGCGTGGGTGCCCAAGAACTCGGCCGCCTGCTGGTCCACTTGGTGTCCCACCTGCTCCGGGACCACGCCGCAAGGGCCGTCACGGTAGGCGTGGGAGATGACGGCGCTGGCGTAGGCGACCGGCCGACGGCAGTGGCCTGGGCCCGGTCGGCCGACGCCGAGCTGAACGACGACCTGGAGCCTCAGGCCATGGTGCCTGCCAGCGCTCCCGACCTCCCGGGCGCCTTGGGAGGGCTACCCGGTGGCCTGGCTGAGCAGTACTACGAGCTCCGGCCGCCGGGGCCGCGCTTTTGGGACTGCGGGTCTGGTTGCGACGGGGTGCCCCGGCCCTGGGACCCCGAGCATTGCCACGGCGGCCACGCCCGCCCCTGCACCTCCGTTTGCCTCGGGACCGGCGAACGCCAGGCCCAATGGCTCCGCCTGGCCACCGCCAGCGAGTTGCAACGATGGATGGGCCTCGAGCCAGGGCGCATCCCCGCTGGCTGGGCGCGCTGGGCCGAAAAGGTCCTGCCGTCCAAGGTGGATTGGCGCCGGGCCCTGGCCGCCGAGGTGCGCTGGGGAGTGCAGCGTGCCGCCGGGATGGTCGACTACAGCTACCGGAAGCCCTCCCGGCGGGCCGAGGCGGCCCCCGGCATAATATTCCCCGTCCTACAGCAGCCCGTACCCGACGTGGCGGTTGTGTGCGACACCTCAGGTTCGATGACCGAGGGCCAGTTGGGCCGGGCCCTGGCCGAGGTCGAGGCACTGCTGCAGCGGGCCGGGCTACGGGACAGGCAGGTCAGGGTCCTGGTCTGCGACGTGGACGTGAAGTCGGTGCGCCGGGTGAGCCGCGCCTCTCAGGTCGAACTGGTAGGAGGCGGAGGCACCGACATGGCGATGGGGATCGCCCACGCTTTGGCGTTACGGCCCCGCCCTTCGGTCGTGGTCGTGCTGACCGATGGCTGGACCCCGTGGCCGGCCGACCCCGTCAGGGGCGCCCGCGTGATCGTCGCCCTTATCGGGCCTACCGGCGGCACCGCCCACCGACTCCTGGACCGCGAACCTCCGCCCCCACCATCGTGGGCACGCACCGTCCGAGTCGAAGTCCCCGCTTGACCTCGCTTGGTGCTAGCCCGTCGCCCTGCCAAAAAAGAGCGGCACCGCTCTAGCGACCCGAGCTGTGGGGCATGGCCCGAGAGCCAGATCCCCCCTTATTGCGCAGGAGGTTTTGGCTTCTCATGGGACTCGAGTGCGTACAGTACGACGTTCCTGAAGGAGCTCTAGATGTCAAGAGGGCTCGGGCATGTTTTTTGTCTTTATTCTCCTGGTCTTTTGGCTTTGACGGTGCAACTCGGGGCGCGCTGAACGGGCCTCAGCCTATGCCGGGCCCGAGGGAGGGGCAGTCAAGGCCGGGCCGGCAGGCCCGCCCGTAGGGGCAGCCTTGACGGTCCCGGGGTGGGTTTTCCGTCAGCCAGAATTATCCGCGGAGCCCCGCCAGGGGTTCCTTGGTCGCCTTAGGGGTTGACGGGCACAGCAGTGACGTCACCGTGCTCAAGAACTGAGCGGGCAGGCCGGGGCCCGGCTGCCTGACATTCCTCCGTCCCGTTTATAGGTGCATGGTGAGTTCCGGCCACAGCCGGGTGGGCACATTCAGCTCTTCGGCCTCGCCTTTCGGGGGCCACGTCGTACTACGTGCTCGCACCTTGGCTGTGCCCAGGCCTTGTTCAAGCGGCCCTCTTCTTTAGGCAACGGACCTCGCCGTCACGCAGCCCGTAAAAGACCAGCGTTAGCAATCTCCGTGCCTCCGCCACCCGGGCGATGGGCGTGCCCCGGCGAGCCGGTATGCGCATGAACGCGGGGGCGATGGGTGCCCCTCCGTGGCCGCGCACGACGGCTTCGACCGCGGCCCAGCGCACCAGGGTCGAGCCCTGTTTGGTGATGTGGCCACGATGGGCGATGTCGTCTGATTCGCGGTGGTTGGGGTGAGACCGGCCCAACTGCACAGGTGGCGGGCGTCCGCAAAGCGGGTGATATCGCCGATTTCGGCCACGAAGATGGCGGCGCCGACCGGGCCCACGCCGTGCAACGCCTGGACAGCGCGGTAACCGCGGTGGCCCTTTAGCCGTTTGTGCACCTGGCTCTCGGCCATGTCGACCTCGTCGTCGAAGACCTCGATGAGCCGGCGCAGGGAGTCGACCCGGTAGCGGTAGGGCTCAGGAAGCTCCATCTTGTCCAGCAGCACCTGGCCCCCGGGGCCGAACATGTCGTCCAGGCCGGGTAGGATGCCGCACTTGGCCATGACGGCGTGGACCTGGGCTTTGGCTGAGGTGCGCAGGGCTACGAGCTTGGCCCGGTAGCGGACGAGCTCTCTTAGCTCTCTTACCTCGGGCGGGGCCACCCAGGCTTCGGGCAGGTCCTCGCGCCACAGGCGCTTGGCCAGCTCGGTGGCGTCTTTGACGTCATTTTTGACCCGCCTTGCGTCCCAAAAGACCACTCATAATGCACGTTCGCCCAAAGCTGTTGGACCTTTGGGCTCCGTCGTTGTCGCCCATCCGTTCCACCCGCTCTCCGGCCAGCGCCTGGTGGTCGTGTTCGAGCGGCGCTGC
>JBKQUU010000277.1:0-47525 GCA_052325485.1 Acidimicrobiales bacterium | reverse complement strand
CCTGGAGGACCTGGAGGTCCTGGTCGAGCAGACGGGCTCACGACCGCACTTGTACGTGCCCCAGGAGGAGCAGGGGCCTCCGCGGGGCCGGCGCCGCCCTCCCGCCTACCACCGCCGCCAGCAGCGGCGGTGGAAGTACGCCGTCCGCCGCGCCCTGGTCGTGGTGGTCATCGCCAGCTTGGGCGCGCTGGCCTGGAGCGTGGCCGAGAGGCTCGTCGCCTTGGCCAGTACGGGCGCGGGGGGCGCGGCGGCCTGCATGACCGTCGCAACTTCGTGCCCGGGGGCGCGGGCCTACGTGGCCGCCCCGGGCGACACCGTTTGGTCGATCGCCGTCAGGTTCACCCACGGCGGCGACCCCCGGCCCCTGGTCGACCAGCTTGAGGCCGAGATCGGCGGGGGCGCGCTCCAGCCCGGGCAACGGCTCTTCGTCCCGTAAACTCGGGCGCCTGGGCCGGCCTTGCCGGCCGGTCCGGGTGCTCCCGGCGAGCGGGGTGGGTGCTCCCGGCAGCCGGGGTTGGGCGCTCCCGGCAGCCAGGGTGGGCGCTGTTGTGCGGAGGTCTCGGGCGCGGCGTTGTATGGTCGGCGTTAGTGCGCTGTCCTCGTTGCTCCGGTGTAGAAGACCGCGTGATGGATTCACGCACAGCGGAAGAGGGGGCGGCCATCCGGCGCCGGCGTGAGTGCTTGGCCTGCGGCCTGCGTTTTACGACCTATGAGCGCCTCGAGGAGGTGCCGTTCGTGGTTATCAAGCGCTCGGGGCACCGGGAGCCCTTCGAGCGGGCCAAGGTGGTCGCCGGCCTGAGGGCGGCGGCCAAGAACCGGCCCCTTTCGCCGGCTCTGCTGGAGCAAATCGCGGCAGAGGTCGAAGAGAGCTTGCGTTTGGAAGGCTCCGAAGTAACCAGCCAGCAGGTGGGCCTGGCCGTGCTGGAGGCGTTGCGGGGCCGCGACCACGTTGCCTATCTCCGCTTTGCCAGCGTGTACAAGGGCTTTACGGACGCAGGGGACTTCCAGCGCGAGGCGGGCCTGCTGACCAAGCTCACGACGCCCAAAACGGGCCGTTCGGGAGGGCCCCCGGCCTGAGCCGACCGCCTGCCCGCGCCGCCGTCCCCCAGACCTGGCCAGGCCGGGGCCGATTGTACTGGGCCGTGGGGGGGCGGCTAGCTTATGGGGGAGAGCAACCGGCTTGGGCTACGGCCGTGGACGCATAAATGTCACCGGGGTAAACGCACGTGCCGGTGGGCGTTCGGTGACGAAGTGCAGCTAGTACAAAGGGGATTTCGATGCGCATAGGCATGCTGACCGGTGGCGGTGACTGCCCAGGTTTGAACGCTGTCATAAGGGCCGTGGTTGGTAAAGGCGAGAGCCATTACCGTGACAATTTCCTAGGCTTCCTGAACGGTTGGCGAGGCGTGATCGAGGGGACGACCACGCCTCTGGACTGGGCCCGCTGCCGGGACATCCTCGCCGTGGGCGGTACCATTCTCGGGACGAGCCGCACCAACCCGTACAAGGTCGATGGTGGCGTGGCCAAAGTCCTGGCGGCACTGAAGGCGCACGAGGTCGACGCCCTGATCGCCATCGGTGGTGACGACACCCTTGGTGTGGCCAACAAACTGATGGCTGAGGGCGTTTCCGTGGTCGGGGTGCCCAAGACGATCGACAACGATTTGTCGGCCACGGAGGTGACTTTCGGGTTCCATACGGCGGTGCAGATAGCCACCGAAGCCATCGACCGGCTGCGGACCACGGCGGAGTCGCACGACCGCGTAATGGTCTGCGAGGTGATGGGCCGCCACGCCGGGTGGATCTCGATTTATGCCGGGATCGCCGGGGGCGCGGCCGACATCCTCATCCCGGAGCAGCCTTTTGACGTGGGCGAGGTGTGCGACCGGCTCAAGGCCCGCAGCGTGGGCCGGCACCATGCCTGCGTTGTCGTGGTCGCCGAGGGCGCCACGCCCAAGGAGGGCTCGTTCAGTGTGACCTCGGGCGAGCTCGACCAGTTCGGCCATGTCCGTCTGGGTGGTATCGGCACCTGGCTGGCCGAGCAGATCGAGCACAGGACGGGTTTTGAGACCAGAGCCGCCGTCCTGGGCCACATCCAGCGAGGGGGCACGCCTACGGCCTTCGACCGCGTCCTCGCTACCCGCTTCGGGATCGGGGCCATAGACGCCGTGCACAACGGGGGCCTGGGCACCATGGTGGCGCTCCAGGCCGACCGGATAGTGCGAGTACCGCTGAACGACGCCGTCTCGGAGCCCAAGCTGGTACCGGCCGGGTTCTACGAGGAAGTGGCCCGTCCCCTTTTCGGCTAGCCCGTGCGACTGCTCCGTCGGGTGCCGCCGTTCAGGGCTGTGCCGCGGCGCCCGCCTGGGCCTGGGCCAACAGCTCCGTCAGCGGCGCCATCAGTTCCGGGGTTGTGGCCAGCACGATGTCGCCGGGCAATGTGGCGAGCTGGCCTCCGGCCTCTTGGCAGATGACCCGGCCGGCGGCCCAGTCCCAGTAATGCAGGCCTGACTCGAAGTAGGCATCGAAACGGCCATTGGCGACGAAACAGAGGTCCAAGGCCGCCGAACCGATCCGGCGTATGTCCCGTACGACCGGTAGTACCCGGGCCAGCAGCGCGGCCTGGGCGACGCGACGCTCGGGCCGGTAGCTGAAACCCGTGCCGACCAGGGCCGTGGCCAGTTGGCTGCGCCCGTTGGCCACATGGCAGGCCACGTCGTTGCACCGGGCGCCCCGGCCCTGTGCCGCCCGCCAGGTTTCGTGGCGGGACGGGTCGACGACGACGCCGACCACCGGCTCACCGTCGAAACAGGCGGCCAGGGACACGCTGTACGCCGGCACCTGAAAAAAGAAGTTGGTGGTCCCGTCGAGGGGGTCGGCCACCCAAGAGACGTTCGTCGTCCCGTCGTGCGAGGTGCCCTCCTCGCTCAGGACCGAATCGCCGGGGCGGGCGCGCCGCAGCTCGGAGACTATGTAGGCCTCGGAGGCGCGGTCTGCCTCGGACACGAGGTCGGTGGGCGAGCTCTTGGTACCGACATGTTCCAAGTGCACCGCCGAGTAGGTCTGCACGAGCTCGGCGGCTCCCGTGGCCACCCGGAGGGCGACCTCTTGCAGTTCGTCGAGCAGAGCGGTGGGGACTTCGGGAGCGGCCATCCCATTCCTTCTAGCGCGTCGCCGAGGTGGTGCGCAGGCCGGCGGCAGCAAAGCCGTAGCGTTGGGCCGGTGAGCGGTGATGACGACGGCGTGGCACAGGACCTTTCCGGCGGTCGCGCGCCGAGGTGGGTCTTGCACGCCGACATGGACGCTTTTTATGCCGCCGTCGAGGTCAAGGACGACCCGAAGCTGGGTGGCCGGCCGGTCGTGGTGGGCGGGACCGGCAACCGAGGCGTGGTCGCCTCGGCCAACTACGAGGCGCGCGGCTTCGGCGTGCGCTCGGCCATGCCCATCGCCCAGGCCCGCCGGCTGTGCCCCCGCGCCGTCTTCGTGCCTCCTCGCTTCGAGGTCTACCACCGCTACAGCGAGAGCTTCCACGGCATTGCCCAGAGCTTCACCCCTTTGGTGGAGGGCATCGGCTTGGACGAGGTGTTCCTCGATGTCAGCGGTAGCGTCGCCCTCTTCGGCCCGCCGGGACAGATCGCCGGGGCCCTAAGGTCGCGGGTGACCGACGAACTGGGCCTGTCCTGCTCGGTCGGGGCCGGCCCGAACAAACTTGTCGCCAAGCTGGCTTCGAAGGCGGCCAAGCCCCGGGCCTCCGCTCGGGGACCGCAGCCGGGGAGGGGGACGCTGGTGGTCCCCGAGGCGGAGGTGCAGCCCTTTTTGTGGCCGCTGCCGGTGGCCGCCCTGCCGGGGGTCGGGCAGGCCAGCGCCGAACGCCTGCACAAACTGGGTGTCAACACCGTCGGCGAACTGGCCGCCTTGCCCCTCGGATCTGTGGTCGCCGCTCTGGGCCAGGCCGCCGGCCAGACGATGCACTCGCTGTCCTGGGGCCGGGACCTCCGGCCGGTCGTGGCTGACCGCCCCGTCAAGTCCATCGGCCACGAAGAGACGTACCCGCTGGACATCGCCGACCGCCAGGAGCTCGAGCGGCGCCTAGTGCTGATGGCGGACAAGGTCGCCGGCCACGTGCGAGACCAGGGCCTGGCGGCCAAGACTTTGGTGATCAAGGTCCGCTACGGTGACTTCCGCACCTTGACCCGCAGCCACACCTTCCCCGCCCCCCAGGCCACCGGCCCGAGCTTCTGGACGGCGGCGCGGGCGTTGCTGGACGGGCTCGAGCTGAGGCAGGGGGTACGGTTGCTGGGCGTGAGCGCCTCCGGGCTCCTACCCGCCGGGCCCTCACCGGGCCAACAGCTCCAGCTGCAGATAGGTCCCGGGCCTGGAGAGGCCCCCGACGGCGGGAGACCGTCGCCCCTTAGCCCGGCGACGACGCCGCCCGGGGTGCACGAGCGCGGGCCAGGCGTAGCGCCGGGGTGGGTCAAAGCCAGCCAGGCCGTGGACGCGGTGCGCGCCCGGTTCGGAGCCGCGGCCCTGAGGCCGGGCACGTCGCTGGTCGAGGCCGGCCCGGTGGCTGGCCCCGTACCGGGCGAGCAGACCTAGCCACTTCCCGGGCCGCCGTGCCCGCGGGACAGGCCTGCGGGGCCCAACAGTTAGGCCTATAGTCAGGTCTCGCCTTTCGTGGCCCATGGTTATAGGGTCCAGAACAGATGGGAACAACGAGCTCGGTCCCGCGCTGCTGGTCTGCCGTGGTGGGCGTACTGGCGTTGTTATCGGCCCTCGGTGGCCCGGTCCAGGGTGCCCGGCTGGTGACCGCCGTCCCGCCCCGGGACAAGACCCTCTACACCAGCGGCACGGCGACGGCGCCTCCCACCGACTTCAACCCCCTTGACCCCGACCGTGCCTATACCGGCACACAGGGCCTGCTCTACGAGCCCCTCTTCCTCTTCGACCCCGTCCACGACAAGTTCATCCCGTGGTTGGCGACCAGCGGGTCGTGGGTGAGCGCCACCACCTACCGGCTCCAGCTGCGCGGCGGCGTCGACTGGGTCGCCAGCCGGACCGGTGCGGTGGAAGGCGCCCTCACTGCTGGCGACGTCGCCTACTCCATCAACCTGGCGGCCACCGACGGCGCCGACCCTTTCCACATCGACGCCGCCAGCGTGCAAAAGGCCACCGCGGAGGGGGGCGCGGTGACCGTCGATTTCAAAAAGCCGGTGGGTTACGGGCCCTGGCAGGAGTTCTTGTGGCATGCCCCGGTCCTGCCGGCGGCCCTGTGGTCCCAGTTGGCCCCCGGGTCCGAGTTCGGCACCGCCAACTTGTCCCCCGTCTCGACCGGCCCGATGCTGCTCGGCACCACCAGTCCCAGCGGGGCCTGCTACCGGGACAATTCCCACTGGTGGGGCAAGTCCCAACTGCGCCTGTCGTTCAGGTTCGAGTACCTCTGCGCGGTGGTGAGCGGCTCCAGCGGGGCCGAGCTGTCCGGGCTGCTCGAAGGGCGCACGGACTGGAGCAACGAGCTGCTGCGGGGCATACCTCACCTGGCCACCGGCCGTACCGGAGGCTACGACATAAAGACCTACTACCCGGGCACGCCCTACATGCTGCCGGCCAGCACGGCCTGGTTAGAGATGGACACGGCCCGCTCACCCATGGCCAACGTGGACTTCCGCCGGGCGGTCGCCTACGCCCTTGACCCCAAGACCATAGCTGCGAGCGTGTACACCGGCGCCGTCACCGTGGCCAACCCGACCGGCCTGCTGCCCGGTCTGGGCGCTTACGTGGACAAGGCCGCGGTGGGCAAGTACGGGTTCTTCTATTCCGTTGCGAAGGCGAAGAAGTGGTTGGCCGAGTCGGGCTACCGGGGCCAGCAGGTGACCCTGGAGGTGGCCAGCGAGTGGACGGACCAGGTCAACGCGGCCACGGCCATCTCCCTCGAGCTGGCCAAAGCGGGCATCCATGCCTCGGTGGTCGACAAGCCCATAGGCGAGCGCGACGCCGACGTGGCCGATGGTGATTACGACATGGTCATCGATAGCGGCCCGGCGCCGAGCTCGACGCCGTGGACCTACTTCGACTCGGTGTACCGGTTGCCCCTCCAGTCCCGCCAGCAGGCGGGCTTCAACGACGAGCGTTACTCCGACCCTGCCGCTTGGGCCTTGGTCCAGCAGGCGGCGGCCACCCCGCCTTACGCGGCCAAGGCGGCGGCCAAGATCTACGCCCAGCTCGAGGCCGACTTCCTCCAGGCGCTGCCCGAGATCCCGCTGTGGTACAGCGGGGCCTGGTTCCAGGCCAATACGAGCTACTGGCAGGGCTACCCGTCGAGCACGAGCCCCCACGACGAGTACACACCGCTGATGTGGCCCGGGTGGCTGGGGTCGATGACGACGGTGTACGCGTTGGCCCAGCTCGAGCCCCGCTGAGCGGTACGCCGGGGCCCGGCCTCTAACTGCGCAAAGGCGAGGATAAAAATCGCCCCGGCTGGTGTACCGTGGGGTCTTGGACCAGGAGCCTCTTCGGCGAGCGGTAAGCGTGCGACAGTCGTCGAAGAACTACGAGTGAGGGTTGGCACGGAGGTATAAGACTGGTGCCACTTTCAGAACACGAACAGCGCATCCTCCACCAAATCGAGCGCCAGTTCCACCAGGAACGCGGGCTCGCCCGGTCCCTGCGCGTGCCCGCCGACAGCCGGGAGGCGGCACGCAATGCCAAGCGGGCGGCCGCCGGCTTCGTCGTCGGCTTGCTGGCCCTGTCGCTGTCCTTCGCCTTCTCCTGGGTCCTGGCCCTGGTGGGCTTTGTGATCATGCTGGCCACGGGGGTGGCGCTGGTGCAGTGCCTGCGCCGCCTGGTGCGCGACCGGTGGGGGGGCTCGGGGGCCGACCGCGGTGGCGGGGGCCCCGAGGTTGTCGGGCCCGAACCGTGGGGAGGCCGTCCCCGTCGCCAGGAGGGCGGGAAATGGTGGAGCGTCGGGGGCCGGCCCCGGGGCAAGGACGACGAAGACCTGACTTAGGCCCCGACCGGGTACTCACAGTGGTGCCGTCACTACGGTGCCGGCACCACGGTGCCGCCACTACGGTGCCGCCACTACGGTGACTGTGGTGAAGATCTACGTCCTGCTGGCGGACAAAGGTGCCCAGAACCCCCATAACGGCACCTTGAGCCTGCTCAACGTGGGCTGGACGGTGACCCAGTTGCGCCGCTCCATGGGCCCTTCCGTGGCTGTGGGCGCTCAGCCGTTGCTGACCGGCCCGCAGGTGGTCGTGGTACTGATCGAGGCCGAACTGGCGATGTGCAACAAGTCCCTCACGCTCGAGATCGAACTGCTCAGCGACGACGGCGACATCGTCGAGATCCCAGGCCCGGCCGGGCCCCAGGCGGTGCGCCTGGAACAGTCGCTCATGGTGCCCAGTCCCTCGGGCGTGCCCACCGGTTTCCCGGGCCGGGCCACGGCCATGATGGACCTGCCCACCGGCCTGCCCCTGTCCCCGGGCATCTACCGCTGGCAGGTGAGGGTGAACGGGAAGGAAGAGGACGATTGGTCGGCCCATTTCTACGTGGCCGCCCCGCCCCAGGCCCCCACCTTCGGCTTTCCGCCCGTCCCGGAATAGCCCGCCTCCGACCAGAGGGGGGCGTAACGTTGGCTCCATGGTCCCGGTCGAAAAAGCGGCGCTGGCCGAGGTGGCCCGGCGGCCGTCGCTGTGGGCCACCGCCCTGCGCCAGTGGGGCGCCGTCGTTCCCGCCTCGTGGTGGGCGCGCTGGCCCCCCGTCCCGATGCCGACCCGTAAGTACCTGACCCTGCGCGTGGAGGCCATGTACGGCCCTGGCGGTGGGAAGTTGGGCCCGTCGGAGCTGGTCGGCTACCTCGAATGGTGCCGCTGGATGCGGGCGCTGGCGCGCTAAGTTCTTTCTTGTGCCCGCCGCAACCATGGCCGCCAGGGCGGGTAGCCCTTTCCCCGTGCCTCTCATACGAAGGTAGGCGGACATGTCGCGAGCGCTCGTCCTAAACGCCACCTACGAGCCGCTCTGCGTAGTGCCCACCAGACGAGCGCTGCTGCTCGTGCTCCAGGCCAAGGCCGAGCCCTTGGCCGCCACCGGCCGGGTCTTCCACTCGGCCCGGGTCAGTGTGGCCGAGCCGTCGGTGGTGCGCCTTTCGTACTTCGTGCGGGTGCCGCACCAGGCTCACGTGGCCCTGAGCCGGCGGGCCATCTTTGCCCGGGACGGGCACCGCTGCCAGTACTGCGGCGCCCAGGCCGAGAACATCGACCACATAGTGCCTCGCTCCAAGGGCGGGCCTCACGCCTGGGACAACGTCGTGGCCGCCTGCCGGCGCTGCAACGCCCGCAAACGCGACCACTTCTTGGAGGAGACGGGCATGAAGTTGCGCCATCAGCCCTGCGCCCCGCGGGGCCGGCAGTGGGCGCTGGCCGCCCTAGGCGCGGTGTTGCCTGATTGGGAGCCGTACCTCGGCCTACCCGCCCCCGTGGTCCAGCTGAACATGTCCGGGGAGGGCGCGGCCGCGCTATCGGCCTGATGCCGTTCGAGCTCCAGCGGGTGACGGGCACGGTGGGGGAGTTGCACGCCCGCTCCGCCGCACTGGTGGCCGGCCCCGTTCCCGGCCGTGTGGCTCACGCCTACCAGCCCGTTGACCGGGCCGTCGTGCTCGGCAGCGGGCAGCCCGAAGACGATGTCGACCGGGAGGCGTGCGCCGCCGGCGGGGTCCAGGTCGTGCGCCGCCGCAGCGGCGGAGGTGCGGTACTGGTAGAGCCGAGCGGCCTGGTCTGGGTGGACTTGGTCGTCCCGAGCACGGACCCGATGTGGTGCGCCGACGTCGGCCACGCCGCCTGGTGGGTGGGCGAGGCGTGGGCAGCGGCCCTGCGCCGGCGCGGGGCTGGTGCCGTCGAGGTGTGGAAAGGGCCGATGCTGAGGCGGGAATGGTCGGCGCTGGTATGTTTCGCCGGTCTGGCCGGCGGCGAGGTGACCGGCCCTGGGGGCGGCAAGGTGGTGGGCGTCTCGCAGCGGCGCACCCGCCATGGGTCCCTGTTCCAGTGTGCTTGCCTGTTGCGCTGGGAGCCTGCCGAGCTGCTGAGCCTGTTGCGCCTCACCCCGGACGAGCGGGCCCGGGCCGGGGCGGAGCTGGCCGGGGTGGCTTACGGGGCCGGGCCGGGGGGACAGGACGAGATCCTGGCCCAACTGGTGCAGGCTCTGCCCTAAACGGCGCCCCTTCCGCCGGCTCGTGCCCGTGCACCCGAGGCTGGCGGGCGCTCCGGTCGGCCCCGCCGTTCGACGACGAACGGCCGGGACGGTGGGTAGACCACCATCCCGGCCGTTGCGTGCGGAGGGACCGTTACTGCGAGGACTTCACCGAACCGGCGACCGTCTTGGGCAGCGCCGCCCGGCCCGCCTCCAGCCGGGCTACGGGCACCCGGAAGGGCGAGCACGACACGTAGTCGAGGCCGATCTCGTTGAAGAAATGGATGCTTTCGGGGTCGCCCCCGTGCTCTCCGCACACCCCGAGCTCGATCCCGGGCTTGACGGTGCGGGCCGTGGCCGAGGCCATGCGGACCAATTTGCCCACGCCGTCGCGGTCGATGGTCTCGAACGGCGACGCCCCGAAGATGCCGAGGTCCATGTACAGCGGGAAGAAGGAGGCTTCGCAGTCGTCCCGGGAAAATCCCCACGTGGTCTGGGTCAGGTCGTTGGTGCCGTAGGAGAAAAAGTCGGCCGACTCGGCTATCTGTCCTGCCGTCAGGCACGCCCGGGGCAGCTCGATCATGGTGCCGATCATCTTCTCCAGGTGCACGCCCTGCTCCCGGCTCACGGCCTCGAGGACGGCCTCGGCTTCCTCACGCACGTGCTCCAGCTCCTGGACAGCCCCCACCACCGGCACCATGACCTCGGGGACGGGGTTGCCGCCCTCCTTGATGCGCTGGGCGGCGGCTTCGGCGATGGCCCGCACCTGGAGCTTGATCAAGCCCGGGATGTACAGGCAGAGCCTCACGCCCCGCAGGCCGAGCATCGGGTTCTGCTCCTTCAGGCGCCGTACGGCGGGCAGCAGGCGCTCGGCCTCCTCGTCCACCTCGCCCTTGGCCCGGGCCACCGCGGCCCGGACGGAGAGCTCGGTGAGGTCGGGCAGGAACTCGTGCAGAGGCGGGTCGATCAGGCGCACGGTGACGGGCAGCCCGTCCATCTCCTTGAAGATGGCGTAGAAATCGGCTCGCTGCAGGGGCAGGAGGGCGTCCAGGGCGGCCTGTTGCCCCTCGTCGGTGTCGGCCAGGACCAGTTGCTCGACCAGCTTGCGCCTCTCGCCCAGGAACATGTGCTCGGTGCGGGTCAGGCCGATACCTTCAGCCCCGTACAGCCGTGCCCGGCGGGCGTCCTCGGGCATGTCGGCATTGGCGCGAACGAACAGCCGCCGGCGGGCATCGGCGTGGCGCAAGATGCGCTCCACCGCCGCCACCAGGTCAGCGGTCTCGTGGTCGGCCGTGTCGGCGTCGAAGGTGCCTTCGAAGAAGCGCACCAATGGGGAGGCGACGACCGGCATTTCGCCCAGGTAGACCTTGCCCGTCTTGCCGTCTATGGATATGACTTCGCCCTGGCCGACGACAGTGCCGTCGGGGGCGGTGAAGGACTTGGCCTTGTAGTCGACCTGGAGCTCGTGAGCGGCGACGACGCAGGTCTTGCCCATGCCCCGGGCGACGACGGCGGCGTGGCTAGTCTTGCCGCCCCGGCTGGTGAGGATCCCCTTGGCCGCGATCATCCCGGGCAGGTCGTCGGGGTTGGTCTCGGTGCGGACCAGGATCACGGCCTCGCCCTTAGCCGCCTCGGCGACGGCGGTGGGGGAGTCGAACACGACCTTGCCGACGGCGGCGCCGGGGCTGGCGCCCATGCCCTTGGTCAAGCTCTTGGCGCTCGACTTCTCGTCAAAGCGGGGGAACATGAGCTCGGCCAGGCCCGCCCCGCTCACCCGTCCCAAGGCCTCGTCCATGCCGATGATCCCCTCGTCGACGAGCTGGGCGGCGATGCGGAAGGCAGCGGCGGCGGTGCGTTTGCCTACTCTGGTCTGGAGCATCCAGAGCTTGCCTTTTTCGATGGTGAACTCGATGTCGCACAGGTCGCGGTAATGGTGCTCGAGGGTGCTCATGATCTCGAGGAGCTGGGCATAGGCCTCGGGGTTCAGGTGCTCCAGCTCTTGGAGGGCCATGGTGTTGCGGATGCCCGCCACCACGTCCTCGCCTTGAGCGTCCTCCAGGTAATCGCCGTAAACGCCGGGGTTGCCGGAGGCGGGGTCACGGGTGAAGGCGACGCCCGTGCCCGAGTTGAGCCCCAGGTTGCCGAACACCATGGAGCAGATGTTCACGGCCGTCCCTAGGTTTTCGGCTATGCGTTCCTGGCGGCGGTAGATGCGGGCGCGCTCGCCGTTCCAGGACTTGAACACGGCCAGGATGGCGGCGTCGAGCTGAGCGCGCGGCTCGGTGGGGAAATCGAGGCCCGTTTCCTGCTTCACGATCTTTTTGTAGGTGGCTACCAGCTTCTTCAGGTCGGGGGTGTCGAGGTCGAGGTCGGTGCGAGCGTTCCTCTCGACCTTGAGCTCGGCGATCGCTTCTTCGAAAAGGTCCCCGTTGGCGCCCATGACCGTCTTAGCGAACATCTGGATGAGGCGGCGGTACGAGTCCCAGGCAAAGCGCTCGTCGCCGGCCTGCTTGGTCAGGCCGTCGACCGACAGGTCGTTGAGGCCGATGTCCAGGACCGTGTCCATCATCCCGGGCATGGAGAACCGGGCGCCGCTGCGCACGGAGACGAGCAGCGGGTCCTCGGGGTCGCCCAGCTTGCGGCCCATGGTCTTCTCGAGCTTGGTCAGGTGCTCGGTGATCTCGTCGTTGAGCCCAGCCGGCAGTTCGCCCTCGGCCAGGAAGGCCCGGCACGCTTCGGTCGTTATGGTGAAGCCGGGCGGGACCGGGAGGCCCAGGTTGCTCATCTCCGCCAGGTTGGCGCCCTTGCCTCCCAGCAGGTCAACCATTTCCCTTCCGCCCTCTGAAAAGTCGTAAACGTGCTTGGCCATGGGGACTCCTTTTGTCATCGCTGGCCCCTGGCGGGCCGTCGGCCGGGCTGTGACGTTGCTAAAGCGAGTATCCGACGTAGGGGGCGCCTGCGCTTAGGGCCCAAGGGCACTTATTTGTGCCGTTTGGGCCCGGTCGTACGGCCCTAGCGGGGTCGGGGACCTGGTGAGGGCGCCGCTAGCGCGGGGGCGTGGCCCCCGCCAGGTCGCCCCCGGGCAGTTGCAGGGCGGCCTCGGCGCCCGCCAGGGTACGGGTGACTTCCAGGGCGAAGCGGGGGTCGCAGCGATGGGCGCGTTGGCCGCTGTCGACCAGGGCGGCCAGTTCGGCCAGGGCGTTCTCCATGACGTCGGCGGGGTCGAAACTGCGCTCGGGCCGTGTGACCGAGGCACCCTGCTGGTAGAGAGCGAAATGGTCCAGGTTGGCCCCCGGGGCCATAGTCAGGCTCAGGGAGACGACGCTGGTGCCGGTGGGGCCAGTGCCAGTAGTGCCAGTACCAGTAGTGCCGGTACCAGTAGTGCCGGTGCCAGTGCCGGTGGGCGAGCCCGTGCCGTGCGTCAGCAGGAGGTGCACGATGTCGGTCCCGGCCGCGCCGCGCCGGGCCACCACGGAGGTCACTGGGCCCATGATGGGCAGGAGGCCGGCCACCGCATGGGGCCCGTTGTCCCACAGCGCGCCCCGCTGGCGTCGCCACGGCGAAGCACCGAAGGGGCTGTCGGGCTGGTAAATGTTGGCGTACTTGAGCACGTGAGCGCTGGGCCACGGCCCGGCCTGGGCCGCTTGGTCGGTCCAGGCTTCTACTTCCGGCTGGTAGCGGGCGGTGAAGAAGACGATCGCCGCCGTCCCGGCGGCGTCGATGGCGTCGACCACGGCCTGGCCCTGGGCGACCTCCAGCGCCAAGGGCTTTTCCAGCAGCATGTGGCAGCCGGCCCGGGCGGCGCGGACGGCCAGGGTGGCCTGGACATCAGGAGGCACCGACATGGCCACGGCGTCGACCCGCCCCAGGAGCTCGTCCAGGTCCGGGTACGCCTGGGTGCCGAGATGGGCGGCGACGTCGCCGGCTTTAGCCGGGTCGCGGCCCCAAACACCCTCCAACTGGCAATGGGGCGATCGGGCCAGCGCCGCCCCGTGAGTGTTGAGTGCCCAGTAACTGGTACCCAGGAGCCCAAAACGAAGTGGGGTCATGGTTGCCCATCCTGCCCGTTCGCGCGCCTGGTCGCACGCGCCCGACGCAGAGGGCGAGGTACGCTGGACGCGTGCCCCGTGCCTCTGAGGCCCAACCTCCAAGTACGACGCCCCCAAGTAGGGGGCCGGCCGCGGCCGGCGCCTCAGACGGGGGCAGTGGTCAAGGTGCCGGGTCACCGGGCCCGGGGACCGTGGTCCTCCACCTTTCATGCCTGCTCGGTACCGCCGTGAGCGGCCCCAGCGACCAGCAGTCCGGGCGGTTGGTGGACGTCATCGCCCGTCTTTCGGGCGCCAACAGCGCGGGTTGGCACCCGGCCGTCACCGGCTTGGTGGTCGACTTCGAGGGCCAGGAGAGGTTCGCTCACGCCCACCAGCTGGTCAGCTTGAGCTACGCCGAGGCCGTGCTGAGCGTGGAACCGGCGGCCCTGGGCCCCTTTGAACGCCGTCCGGGTGAAGTGCTGCTCCAGCGGGACCTGTACGCCCGGCACCTCATCCACCTCGAAGGGGCGCGCCGGGGGCGCGCCAACGACATCGAGCTGGTCCGGATCGGCACCACCTGGCAGGTCCTCGGCGTCGACACGGGCTCGCGCTCCGTGCTGCGCCGGGTGCTGCCCCGCAAATTGCGCCGCCGGGTCAGGGCCGGCCGGGTCGTCGACTGGAGCGAGATCGAGCCGTTCGTGGCCCACGTGCCTACGGCCCGCCTGCAGATACCGTTCCGCAAGCTGCGCCGGCTGCACCCGGCCAAGCTGGCCGACTTGGTGGAGGCCGCTTCCCATGAAGAGGGCGAGGAGATCATCCGGGCCGTGGGAGCCGACCGCGAGCTCGAAGCCGATGTCTTCGAAGAGCTGGACACAGAGCACCAGCTCGAGTTCCTGAGGGGGCGCTCAGACGAGGAGGCGGCCCGGCTCCTGTCGGCTATGGCCCCTGACGACGCCGTCGACCTGCTCACCGAACTGGACCAGGAACGGCGCCTGCCCATACTGACCCGGCTGCCGCCCGCCACCCAGGCCAAGCTGCGGGCCCTGCTCAGTTATAACTCCGAGACCGCCGGCGGGCTAATGAACCCGGACTTCATATCCGTCCCCGCCCGGGCCACCGTGGCCGAGGCCCTCGAGGCCGTCAAGTCCTCCACGGCCCCTCCCGAGGCGGCCGGGGTGGTGTTCGTGACCGCTGACGACGGCTCGCTGGAGGGAACGGCGCTGCTGGTCGACCTGTTGAGGGCCAACCCGGCGGCGAGCGTGGCCGTGGCCACCAGGCCCGACCCCGCCACCCTGGCCCCCGACGCCGACATCCACGAGGTGGTCAGGACGATGACGGACTTCAACCTGGCCGTGGCCCCCGTGCTCAGCGACGACGGCCAGATGCTGGGACAGATAACCGTGGACGACGTCCTGGAGCTGCTCCTGCCCACGGGGTGGCGCCGCCAGTACGGCATGGCCTCGCATGAATAGTTCTAGCTAACTAGCTAAATAGCTAAAGGCACGCGGTGCTGGACATTGTTCCTCCTTACTGGCCGCGGCCGCGGGCTGGACGGGCCCGTCGTCACCGGTGGTAAGATTTACGGGTCAGGTAGTCGCACCCCAAATGGTGGAGCGTCCCGTTGGGCCCCCTCTCGACGCGTCGTTCCCCGGGTGAGACTGCGAGCAGGCCAAAAAAAGGAGCAGCACTGAGCGCCGACAGAGGGTCGCCTCACCAACCTCTGGCGCGCGCGTCGGTACCGGGCAGGGCCGCCTAGACGGGCCACCGGGCGGACGCGTGGCGCCAGCCAAGCAACGCGTCAGCCCTACGAGCCCGGAGGTCCATCGGCCATGGCCAACGACACCCTGGACGGCGCCCCGCACGTCGGGGGAGCCACCTCAGCCGTCCTCGACGAGAAGCACGTCGGTGACATTCGCGGCGCTCTGGGCACGATCCGCCTGCAGGACACCGGGGCCCGGCGAGGTTGGGGCGCCCGCCTATTGACCCTGGCCGCCATAGTGGGCCCGGGCATCATCGTCATGGTGGGCGACAATGACGCCGGCGGGGTGGCGACTTACTCTCAGGCGGGGCAAAACTACGGCACCAGCCTGCTTTGGGTGTTGCCTTTGTTGATCCCGGTCCTCATCGTCAACCAGGAAATGGTGGTGCGGCTGGGCGCCGTCACCGGCGTGGGCCACGCCCGGCTCATAAAGGAACGCTTCGGCCGCTTCTGGGGCCTGTTCTCGGTGGGCAACCTACTGGTCCTCGATTTCCTCACCATCGTCACCGAGTTCATCGGGGTAGACCTGGCCCTCGGCTATTTCGGCGTGAGCAAGTACATCTCCGTCCCCGCCGCCGCCCTGGGCCTGGTCGCCATCACCGCCTCGGGCAGCTTCCGGCGCTGGGAACGCTTCATGCTCGTCTTCGTGGTGGCCAACTTCTTGGTCATTCCGCTGGCCGTCTTCAGCCATCCCCATGCCGGTCCCGTCGTGCACGGCCTGTTCGTGCCCGGGATCGCCGGAGGGGCCAGCTCGACCTCCGTGCTGCTCATTATCGCCATCGTGGGCACGACGGTGGCCCCGTGGCAGTTGTTCTTCCAGCAGTCCAACATCGTCGACAAGCGGATCACCCCCCGCTACATCAACTACGAGCGGGCCGACACCGTGCTCGGCTCGTTCGTGACAGTGGTCGGGGCTTGCCTCATGGTTGTCACCTGCGCTTTTGCCTTCTCCCATACCACCTACTTCCACCATTTCACCGACGCCGGGGGGGTCGCCCGTGACCTCGGCCGCCAACTGGGCCATGCCGCCGGCACTCTGTACGCCCTGGTGCTGCTCAATGCCTCCATCATCGGGGCGGCGGCGGTGACGCTCGGCACGTCGTACGCCTTCGGGGACTTTTTCGGCGCCCACCACTCCCTGCACCGCAGCTTCTTCGAAGCTAAAGGCTTTTACACCAGCTTTGCCGGTCTGGCGGCGGTGGCCGCGGGCATCGTGCTCATACCGCACGCCCCGCTGGGCCTGATCACCGTGGGGGTCCAGGCCCTGGCCGGCGTGCTCCTGCCGTCGGCGGCCGTGTTCTTGCTGCTGTTGTGCAATGACAAGGCCGTTCTCGGTCCCTGGGTAAACCGGCTCTGGCTCAACGCGGTGACGACCCTGGTCATCGGCGTGCTGCTCGTAATGTCCTTGATCCTGGTCGTCACCACCGTCTTCCCCGGTACCGACGTGACTCTCCTGGCCCTGGTCCTGGGTGGTCTGCTGTTGGCCGCCCTGGGCGTGGCCGCCGTGTCAGTAGCGCGGGGCCGGCCAAGCGCGACAACTGCGTCGGCGGTGCCCCGGGCCCACCGGGAGAGCTGGCGTATGCCGCCCCTGGCGTTGCTCGGGAGGCCGGAGTGGTCGCGTGGGCGGGTCCTGGCCATGCGGGCCCTGAGCGGTTACCTGGTCGTGGCTGTGCTGCTCCTGCTGGTGAAGGCGGTCCAGCTCGGTTCCACTCACTGAACGCGCCCGACGAGGACGGGCGGTCTTATGCTCGGGATGATGTCACAGGGGGGGCCGTCTCAGCCGAGGGCGGGGCGCCAGGGGGAGGACCGCGTCCTCACCGTCCCCAACGCCCTTAGCGCCCTCCGTCTGGCCTGCCTGCCCGCCTTCGTGGCCCTGCTGGCTCAGCCCCACAGGGAAGGAAGGCTGGCCGCCGCCTTCCTGTTGGGCGGGGCCGCCCTCACCGACGGCCTCGACGGCCAGGTCGCCAGGCGTTTCCACCAGGTGAGCACGCTGGGCAAGATGGCCGACCCCCTGGTGGACCGGGCGCTGGTCCTGTGCGCGCTGGTGGGCGCCACGGCCATCGGCGCCCTGCCCATCTGGCTGGTCGTGGTCATCGCCCTGCGCGAGGGGGTCGTCCTGGCCGGGAGCGGCCTTCTTTTCTTCGCCTCGCGCACGGCGCGCATCGACGTCAGCCTGGCCGGCAAGGCCGGCGCCTTCGGCATGATGGTGGCGCTCCCGCTGTTCATCATGGCGCATGCCCCGTTCCGGGGCCATGAGGTGGCTCTCGTCATCGCCTGGGTCGCCGTGGCCGTAGGCCAGGTCCTGGCTTGGGTGGCTGTCGCCCAGTACGTGCCCAAGGCCCGGGCGGCGTGGGCCGAGGGCCGCGCCCCGGCCGAGAGGGCCGTGGTCCCATGAAGGGGGCGCGGGCATGAAGACCGTGCTCCCATGAAGACCGTGCTCCCATGAAGGCTGTGCTCCCATGAAGGCTGTGATCATGGCCGGGGGCGAGGGCACCCGCCTGCGGCCGCTCACTTACAACCAGCCCAAACCGATGATCCCGATGGCCAACCGACCGCTCATGGAGCATGTCATCGACCTTTTGCGCCGGCACGGCCTCACCGACATCGTCGTCACGGTGGCCTATCAGGCCGATGCCATACAGCAGTACTTCGGTGACGGCGCCGAGTTCGGGGCCCGGATCGTCTACGCCAGCGAGGACCTTCCTCTGGGGACGGCGGGTTCGGTCCGCAACGCCGTCCCCGCGCTGGACGAGACGTTCCTGGTCATTTCCGGAGATGTGCTCACGGATATCGACCTGAGCGCGGTGGTGAACTTCCATTACGAGAAAAAGGCTCTGGCCACCATAGCTTTGCGTTCCATGCCCAACCCTTTGGAGTTCGGCATCGTCATGACGCGTGCCGACGGTTCGGTGGAACGCTTCCTGGAAAAGCCTTCATGGGGACAGGTCTTCTCCGACACGATCAATACGGGCATTTACGTCCTGGAGCCGGGGATCTTCGATTACATCGGCGAAGGCGTCGTGGACTTTTCCTCCGACGTCTTCCCCCGTCTGTTGTCCGGCGAAAGGCCCGTGCTCTACGGGTGCGTCACGGAGGGCTACTGGGAGGACATCGGCACGCTGGAAGCGTACTCCCGGGCCCATCAGGACATCCTGGACGGGCGGGTGCAAGTGGAACTGCCCGGGTTCTCGCTGCGCCAGGGCATTTGGTTGGGCGATGGCGCCGAGGTCGACCCGGCCGCGGTGGTGCGGGGCCCGGCCATCATCGGCGACTACTGCAGTGTGGAGGCCGGTGCCACACTGGCTGAGTACACGGTCCTCGGGCGCAACGTCCGGGTTGGGGCCGACGCCCTTGTGGAGCGGGCCGTGGTCCATGACAACGCCTACTTGGGCCCGGGGGTCTGGCTCATGGGCTGCACCATCGGGCGCAGCACCGAGCTGCGCCGGGGCGCCCGCGTCGAAGAGGGGGCCGTGGTCGGCGACGAGTGCTTCATCGGCGAGCACGCCGTCGTGCACGCCGGGGTCAAGGTCTTCCCCTTCAAAACGGTCGAGCACGGGGCCACCGTCAACTCGTCGATCGTCTGGGAGTCCCGGGGGGCGCGCCACCTGTTCGGCCGCAGCGGGATCTCGGGCTTGGCCAACGTCGACATCACCCCGGAGCTGGCCGTGCGCCTGGCCATGGCCTTCGCCACGGGCATGCCCCGGGGGGCGACAGTGACCGTTTCGCGCGACACCAGCCGGGCCGCCCGGGTCTTGAAACAGGCCCTGATGGTGGGCCTCAACGCCGCCGGCGTCGACGTCATCGACCTCGAAGTGGCCACGGTACCGGTGACACGCTTCGCCGTGCGCAACGAGCACAGCGCCGGAGGGGTCACCGTGCGCCTGGTCTACGAAGACCCCCAGTCCGTCCTCGTGCGCTTCCTCGACCCGGTCGGCATCGACATCCCCGAGGCGGCCCAGCGCAAGATCGAACGGGTCTTCTCCCGGGAAGACTTCCGCCGGTGCCTGGCCTCGGAGACCGGCGACGTCGTCTACCCGGCGCGCATCCCCGACCTCTACGCCCAGGCCCTACTGGACCACGTCGACATCAGCGCCATCCGGGCCGCCGGCTTCAAGGTGGTCCTCGATTACGCCTTCGGGGCGGCGTCGTTCGTCATGCCGACCGTCCTCGGCAAGCTTGGGGCCGAGGTGCTGTCCGTAAACCCCTACGCCGCCGCCCGGCGCTCGGTCACCTTCGACCGCCTGGAGCACGCCCGGGGGGTCTCGACACTAGTGAGGGCGGCCGGCGCCAATTTCGGCGCCGTGCTCGGCCCCGATGGCGAGCGCATCACTCTGATCGACGACAACGGCCGCGTCCTTAGTGACAGCGAGGGCCTGCTGACCCTGTTGGCTCTGGTGTTGGGGATGCCGCCGGCCACGGCGAGCCCCGCCTTGCCCCGACGGGACCTCACCGTGGCGTTGCCCGTCTCCGCCCCCATGGCCGCCGAGGCTATGTGCCGGCGGGCCGGCGCCGAGCTGATATGGACCAAATTATCTGGGAGCCACCTCATGGAGGTGGCCTCTCAGCCCGGCGTCGACTTTGCCGCCGGCCAGGAAGGCGGTTACATTTTCCCCCACTTCCTGCCGGCGTACGATGCCGTGGCCGCCCTGGCCCACACCTTTGCCCTCCTGGCCGCTACGGGGACGAAGTTGTCAAGCGTTGTGGCCGAGCTGCCGCCGGTCTTCGCCGCCCATGAGGCCGTGGTCACCCCCTGGGACAAAAAGGGCGTGGTTATGCGCTCGGTCATGGAGCTGAACGAGGACGGGCCCACCGAACTGGTCGACGGCGTCAAGGTGCTGCACACAGACGGCTGGTGCCTGGTGGTGCCCGACCCCGAAGAAGCCCTCACCAACGTCTGGGCCGAGGGCCCCACAGAGGAAGGTGCCCGGGAGCGGGCGCAGGAGTACGCCAGGTTGGTCCGCAACGTGCTGCGGTCTTGAGCCGCAATAACCATGGGAACCTGTTAGGAGGGCCTACAGTTGGTATTTAGGTGTACCACCAGCAGCCGTCAGCAGGGGCTCCGATATGAGCGAACTTGGCCACGAAGGGCTCACAGGGCAAATGACGGCCGAACTGCTCAGCAACCTGTTGGAGTGCGCCCCCGAGGGGGTCGTCGTGGTCGATGCCAGCGGTCGGGTCGTCCTGGTAAATGCCGAGACCGAACGGCTCTTTGGCTACCGACGCCAAGAACTGGTGGGCCAGCCCGTTGAACTGCTCGTCCCACTGCGGTTGCGCAAACAGCACCGGCGGTACGTCGTCGGTCACGTTTCCGATCCTCACCCACGGCGGACAAGTGCCGGCCTGGAGCTTTGGGGGCTCCGCAAGGACGGCAGTGAGTTCCCGGCCGAGGTACTGCTCAGCCCGCTCGGGCCAGAGCAAGGAGGCCGGCTGACTTTCTGCGCCGTCCGTGATATTTCTGACCGCAAGCACGCCGAGGACAACGCATCGCACCTCGCGTCCCTGGTGGAGTCCTCGGACGACGCCATCGTCGGTGAGACCCTCGATGGCGTGGTCATGAGCTGGAACGCCGCCGCCGGGCGGCTGTACGGTTATTCGACCGACGAGATATTGGGCAAGCCCGTCTCGATATTGACGCCATCGGGCGAGGACGAGAACCTGGCTGCCGTTTTGGCCCGGGTGAAGACCGGTAAGCGAGCCGTCAACCTTGAGGCTGTCGGGGCACGTAAGGACGGCAAGCACGTGAGAGTGGCGCTGACCATCTCGCCGGTGCGCGACGGGCAGGGCCAAATGGTCGGTCTTTCCACCATTGCCCGCGATATGAGCGCCGTCGTGCGAGACCGGGAACACCTGCGCTACCTGGCTGACCACGACGAGCTTACGGGGGCGCTCAACCGCCGGCGCTTCGTACGCGACCTCAACGAACAGCTTGAACGCGCCCGGCGCTACGGCGAGCGGGCCGTGGTGATGGTGATCGACATCGACCATTTCAAACGGATCAACGACCGGCACGGGCACCCCGTCGGGGACAGGGCCTTGAAGTTGGTCGCCACCGCCTTGGCCCAGAGGCTGCGCCGGACCGACACCGTGGCCCGGATCGGAGGCGACGAGTTCGGCGTCCTCCTGCCTTACGACGGCCCCGAACAGGGGGCGGAAGTAGCGGCCGACCTTCGCAGGGTGGTCGCAGAGCTCAGGTTCGACCCGGGCACGGGGCACCGGCTGCATTTGGGGATCAGTATTGGCACGGCCTCTCTCGACCGCTATACCGAGAGCGAGGAGGACGTGCTGGCCGCCGCGGACAAGGACATGTACCGGGACAAGTTCCGGTCGCGGACAACCCGCTCCACCAGCCCACGAGCAGGTGCGAACGCCTCGCTGGGCAAGGGCCGACGTGCCGCCGGCTAACGGCTGTCGTTAGGGACCTCGCCGTCGAGGCCGGCGCCGTGGCCTGCCCGCGGGACGCCGGGGCCGACGTGGAGCAACTTGTACCAAACCCGTTTGCTCGCCTCACCGACCGCCGCCGGAGGAGAGCACCGCAGCGCCCACACCGCTAGGACAACCATTTTTTTGATGTCGCCGGACTTGCCCGCACGTAACGCTTTGGTGGCCGCCTCGCCGGCATTGTACCGACGGGCCCGGCGCCGGCCGGTGACGATGGCGGCAGCCGCCTCGGTGTCCCCGGCCGCCAGTGCCCGTTCCCGGTGGGCGGCCAGCACTTTGGCCTCGGCTTTGGACACCCGGACGACCTCCGCCGACCGGTTGGCCCCGTGCAGCCGGTACGCCACTGTCACCGCGTCGACGTAAAGGCACGGCCCGTTCTCAAGCAACTTGAAGACCAGGTCTTTGTCCTCGGCTCCTCCGAAGCGCGGGTCGAAGCCGCCCACGGCCTCTACGGCCTGGCGCCGGGCCACCATGCTGTTGGTGAAGGGGCGGTTGCCCCCGGACAGCGCGGTGTGACGGTTGCTCGGCCCCCACTGGCGGTCGACGAAGAAGGGCTCTTTCTTGGTGCCGAGGACCAAGGCGAGGGCCGTATAGGTGCCCACCGCCTCCTGGTTGCCGGCGAGCGTGCTTACGGCTGAGGCCAGATGTGAGGGGTACCAGTAGTCGTCGGAGTCCAAGAAGGCCACCAGCTCGCCCCGAGCCTGTCGCAGGCCCCGGTTGCGCGCCCGCGCCGGGCCTCCCCGGGGGCCACGCAGAAGCCTTATCCGGGGGTCGGCTCCCACGAGCTCTTCCAGCGTCTCGTTCGTCGCTGTCGAACCGTCGTCCACCACGATCGCTTCCCAGTTGGCCCAGTCCTGGGCGATGACCGAGGCCAACGCCTCCCTGAGGTACGGGGGGTCGGGCAAATGGGTCGGCACCACGACGCTCACCAGGGGCGACCACGCGGCGATGGGTGCGCCCTTAGAGCTGGGCACCGTGCTCATCCGGCCATCGCCCCGGCCGCCTCGGGCCGGTGGACGACGATCTTCGAGGGGACCGCCACGTGCTCGAACATGATGGCTTGCCTTATGTGCCGGGCCGGTGCCCTGGACCTGAAGATGGGACTGGCAGGCGCAGTTCACCCGCGAATTTATTGGGGCAAGTTATTGGCTTTCAGGCAGTTTCGGTGGCGGAGATGAAGAAAAACTTAATCCTTAGTGAGATTTCCAACGGGACCTGCCCCCGCGGCGCTTTGGCCACGTCCGGCCCCGGACCTGGGTCGTGGCTGCCGTTGCTCGTGGCGAGCTCACGAGCCTCCCTTCCCGTTCTTCGCCTGCGCTGCGTAGCGACGCCTACCGCCGGTGGCCTTACAAGGACCTGTCCATAAGCGAGCGTGACGTTGCCCCGGAGCTAGGTCAACTCCAGGAGGGCCAGGTCGTACCGAGGCCTGAAGGTGGCGGTCTCGGCTTGTTCCGCCCGGCTCGCTTCGTCGATGGCCTCCCTGATGGGCATCCCGGCGGAGATGGCGATCAACACCCGGGTCTTCCAGCGGTTCTGTGGGAAGGGCCCCGCAGGGATCAGGGGGACCGCTCGGCTCCGGCGCTCAGCTGCTTCTTCAGCACTGGCCAGGCTCCTCATGTCTTCCTTCCCGTCCCGACCGGCCCGTCCCGACCGGAGCGACTACCAAAGCGGCTCACGCCGTCGGGTGTACTAGTTCACCTCGGTTGACGCCCGAGGAGGGGTTTAGGGGCCGTCCGTACGCGCCGTCAGGGTCTTTGGTCACCGTGTTATCGGGGTTATGGGGCGCGGGACATGATCGTGATCGGAGCGCCTAAAGGTAAGCCGGGTTTGCCCCACTCTCTGTGGTGGGCGCAACTCGGGCGCCGCTCGCTGCGCCAGGGCGTTGTAAGCGAGTAGCATCCGCGCCGTGCCCACTGGTCCGTTGCTGAAAGACGCGACGGCTGTCGAGCGGTGCTGGGTGGCTCCATTAGGCCGTTCTTCGGCACGCGTGGTGGCCCGAGGTTCTGTCGCGTGGCTCCGGGGGAGCTTTTAGAGAGACGGGAGATAGCCCTTGTTACCTGGACTTATATCGTTTGCATGGGTCGGCCGCGACTATGCCCCCAGACCGGTGTGGTCTCCAGCGTGAACGTTCCTGAGGAGCTGCGCTACAGCGCCGACCACGAGTGGGCGCGTGAGGAGGAAGGGCGGGTCCGGGTGGGCATCACCGACTACGCCCAAGACGCCCTGGGCGACATCGTGTTCGTCCAGGTGCCCGACCTTGGCGCGCCTGCGGTGGCTGGTCAACCTCTGTGCGAGCTAGAATCAACCAAGTCCGTGTCGGATGTCTTCGCTCCCCTCGACGGCACGGTGGTAGAGGTGAACAGCGAGCTGGTCGACCAGCCGCAGCGCATAAACGAGGATCCCTACGGAGAAGGCTGGATCTGCGTGATCGAGGCCGCCTCCCTTGAGGGCTTCAAAAGCCTGATGGGGGCAGAAGAATACCGGAAATTGCTCGAGGCTTGAGGCCTTGTACTGCAACCGCTGTGGTCACCACAACCCTCAAGGGGCGAACTTCTGCTCCTCGTGTGGTACGGCACTGGACCGGCCGGGCGCGGGCGGGGAACCCATCACGACCACCACGACGGCCATACCGGCCGTCGTCCTGCTGCCCGGCGACTCCAGCTCCGAGCCTTTCCAGCTCGAGCCCAGCGACCTGTTGCACGGGGTGCCGGCAGGCGGCGCCGTCCTGGTGGTGACCCGGGGCCCCAATTCCGGGTCGCGCTTCGTCCTGAGCCCGGAGGGCAGCGGTGCGGTGACCATCGGCCGGCACCCGGAGAGCGACGTGTTCCTGGACGACATCACCGTTTCCCGCCGGCACGCGGAGGTGCGTCACCAAGACGGCGGGTTCTGGGCGCACGACGTCGGCTCGCTGAACGGTACGTACCTCAACCGTCAGCGGATCGACAACGCTCCTCTTTCCACGGGTGACGAGGTACAAGTAGGCAAGTTCCGCTTACTGTTCCTGGCCCCCGTGGCGACAACGCTCCCCGGCCCCGGCGCCGGTGGCGCATAGGCCCAAGGTACCGGGGGCGAACAAGCGGTGGCCGGCCGGTCCCATCTCTCCATCGGGGAAGTCCTGTCGCTCCTGCAAGAGGAGTTCCCCGACGTGACTATCTCGAAGATCCGCTTCCTCGAGAGCCAGGGCCTGGTCGACCCGGAGCGGACACCCTCGGGCTACCGCAAGTTCTACGAGGCCGACATCGACCGCCTGCGCTGGGTCCTGCGCCAGCAAAGAGACGCCTTTTTGCCTCTGAAGGTGATCAAGGGCCGGCTTGACGACGGCGAGCGCGCCTACGTCGACGGCGACGCGGCCGCGGGGGACCTCGAGGGAGCCTTCATGGAGGGCGGCGAGGACCACCTCGTCGCCGACCGCGCCACGAGCGCCAGTTCCCCACCGAGGCCGGCGCCGGGCGAGGATCTGGCCGGTCACGACAACGGTGGTGGTGAGCCTGGGTTGGTGGCCCGGAAGGCGGGGCCCGAGCCGCACCGGCCCGTAGGGCGGCCCGCCGGCCTGACCGAGCCGCTGTTCGACGCCGGCCCGCCGTACAGCGCCTATGGGGCGGCCATCGAGCTCAGCGGTGCCGGCCGGCGCCCCGGCCCGGAAAGCCCCGCCGGCCGCCGGGCGGCTCGTGAGGTCCCGGTAGGGCGCCGCCCCACGGCTCGTGAGGTCCCGGCGGGACGGCGCCCGGCCGCCGAGGCCCCGGCCCCGGCGCGCTCCGCGCCGGAGGGCCCCGAGGCGAGGCCCGCGGGTTCGACGGCCCGGGCTGAGGGCTCAACGGCGCCGGCGGAGGGCTCGGCCGGACGGGCCGGACCGGGCGCGGTCCCGTCCCCCTCGCCCCGTCCGGGCCCGGTGTTCGGCCGCAGCCCGTCGCCCACCCCCCGGCCGGCCCGGACGGGCCGGGCCCAGGCCGTCCCGGCGCCCGGTGAGGACGACCGGTCCCTAGAGGAGCTGGCCAACGAGCCCGGCATCGACGTCGAGACGGTTCGCGACCTCGAGCGGTTCGGTCTCATCACCCCGAAATTGGTCGGCAGCGTCGCCTACTACAGCCAGCAGGCCGCCGTCATCGCCCAGTTGGCATCGGCCTTCGCCCGCCACGGGGTCGAGGCGCGCCACCTGCGGGCCTATAAGGGTGCCGTCGACCGGGAGGCGGGCATGGTCCAGCAGGTGATCATGCCTCTGATACGCCAGCGGAACCCTGAAGCCAGGCAGGCGGCCGCCCAAGCCATCGAGGAGCTGTCCCGGCTCGGAGGTGAACTGCGCGCCGCCCTGCTGCGCGCCGCCCTGGCCGATCTCCACTGACCAAACCGCCCTTTGGTGATCGGACCGCCGGGCGCCACTTTTTACCCCGGTCGGTTGCCTAGGGCGCTTGCCGGGTGCGGCTTCCGCGGTTGTAACGTTCATTCATGGTCGAGATGCACCTCTCCGCCGTCCGCGTCGAGTACCCGACCAATACCCCCATCCTCCTGTTGCAGGAGGCGACGGGGGACAGGGCGCTGCCGATCTATATCGGGCGTCCCGAGGCCGAGGCCATCGCCACCGCCCTCCAGGGCGTGGTCACCAAGAGGCCGATGACGCACGACCTCATGAGGGACGTCCTGACCGAGGTCGGACTGGTGCTCGACCACGTGGTGATAACCGAACTGAAGGACCAGACGTTTTACGCCGAGCTGCGCCTACGGCGGGGGGGCAGCAACTACGTCGTCTCCGCCCGGCCGTCGGACGCCATTGCCCTGGCCATCAGGGCCGGTGCCACGATCTACGCCGAAGAGGCCCTGCTCGACGCCGAAGGCATCGTCATCGCCCAGCGCGAGGACCTCGACGAACCGGGCGAAGGGGAAGAGCTGGTGGCCCAGTTCCACGAGTTCATCGAGGGCGTCCGCCCCGAGGACTTCGACAAGTAGCCTCCGGCCGGTCCGGGCCGCGTGCTTAAGTCGTTCTTGCGGGGGCGGCCGGGACAGGCCACACTGATGTAACTACCCGCGTGTCGGGTCCGGTCGAGGAGGGCAAATGGAGCGCCAGGATATGGGACAGGCGGGCCCGTCGGCGTTGAGCGCGGCCGAGGAAGGCTTTCGAGGCCCGCAGGTGTGCAACATCGTGGGCATCACCTACAGGCAGCTGGACTATTGGGCCCGTACCGACCTGCTGCGGCCATCGATCAGCGATGCCCGGGGCAGTGGCACCCAGCGCGTCTACGCCTACACCGACCTGTTGCAGTTGAAGGTCATCAAGCAGCTCCTCGACGCCGGTGTATCGCTGCGCTCGACTCGCAAGGCCATCGACTGCCTGCGGGCTTCAGGTGCGGACGTGGCCAGCGCCAGCCTTCTCATTGCCGATGACCGCAGCGTGCTGGCCCGGTCCGGACCGGAGCTGTTCGACTTGCTGCGAGGGGGCCAGGGCGTGCTGAGCATCGTGCTCGGGATGGACAAGATCGTCTCCGAGGTCGACGCCGCCATCATGGAGATCGAGGCCCGTCGGGCCAGCTCGGCGGGGCACCCCAGCGCCGGCGCCGGCCCTTCGAACGGGCGCGGAGCTGCTACCGGCAGTTGAAGGCGAGCCCGGTTGGGTCGCCCTGACGGCCGGGGTAGGCTGAGCCCGGTGAGCGATGCGGCCCGCGGACCCGGGGCGACGGCGGGGCGTGGCCCGGAGGCGGCGGACGTCGTCGGGCCCCTGCGGAGCAGCCCGCTGGCGGCCTGGCACCAGGCCCACGGGGCTCACATGGTGGGCTTCGGAGGCTGGGACATGCCCCTGGAGTTCGCCGCCGGCACCGTGGCCGAGCACATGTCCTGCCGCAGGGACGTGGCGGTGTTCGACGTCAGCCACCTGGGGACGGTGCGCCTGGCCGGTCCCGAGGCTCGGCCCACCCTCCAGCGGGCGCTCACCAATGACCTGGCCAAGATAGGCCCGGGGAGGGCGCAGTACAGCCACCTGCTCGACGAAGACGGCTCCGTGCTGGACGACCTCATCGTCTGGTGGACAGCCGAGGACAGCTTCGACGTCATGCCCAACGCGTCCAACACGTCCCGGGTGCGGGAGGCCATCGGCGGCCACGATGTGACCGCTGAGCGGGCGGTCCTGGCTGTCCAGGGCCCCCGGTCCCGGGCGCTCATGGGAGAGGTCCTGCCCGAGGTCGTGACCGTGGGCCATTTCGGGGTGAGGCAGCTGGTATGGCAAGGGGTGCCCGTGGTCGTGGCCGGTACTGGCTACACCGGAGAAGACGGGGTCGAATGTGCCGTGCCCGCCGGTGACGCCGTCGCTCTATGGGACGCCATCGTCGCCGCCGGGGCCACGCCGGCCGGCCTGGGCGCCCGTGACACCCTACGGCTCGAGGCGGGCCTGCCCTTGCACGGCCACGAGCTGGGACCGGGCATAACTCCCCTTCAGGCCGGGCTGGGCTGGGTCGTGGCCTGGGACAAACCGGGCGGTTTCCGGGGCCGCGAGGCGCTGCTGGCCGAGCGGGCCCAGGGCCCGAGCCGGGTGCTGCGGGGCATCGTCGGGCCCGGCCGTCAGCCGCTGAGGGCCAGTTACCGGGTCTCCCGGGACGCCGCCGGGCTCGGCGAACTGACGAGCGGCAACTTCTCACCCGTTCTCGGCTGCGGCATCGGGATGGCCTTCCTGCCCCCTGGCGTCGGCGACGGCGAGGTCGTCGACGTCGAGGCCCGGGGCAGGAGCCTGGCGTGCCAGGTGGTGCGCCTGCCCTTCGTCAAGAAACCGGCCCGGAGAGCCTGAGCCATGACCCACTACGTGCCCCATACCGACGACGACTTCTCCCGCATGCTCGCGGACCTCGGCCTGTCGCGCCCCGATGACCTGTTCGCCTGCGTCCCCACCGCCCTGCGCCTAGCCGGCGGCCTGGACCTCCCGGCGGGGATGCCCGAGCCCGACGTAGCGGCCGAGCTGGCCCGCTTGGCCGCTGACAACCACACCGGCTCGGAGCTGGTGTGCTTCGCCGGCGGGGGGGCTTACGACCACGACGTCCCCGACGTCACCCGGGCCCTGGCGGGACGCTCGGAGTTCGTCACCTCCTACACCCCCTACCAGCCGGAAGTCGCCCAGGGGGTGCTGCAGGCCCTCTTCGAGTACCAGACGCTGGTGTCGAGGTTGGCGGGCCTGCCCGTCGCCAACGCCTCGGTGTACGACGGGGCCACCGCCACCGTCGAGGCCGTCAACCTGGCCCTGGCCGCCACCGGCCGCCACACCGTCTGGGTGAGCGGGGGCTTGAACCCGAGGTGGCGCGCCGCCCTGGCGACGCTGACGGCGGGCCGGGGCACCCATATCGTCGACGTGCCCGTGGTCGACGGCCGGGCCGATTGGCAGGGCATGGACGAGGGCGCAGGCGCCGACAGGGCAGACGCTCCGGGCGCCCTGGTCGGTGCCTCGCCGAACTACCTGGGGTGCATAGACCCTCTCCGGCGGGCACGGGAGGTGGCCCGGCGCCGGGGCGCTCTTCTCGTGGGCGTCTTCGACCCCGTGGCCGCCGGGTTGCTGCGCACGCCGGGCGAAGAGGGGGCCGACGTGGCTGTGGCCGAAGGCCAGCCGTTGGGCACCCCGATGGCTTTCGGGGGCCCGTACCTCGGGATGCTGGCCGTGGCGGCCGAGCACGTGCGGCGCCTGCCGGGCCGCTTGGTGGGCCAGACCACCGACGGCCAGGGGCGCACCGCCTATGTCACGACCTTGCGGGCCCGCGAACAGGACATCCGCCGGGAAAAGGCGTCGTCCAACATCTGCACCAACCAGACCCTGGTGGCCGTGACCGCCATGGTCCAGATGGCGTGGCTGGGCACCCACGGGCTCCGGGAACTGGCGTTGCGCTGCGCCCGTGGGGCCCGTTACCTGCGCCAGGGCCTGCTCGCCCTCCCCGGGGTGGAGCCCCTAGTCGGCGCCCCGGTGCTACGGGAGTTCGCCCTTCGCTTGCCGGCCGCGCCCGACGTCGTCATCGAGCGCATGGCGGAAGAAGGGTTCCTGGCCGGCATAGCCGTCGAAGTTTCGGGCCGAGAGGGTTTGCTCGTGGCCGTGACCGAGAAGCGTACCCGGGCCGAGATGGACGCCTATGTGGCCGCCCTGGACAAGGTGGTGGCGTGACCGGCGCCGCGCCCGGGGGCCGGGCCAGCTCCGCGCCGCTGTTGGGCCACGACGCCGAGCCGACGATCTTCGACTTCTCCGTGCCCGGACGGCGGGCGGCGTCTTTCCGGACCACCGCCGTGCCCGAGTGGAGCGCCGAAGAGCTGGTGCCGGCGGAGGACCTGCGTCCCGAGCCCCCAGCCTTGGCCGAGCTCTCCGAACGGGACCTGGTGGCCCACATGACCCGGCTTTCCCACCGCCAGTACTCGGTCGACCTGGGGGCCTACCCGCTCGGCTCGTGCACCATGAAGTACAACCCCAAGGTGTGCGACGAGGCCGCCGCCCTGCCCGGCCTGACCGGCGCCCACCCGGCCACGCCGGCACCGTACGCCCAGGGCTGGCTGGCCCTTCTGTGGGGGCTCTCCGACGCCTTGTGCCGCATAACGGGGATGCACGCCGTCACCCTGCAACCGCCGGCGGGCGCGGCCGGGGAGCTGACCGGGCTGCTGATCATGCGGGCCTGGCACCGGGCCAGAGGGCGGGCGCCCGGTAAGGTCCTCATCCCGGACTCGGCCCACGGCACCAACCCGGCGTCGGTCAGCCTGGCCGGTTACCGGACCGTGAGCCTGCCTTCGGACAGCCGGGGCCTGGTCAGCCCGGCCACCCTGCGCCGCCACCTGGACGGCGACGTGGCCGGGATCATGCTCACCAACCCCAACACCCTGGGCTTGTTCGAGGAGGACATCGCCGAACTGGCCGCCGCCGTCCACGACGCCGAAGGCCTGGTCTATTACGACGGCGCCAACCTCAACGCCATCCTCGGGGTCACCAGGCCCGGAGACATGGGCTTCGACATCGTGCACCTCAACCTGCACAAGACCTTCGCTGTGCCCCACGGCGGCGGCGGTCCCGGGGCCGGCCCGGTGGCAGTGACCGAAGCCTTGTCGGAGCTGCTCCCGGGCCCGGTGCCCAGGCGGGGCGACGACGGGAGCTATTCCTGGGAGCAGCCGGCGCGCTCGATCGGCCGCGTGCACGGATGGCACGGTAACGCCCTGGCCCTGGCCCGGGCCTGGACGTACATCCTGGCCAACGGGGCCGACGGCCTGCAGAGGGTGTCGGAGGCGGCCGTCCTCAACGCCAACTGGTTGCTGAGCCAGCTGCGGGGCGTCTACGCCGTCCCCTTCGACCGGCCGGCCATGCACGAGGTGGTGGTGTCCACCAAGGGCGCACCCGGCCTCCCGGTTGGCGTACGCGCCCTCGACGTCGGCAAGCGCCTCCTCGAGAAGGGCTTCCACGCACCGACGGTGTACTTCCCCCTCGTGGTGCCCGAGGCCCTCATGATCGAGCCCTCCGAGACCGAAAGTCCCGAGACGGTGGCCGCCCTGGCCACAGCGCTGGTCGAGATGGCCACCGAAAGCCCGGAGACGCTAGCCGAAGCGCCCCGGACCACTCCCATAGGCAGGGCCGACGAGGCGCGGGCGGCACGCTCGCTCCTGCCTACCTGGGACGCCTCCGTCAAGCCGTCATAGCCGGGCCAGCTGGCCGGGCCGCCATTTCCGGGGAGGCATTTCCGGGGAGGCAGGTCTAACCCAGGGTGAACTGCAGGTCCAAGGGCACGGCGGAACCGGAGCCGGGGACGCTCATGGGGGTGCCGTCCACGGTCACGTCCACATTGGGCGGGTCACCGAGGCGTATCCAGGCCGGACCGGTGACCGACGAACGCTGCCCGGCCGACAGCGTCTCCTCGACCACGACCTGGCCCCGGGGGCTACCCGCTTTGACCTCTATCCAGCATGGGCCGCTGGCCTTGACCACGATCGAGGCCGTCGCCGAAGTGAGCTGGTAAGTGGCCGTCCCGCCGTTGGCCGAGACCAGGACGGCGGGCTGGGGGGGGACCGTCGAGGCTGTGGTGGGCGTCGTCGTGCTCACCACCGGTACCGAAGTGGTCGTGGACCGGGCGGAGGGGACAGAGCGCGGATGGGGAACGGTGCTCGGCGAGGCGACCGGGGCGGGCCGGGCCGGGTTGTTGCGCAGCTCCACCCCGAGGGCAACGCCTGCCACGGCCACGGACACGGCGGCGATGGCCAGGGGCCACAGCACCGGCGACCTGCGGGCCCTGGCCGCCTTCGGCCCGGCCTCGCCCGCTGACTTCGCCGCCCCTGCAGAGCCCGGGGCGACGAGGGCGGCCGGGACGAGCCCGAACGCCCGCCTGGCTCTGCCCGTGCCGCGCCGGCCGGGCGCGGTAGCCGTAGCGTGGGTGACGTCGTCGAAATAGAACACCTGGGGCTGTATGACGGGCACGGGCCTGGTGGTCGGGTCTTCGGCCCACACCGGTGGCAGCCCCGGCAGGGTGACGTCGGCGCGTTCGCCGCGGTGCTCGTCAGGCGGGCCTGGAGGGCTGGGGGGACGCCGCCCCCATCGGGTGAGCGAGCGGGCCGAAAGGCGGGGCGACGTCGCCACGGCATCGAGCGCCGCCACTGACGGCTCGTGGTGGGAGGGCCGGCGGAACGCCGATGTCCTCACCGGCCCGGGCAGTGTGACTTCGCGCGGCGGGGGCAGGGCGGGTGCTCTACCCACCGGGTGGCCGCTCCTGCCGATGACCCGCACATGAGCCTGGTGGTCACCGGTCTCGGCGTGAGACCCCGGTGCTCCCTCAACCGGGGTGGTGAACCTGGCTAAGGTGTCGAGCGCTTGTTGGTGGCGTTCGATCGAGCGCGAACGAGCCCACATCCCTCGCCCGATGTGCACTGCTAAAGCCAGAGCACAACCGGTCAACAGGACGATGAGCAACGTTTGCATCTGTGCTCCTTAACGCTGTTCGTCCGGTTAGCGTTTCAAGATTACGGTAGTTACCAGACGTTTTGGCGCATGCTCGCCCGTCCTGCCGCCGTCGGTCCCCGGTATCCCGCACCGTACGGGCGTTTTAGGTAAACATATCGGCCTAGTGAAAAGATCGTGGCGGTCCCGCCGTGTTGCGGGCCGGGCCGGCGCCGGGCCACGGCTCGGAGAAAGGACGTCGTGAACCGTTTACGCCCGGTGGTCGCGGTGGCGGTCGGCTTTGGCGCCGCGTCCGTCCCTTTCTCCAATCTGGCGGCGCGCCGGTTCGCCGGCGTGGACCTGCGGTCGGTGGGCTCGGGGACCGTGTCCGGGAGCGGCTTGTACGACGTGGCCGGGAAGGGCCCCCTCGTGCTGGTCGGGCTGGCGGAGCTGGGCAAGGGGGCCCTGGGCCCCTTGGTGGCCGGTCGGGACCACCCCTGGGCGGCGTCGTTGGCCGGTGGCGCCGCCGTCGCCGGGCACAACTGGTCGCCATTGCTCCGAGGGGCCGGGGGCCGGGGCATCTCGCCGGCCATGGGAGCGCTTTTGGTGAACGCACCAGCGGGGTCGCTGCTGCTGCTGGCCGGCCTGGCCGCGGGTAGGTTGGCCGGCGAGACCGCGCTGGGCTCCCTGTTGGCCGACCTGGCCCTGGTGCCGGTGGCGGTGCGCGCCCACGGGCGGAGGGGCGGTTTGGCGGCGTGCGCCGTACTGCTGCCGATGTTGGGCAAGAGGCTGTCGGGCAACGGGGCACCCACTGGGGGGCGCCCGGAGGTGTACCTGTGGCGCCTTTTGTTCGACCGGGACAGCCGTGCCCGTTCGAGCGGTGCCAAGGGGGCCGGCGGGACCGGGCGAACGGACGAAGGGCGAACGGACGAAGGGCGAACGGAGGAAGGGCGCTGAGCGTCGGCATCGTAACGGACAGCACGTGCTCGCTCCCCGCCGACCTGGCCCGGGACAACGGCGTGACGGTGGTGCCGATGTGGGTCACCGTCGGCGGGCGGCAGTTCCGCGACATTGAACTGAACATGCAGGAGCTCATAGGCGGTACGGCGGGCGGGGTCAGCACGGCCGGGCCGGCACCCGGTGAGCTGGCCCAGGCCGTCGAGCAGGCGGACCAGGGCGACGGGGCCCTTATCCTGACCGTCTCCCGGAAAATGAGCGCCGTTTACGACGCCGCCCGCGTCGCCTCTGGCCTCCTGGACGGCAGGTCGGTGGCTGTCCTGGACACGGGGACGGCCGCCGGGGCCCAGGGGTTGGTGGTCTTGGCGGCCGCCCGCGCCGCCCGGGAGGGACGGCCTCTGAGCGCCGTGCTCAGGGCGGCGGAGACAGCTGCGCGTGGGGCCAGGCTGGTCGCCACACTGCCGTCGCTCGACTACCTGGCGAGGGGAGGCCACGTCCCCGGGGCGGCATCGTGGGGAGCACGCTGGCTCGGGCTTCATCCCCTCTTCGAGTTCCGCGAGGGCAGGGTCAGGCCGCTGCGGCCAGCTCGCGGCCGCGAAGGCGCCTGCCAGCGCATGATCGCGTTGTGGGCCACAGGGCTGCAACGCCAGCTCCGGCTGGGCGCCCGGCTCCACGTCGCCGCTCTGCACGCCCAGGACCCTGGCATCGCCGACGAACTACTCCGGGAGGTCTCCGCCCGGGCTCAGCCGGCTACCAGCTTCGTCGGCTCCTTCACTCCGGTGATGGTGGCCCACACCGGGCCGAGCTTGGCCGGCCTGGCGTGGTGGTGGGAAGAGGACAGCTAAATGGCCGGGACGGTCGCGGGGAGAGCCGCGGGCTCCGAGTGGCGGATACCCCGGCGGAACCACCAGGACGACACCACGATCCCCGCCAGGGTGAGGGAGGCGGACAGGCCCGTTTTGGCGGCCAGATAAGTGGTTATGGGCACGTTGACCAACAATGCGATGGTGCCGGCGGCATTGGCCAGGCTTACCAGGGCCCACAACAGGCTGATGCGGACGAACAACTTGTGCACCCGGGGGCGGGTAGTGAACCACGCCGGCAGGGGCACGAAGTCATGGGCCAGTTTTTCGGCCAGGGGCCGGCCCAGGGGTACCGAGAGCAGGAAGGCGCCCCCCAACAGCGCCGTGGCCAGCGACGGCTGCAAGAAGTAGACGAACAGGCTGCTGCCGCTGGCCAGTGCCACCAGCGAGCGAGCCGTGAGCCCCAGGGTGGCGATCAGCAGTAGCCCGGGAAGCCGGTCGTGGCGCCAAATGCGACGTGCCAGCGCCAGGTAGTTCCAGGTCAGGGCGGCACATATGGCACCTGTGGGCCCCAGCGCCCACAGTGCGGCGTAGAAAAGGCCCAAGGGCACGAGCATGGCCTCGAGGACTTTGGGGAGGGAGCGCACGGCCAGGTCGCGCAAACGCGGGAGCTCGAAGTGGTGATGTTCCACACTCTTTGGTCGGCCCGAGCGGGGGGTCCTTGAGGGGGCATTGTCGCCCGCCGCCGTCCTGGGGGCGATAAGGCCTGGCAGGTCCACAAAACTCCCTTTTGTCACCACGCGGTGGCGGCGCGCTTTCTGCGCCGTTTTCGGCTTGTACGGCGGCTGTCTGGTCGCGCCAGGGAAGTTGTGAACAGCTTGGGCTGCTCACTGGTGCCCCGGCCCGCCGCCGCCGTCGCTGTGACCATGGTCGCACGTTCAGGACGGTCGTGCCCAATCGGGCCGAGGTTTAGGCCGGCCTTCAGCAAACTTTTAGGCCGTGGAAGCGACGGCGGCGCCGGGCGGGGTGGCGCCGCCGCGGGGAGTGTGGTCAGCAGCGAGGCGGCGTGGCCGCACAAGGCGCTGACAACTTCCCACGCGCACTAGCGTTTGGCAGGAAGTGCGCTCCCCGGCTGTTCAAGGTGTGGGGGACGAGGCCCCCCGGGCAGGGGCCGCCGCAGGCCAGACTGCGAACGGCGCCCTGCCGGCCACACGCCGGCCGAGCCGGCGGGTGAAGAACGCCCGCGCCGTCCTGGGGGTCCTGGTGCTGGCGGCGGCGGCCGTGTTCGTGCTGCGCCGCGCCGGCAACCTGGCCCAGGTGTCAGCCACCTTCAGCCACCTGCACTGGCACTGGCTGTTAGTCGCCGTCGGGGCTGAGGCCGGCTCGATCACCATGTTGTCGTGGCTCCAGCAGCGGCTCCTGCGGGTCGGGCACCTGCCGGTGACCGTGGGCAACCTGCTGCCGGTGACGATGGCGAGCAACGCCGTGGCCCAGTCGCTCCCGGCGGGCAGCCTGTTCGCCGAGGGCTATGCCTTCCGCCAGTACCAGCGCCTTGGTGCCGGCCGGGCCCTGGGCATATGGGCTGAGCTGTCGGCCGGGGCTCTGGCCGCCGCTGCCCTGGCTGGCGTGGCCGTGAGCGGTGCGGCCGTGGTCGGGCCCGGTCTGCGGCTGCAGCTGCTGCCCGCACTGGCGTTCGTCTTCGCCGGAGCACTGGTGGCGGCGGCGCTGTTCCGCCGCGCCCCGGTGCTCGGCGCCCTGCTCGGGAGCGTGCTACACCGCGCCGAGCGCCTGGCCCCCGAACGGCTGTGCCGGGCACTGGGTTCGGCGCAGAAGGCGACCCGGGAAATGGGGAGCTTCCAGCCGTCGACCGGCCTCTGGTTGGCGTGCCTGGGCGCGGCCGCCCTGAACTGGTGCCTCGATGCCGTGGTCCTGCTCATGGGGCTGCTGACGGTGGGGGCGCCGGTGCCCTGGCGGGGGTTACTGCTCTGCTACGCGGCGGCGCAATTGCTGGTCGAGCTGCCGATCACACCGGGAGGTTTGGGCCTGGTGGAAGGGGGACTGGTCGAGGTCCTCACCCGCTTCCATGTCGCCGCCTCCAGCGCCACGGCCGGCACTCTCATGTACCGGGCCGTGAGCTACTGGCTCCTGCTCCTCGTGGGTTGGGTGGCCGCCTCGTGGCTGGCCCTGCGCAACCGCCACGCCGACCGGACCGCCTCGGCGGCGCCGGCGACGGCCTCGACCTGAACGGCTTCGAGCTAGCCCGCCGTCGACCGTTCCTTCTGACGCCTCTTGCGGTCGCGATGATTGAGGGCGGCCGCCGGCACGGCGACCGCAGCCACGAAAACGACAGACGCCGCCGCCCCCAATAGCCAGTCTGTCGGTGCGCTCCCGGTGGCTACGAGCGTCGCCAGCACACTTCCCATGCGGCGACGATAGTCGGCAGCCGAGCCTTTGTGGGCGCCAAGCGGTCCTGCCTTCAATGGCCCCGAGTGCCGACCTTTATGAGCCCAGGGCGCCCGCCACCAGGTTGGCGTAGATGACCTGGCCCTTTGGGTCGGGGTGAACGCCATCGGCCCAAAGCGCGCCCGGCGCGCCCGAAGCCTGGTACCAGTCGACGACCACAACCCTGGGTAGGTGGCGCGCCGCGGCCAGAGACGCGTTCGACTCGGCCTGCCAGGGCAACGGTACCCGCACGTTGACCAGGACGAGCAGGGGCACGCCCGCCGTCAGCGCCCGAAATTGGGCCACGTCGGCCGGGGTGATGGGGCCATTTGTCCCCAGGTCGATGACCACGGCCTTCAACCCGATGAGATCACCGGCGGCGCGGTACGCAGCCAGGCGGGAGATCCCGCTCCAGACCTGGCGCCCGACCACAGCATCGACGGTGATATCGCCGTGCAGGCGCTCCTCCAGGGCCGGGGAGGCGGCCAGGAGCACTGAGTCTCCGATGGCCAGGACGTCGTGGCCGAGCTTGGGCCGGGGCGTGGTCGTGGTAGTTACTGCCCGGTGGGCGGTGGTGGGGGGTGACGTGCCTGTAAGTGCTGTCGAGGGAGCTGAAGTGGCCGGCGGTGGGCCAGGAGGGGGCATCACATGAGGTGCGGCGCTGGCCGGCGTCGTGAGCAGCGGCAGCGTCGAGGACGGGGCGGCCTTAGTGGGTGGCGGGGTGGGCGGCGGCGGCTCGGTCACCGGCACGCTGCTCGGCGGCACCGTGTTCGGCCACACGATCCCCGTAGGCACGCTGTTCACCGGGACACTGTCCGGCACCACGATGCCCGTAGGTACCCTGTTCACCGCCACACTGCTCGGCATGACGATGCCCCTAGGCAGAGTGCTCGGCATGACGATGCCCCTCGGCACACTGTTCGGCAGCACGGGGCCTGCTGGCACCGAGGTGGCCGCGGCCGTGGTGCCCGCAGCGGCGTCGGTGGTCGGCACCAGGCTGGTCACGCCGGCGACGGTGGCCATGCCTGCCATCGTGCTCCCCTGGGAGGCCCCGGTGTTTTCGGCTGAGGCGATCATGTGCGGGTTTGGCGCACCGGCCGTGGTGGGCGGCCGGGCCGTAGTGGGTAGCTGGGTCGTCGGGGGCGGCCGGGCCGTGGTGGTGGCCTGTGCCGCCGCGATGACCCGCGTGCTGCTGGTTGGCCGGGCCGTGGTCGGGACGCTGGTCGTCAGCCGGACCTTTGCGGTCAGGACGGTTGTCGCCGGTCCGGCTTTGGTCGTGGCGACGGGGGTGCCCCCGCCGAGGGCGGTCCGGGCACCGGTGACGGCCCGGAGGGTGGTGGCCCGGGCCTGCCCGAGCGTGGTGGGGGAGGATATGGGTGTGACCGGGACGCTCGGGAGCAGGGCTCGGGCGGCGGGAGTTGAGCCGGCGGCCAGGGCGGCCGGGAGAGCGGGCGGGTTGCACACCGCCAGGACGACGACCACGACGCCTCCGCACAGCCCGAGAGAGCCCACCGCCGCCGTGCGGCCGGCCCCGCGCAACGCGTGCAGCGCCGCTTGGGCGCGACCGGTACGGAACGGTTGCTCGACCAGTTGGTAGGACGTCTCCCCGGCGACCAGGACCAGTGCCAGGCGGAACACGAGCAAGGGCCAACCCGAGAAGCGCACGTCGATGTCGGGCCGGGTCAGGCAGATGATGGGCCAGTGCCAGATGTACAGGGAGTACGAGCGCGTCCCCAGGTAGCGCAGCGGCCGGGCGGACAGCAGCCGGCTGACCGGGCCGGGGCGCACGGCCACGATGACGGCCAGGCCGGTCAGGGCGGAGGCCAGGAGGATGCCTCCACGGTAGGTGAAGGTGCCGTCCGCCCCGAGCAGGGCCAAAAGCACCGCCAGCCCGGCCAGCGCCCCGAAACCTATGACGGCCCGCGGCTTGGCCCCGTACTCATGGGGGGCCAGGCGGCGGTCGTAGGTGGCGGCGGCCAGCGCCGCGCCGATCATCAACCCGGCCGAATGGGTGAAGGTGTCGTAGTAGACCGAGGACGGGTCGTGCCCGGGCACGAACAGGACGGCCATCAGGGCCGCCGAGCACACCGACCCGGTGCTCGCCACCCAGCACAGAGCCCTTGTCGGCCTCCGGCACATATGCACGGTGCCGAGGACCACGAAGGGCCAGACCAGGTAGAACTGCTCCTCCACGCCCAGGGACCACAGGTGCAGCAGCAGAGGTGGCCGGCCCATGGACTCGAAGTAACTGTCGTGGTGGAACAGGAGCTGCCAGTTGGCTACGAACCCCAATGCCGCCGGTATGTCCGCCCGCAAACGGGGGATGGCGTCCCGGGCGATGAGGCTGGCCACCACCGACAAGACGGCGAGGAGCACGACCAACGCCGGCAGCAACCGCCGCGCCCGTCGGGCCCAGAACTCCCGCAGTGCCGGCCACGCTGACGGTGCCGGTGTCAGGAGGTCGAGCAGGAGGCCGGTGATGAGGAACCCGGAAACCACGAAGAAGACGTCCACGCCCAGGTAGCCGCCGGGCAACCAGGCAGGGCCCAGGTGGTAGACGACGACGGCGGCGATCCCGATCCCGCGCAAGCCGTCGAGGGCGGGCAGGCGCCGACGGGCGCGGCCGCGCCGGGGCGCCACCGGCCTACTCAGGACCGCCGCCCGCCTCATCGACTGCTCGTTCACGTCGTTTACCGCCACACCGGAAAGACACTGAAGAGAACCTGTTGGTTCCCGGAAAATGGGCTCTCACTGGCACCGCCGTGATCTGTTGGTGGTCGCGTGATTGCTGTAAGTGGTTGTAAACTACAAACCTACTACGGCTAATCGGCAGGCAGGAGGACCCGAGCGGCCCCCGGCGGAGGTGGGGAGACCGACGATCGTGACCCATGGTGCCGGCGCGTCCGGGAACGGGCCCTCCCGCGGTAGCGGCGTCCTCGGCGGGGGCACGACTAAAGGGGACTTGCCGGCGGGACTGGCCGTCCTGGACGGCGCCGGGCGGGTCGTCTTCATGGACACCGACTTGGCCCTGCTGCTCGGCCATGAGGTCACCGACCTCGTGGGCCACGACATCTTCCGCTTCGTCGAGGAGCACCAGCGGCCGGCCGCCCGCCAGGCCCTGCGCCGGGCGGGCCGGACCGGCCGGGTCGGGCCGGCCGTTTGGCTGGCCCGTGGCGCCGGGCCCAAGCGGTTCATCATGTCCCTTCAGGGGCGGTCTTTGGCCGGTAAAGACGGCGAGCCTCTCTATGTGGTGATGGCCCGGGCCCGTCCCCAGCGCCACGGCACCGTCCACCGCCAGGCGCTGCTGGCCTCGATCGCCGAGGACTGTGACGAGGCCATCATGAGCAGCGGGCACGGCGGGGCCATCGAGATCTGGAACCATGCCGCCGGCGAGCTGTTCGGCTGGGACGAAAAGGAGGTCTTGGGCGCCCCGGTCGGCATGGTCGTCCCCGCCGACCGTGAAGCCGAAGCGTCCGAACTGATGCGCAGGGCCTGGGCCGGCGAGGTTCTGACCCGAGTCGAGACGGTACGACAATGCAAGCATGGCAGCCGGGTGGAGGTTTCCATTTCCCTGGCCCCGGTGCGGGACAGGTGGGGCCGGGTGAGCGGTGTGTCCCAGGTCATCCGGGACATCACCCAGCAAAAGGCGTCGGAACGGGCGCTCGCCTACCAGGCGATGCACGACCACCTCACCAGTCTGCCGAACCGGGGGCTGCTCGAAGACCGCATGGGCCACGCCCTGGAACGCTGCCGGCGTGAGGGGCACCGGATCGGGGTCGTTTTCTTCGACCTCGACCATTTCAAGACCGTGAACGACACCGCCGGCCACGAGGTCGGTGACCGGCTGCTCCAAGCCGTGGCCAGGCGGCTGTGCCAGTCGGTGCGGTCCATGGACACCGTGGCCCGGCTCGGGGGCGACGAGTTCGTGATCCTGTGCGAGGACATCACCGACGATGCTCAACTCGATGTGATCGTCTCCCACATAATGAGCGCCTTCACCGACCCGGTGGTCCTGCCTGACCGCCAACTGTGGGTGAGCGTCAGTGCCGGTGTCGTGAGCGGCGACGCCTCGTCGTCGGTAGCCCAGTTGCTCAGCCACGCCGACGCCGCCATGTACCAGGCCAAGGAGCGCGCCCGTGGCAGCGTCGGCCGGTACGACCCGAGGACCCGGTCGGAGCTCGAGAAAAAGGCCGAGGGGTCCCGCCTGTTGCGCCTCGCCCTCGAGGGCCACCAATTGCTGGCGTACTACCAACCCATCGTCGACCTGCACTCGGGCACGATCGTGGCCGTGGAGGCGCTGGCTCGCTGGGAGGACCCCGAAAGAGGGCTGGTGGAGGCCAAGGACTTCATACCCCTGGCTGAAGAGCTCGGCTTGGTGGGCGAAATAAGCGAGCTCGTCCTCGGCCTGGCCGCCCGGGCGGCCATCGACTGGGTGGAGCTGGTCCCCAACCTGAAGGTGACCGTCAACGTCTCGCCGCTGCAGCTGCGGGGCGCGGCGTTGGTACCGATCGTCCGCCGGCTCGTCGACGGGGGCGTCGACCCCGCCCACATTGTCTTGGAGATAACCGAGTCGGCCCTGGTGGAAGACGCCATTGCCTGCGGGCCGGTGCTGCGGGAACTGCGCGACGCCGGCTTCGGCTTGGCTATCGACGACTTCGGGACGGGCTACAGCTCGCTGGCCTACCTCAAGCAGCTCCCGGCCACGAGCATCAAGGTGGACCAGGCCTTCACCGCCCAGCTGGCCGACCGCCAGGACATCTCCGTCGTCATGGCCATACTGGCCATAGCCGACACCTATGGCCTCAATGTCGTGGCCGAAGGGATCGAGACGGCAGAACAGATGGAGGTGCTCAGATCGCTCGGTTGTCAGGACGGCCAGGGTTACCACTTCGCCCGGCCCATGCCGGCGGAGGAGTTTTCGGGCCTGTTGCAACGCCGCCGCTCACTGTCCCGGCGCTCAGTGCCGAGGGAGGCCTGACCACCGCCCCCACCGTCCCGGTCCTACGGCGTCGCCGCCGTGGTCGTAACATCTTCGACGCAATGGCCAACGACCCTCTCCGCTCCCGGACCACGGCCAACCGCCGGCGGGCGCTGGCCCTGGTCGCCGCGTCGTCGGTCCCCCTGGGCCTGGCCGTCGGGCTCCTGTGCTGGTGGGGCCTGGGCTGGCCGGTGGCCATAGCCGGTTTCGTAGGCGGCACGCTGCTGCTGGGCGTCACCATGTGGTGGGCGGCCGAGCCCTTGGCCCGGCACACCCTCGGTGGGTCGGCCGTGGACCCGGTCGAGCACGCCCGGCTGCTGAACGTCGTCGACGGCCTGTGCGCCACGGTCGGGGCCCGCCAGCCCGAGATCAGGGTGCGCCAGGAAAGCGGCCTCAACGCCGCTGTGTGCGGCCGCCGCCGCAAGAGCGCCACGCTCGTCGTCACGCAGGCGCTTTTGGACGAGCTCACCAGGATCGAGCTCGAGGGCGTCATTGCCCAGCAGCTGACGCGCATCCGCTGCTACGACATGCTCCCCGCCACGGTCACGGTGGCCACGCTCGGGATCGGGGCGACCATGCTCTCGCCGGCCGAACCCATAACGGCCATGGACCGCGCTGCCGTCAGCTTCACCCGCTACCCCCCGGGCCTGATCGGGGCCTTGGAGAAGCTCGAGGCCAAGGGCACAGGGGTGCGGGGCGCCTCCCGGGCCAACGCCGCCCTGTGGTTCGCCGACCCGGGGGCCGGCCAGGGGCCTGTGACCGGGTTGAAGGACAGGATCGAAGCCCTGCGCGAGCTTTGAGGCGGCACTGGCCGCCTCTCAACCGGTCGGCGCCGCTCAAGCAACCGAGCTCATTCGGCCGGCCAGGTAGGATCCGACCATGACTGACAGACAAGGCCAGGTGGCCGGAGGCACGGTGGACGGAGCGAGCAAGGTGGACGGGGCAAGCGGCGCAGAGCGGCGCCGGACGGGTACCGGGCTGGTCAAGCGGGGCCTGGCCACCCAATTGCGCGGTGGTGTGATCATGGACGTGGTCACGGCCGAGCAGGCCGTTATCGCCGAGGACGCCGGGGCCGCCGCCGTCATGGCCCTCGAACGCGTGCCCGCGGACATCCGGCGCGACGGTGGCGTCGCCCGTATGAGCGACCCGGCGTTGATCGAGGCCATCAAGGCGGCCGTCAGCATCCCCGTAATGGCCAAAGCCCGCATCGGCCACTTCGCCGAGGCGAGGGTGCTCGAAGCTCTCGGCGTGGACTATATCGACGAGAGCGAGGTGCTCACCCCGGCCGACGACGAGCACCATATCGACAAGTGGCCTTTTACGGTGCCCTTCGTGTGCGGCGCCAACAACCTCGGCGAAGCCTTGCGCCGCGTTTCTGAGGGCGCGGCCATGATCCGCTCGAAGGGGGAGGCCGGCACCGGTGACGTAAAGGAGGCGGTCCGCCACCTGCGCCAGATCCTGGGCGATATCCGCAAGCTGACGCAGGCGGACGGGGCGGAAATATACAGCTGGGCCAAGCAACTGCAAGCGCCCGTCGAGCTGGTGCGCGAGGTGGCCGAGAGCGCCGAGCTGCCCGTGCCCCTGTTCTGCGCCGGAGGCATAGCCACGCCGTCGGACGCCGCTCTGGTCATGCACCTCGGTGCCCAGGCTGTTTTCGTGGGGTCGGGTATTTTCAAGAGCTCCGACCCGGCCCGTTTCGCCCGGGCCATCGTCGAAGCGACCACCCATTTTGGCGACTACGAGATCGTGGCCAAGGTGAGCCGGGGCCTAGGGGAAGCCATGCGCGGGGAAGAGTCGGGGACCGTGGCCACCCGCCTTTCCGAGCGCGGGTGGTAGGGCCACCACCGATGGGAAAGGTGCCCCCAGGTGGTGCCCCAACGTCTTCGGGGCACGCCCGGCCTGGTCGGTGTCCTTGCCCTCCAGGGTGATTTTCGCGAGCACCTGAGCCTGCTCGGGTCGCTCGGCGCGCCGGCGTGCGAGGTGCGGGTGCCCGACGACCTGCAAGAAGTGAGGTCCCTGGTCGTGCCCGGGGGCGAGTCGACCACGATGTCGTTATTGCTGGAAAGCTCGGGCCTGCTCGAGCCGTTACGGCAACGTCTGGCCGAGGGGATGCCCGCCCTAGGCACGTGCGCGGGGATGATAATGCTGGCCGCCGAGATAGTGGACGGCCGTGCCGACCAACATTGCCTCGGGGCCATCGACATTTCCGTCAGGCGCAACGCCTTCGGTCGCCAGCGGGACTCGTTCGAAGCCGATCTCGACGTGAAAGGCCTCGACGTGGATGGCCTCGACGTGGATGGCCTCGACGTGAACGGCCTCGACGTGAAAGGCCTCGGTGTAAAGGGCTGGGGCCGGCCCCTGCACGCCGTGTTCATCCGCGCCCCGGTGGTCGAACGCGTCGGCGTGGACGTCGAGGTGCTGGCCACGGTGCGCATGGGCGACGGCGAGGAAAAGGCCGTCGTTTGCCGGCAGGGCCCCGTCCTGGTCAGCTCGTTCCATCCTGAGCTGGTGGGCGACCCGAGGCTGCACGAACTTTTTTTGCAAACTCAACCTAGGACAAGGAAGGACCATGTCAGGGCACTCTAAATGGGCCACCACAAAGCATAAGAAAGGCGCTTTGGACAAGGCTCGCGGGAAGTTGTTCGCCAAAATAATCCGCCAGGTCGAGGTGGCGGCGCGTGAAGGCGGGGGGGACCTCGAGGGGAACCCGACGCTGCGCACGATGTACCAAAAAGCGCGGGACTCGTCCGTGCCCATGGAGACGATCGAGCGGGCCATAAAGCGCGGCACGGGCGAGCTCGAGGGCGTGCGTTACGAGCCCGTCGTCTACGAAGGTTATGCGCCGTGCGGAGTGGCCGTGATCGTCGAGTGCCTGACCGACAACCGCAACCGGACCGGCGCCGATATCCGTGCTATTTTCTCAAAAAATGGTGGCTCGATGGCCGAACCGGGCGCCGTCTCCTGGCAGTTCGAGCGCAAGGGCGTCGTCACCGTGCCCCATGACGGCAAGTTCAGCGAGGACGACCTGATGCTCGTGGCCGCCGACGCCGGCGCCGACGACGTGCGCGACAGCGGCGACAGCTGGGAGGTGGTCACGCCGCCCCGCGAGCTGGCCGCCGTGCGCGGCGCCGTGGAGGCCAAGGGCTGGCCGACCAGTTCGAGCGAACTGACCATGTACCCCTCGCAGTCGGTCTCGATCGAAAGTGAGAACGACGCCCGCAAGGTCCTGCGCCTCATGGACCTGCTCGACGACCAGGACGACGTGCAAAACGTGTACGCCAATTTCGACATCCCCGACTCGCTAATGGAGCTGGTCTCCGTCTGATCGGGGGGACGCGGAGCCGGGGGGATCCACCAGCTGCGCTTTTTCCGGTGGTAGATTAGCGAACTAGTGTTCGTCCTCGGGATAGATCCTGGCCTTTCGCGCTGTGGGTACGGTGCGGTCGAGCAGGAAGGCGGCCATCCCGTGGCCGTCGTGTCTGGGGTGCTGACGACACCGGTGTCCAGCCCGCTGGCCGAGCGGCTGGCGCAATTGCTCAGAGAGCTTCGCATGCTTTTTTCCCGGCTTTCGCCCGAGGTCGTGGTGGTGGAGCGGATCCTGTTCCAGAACAACGCCAAGACGGCCATGTCGGTGGGCCAAGCCAGCGGTCTGGCCCTGGCCGCCGCCGCCGAGGCCGGCATCCCCGTCGTCCAGTACAGCCCCAACGAGGTCAAGCAAGCCGTCGCCGGGTGGGGCGGAGCGGGCAAGGACCAGGTGCAGCGCATGGTCCAGACCCTGCTCGACCTGCCCGAGAAACCCACGCCGCCGGACCGGGCCGACGCCCTGGCCCTGGCGCTGTGCCACCTGGCCAACGCCCCCTTTGCCCGGGCCGTGGCCGCCGCCGGGGGACGGAGTTGATCGGCTCCCTGCGGGGCACGGTGCTCGACCGGGCCGTGCGCACCGACCACCAGGTCGAGTTCCTGGTCGAGGTGGGCGGAGTGGGCTACCGGGTGGTGGTACCGGCGGGTTGCGCCGGGCGGGTGGGCGAGATGGGCGGCCCCAGCTTCCTGCACGTGCACACCCACGTGCGCGAGGACGCCATCGTCCTTTATGGTTTCCCCACCCGGGAGGAGAGGGACTGCTTCGAACTGTTGCTGGGGGCGCACGGGGTCGGCCCGGCTGTGGCCGTGGCGCTGCTGTCGGTGCTCTCTCCGGCCGCCCTGCAGCGGGCCGTCCTCAATGACGACGCCGACGCCTTGACCCTGGTGCCCGGCATCGGCAAGAAGACGGCCCTCCGTTTGATCCTGGAGCTGACCCCGCGTTTCGAGGCCGCGGCGGTGATCGACGTGGGCGGCGGGGGCGTGGGCCTGGACGGGCCCGGCCCTGGTCCCCACGAGGCCAGTGCCGCCGACCGCACGGCTCAGCGCGAAGAGGTCAGGGCCGCGCTCGGTGCCCTGGGCTACGGCAGCGACGAGGTCCGCCAGGCGCTGGCCCGCCTGCCTGTCGAGGGGTCGACCGAGGACATGCTCCGCCATGCGTTGAGAGAGCTGGCCGGCAGTTCGTGACGGGTGTCCCGTGACCGGTCCGGGCCCGGACGCCGGCTACCCCGAGACCCGCTTGCTGGCCCCGTCAGCCGACCCGGTGGAGATCGCCGAGGAGAGCTCGCTGCGGCCGCGGCGCCTGGACGATTTCGTCGGGCAGGCGCCGCTGAAAGAACACCTGGCCATAATGATGGAGGCCGCCCGCCGGCGTGATGAGGCGGTTGACCACATGCTCTTCGCCGGGCCGCCGGGGCTCGGCAAGACGTCCCTGGCGGGCATCGTGGCCAACGAGATGGGAGCCGGCTACCGCGTCACCTCGGGGCCGGCCCTGGTCCGGGCCGGCGACCTGGCGGCCCTGCTGACCAACCTGTGCGAGGGCGACGTCTTGTTCGTCGACGAGATACACCGCCTGGCCCGCCCGGTGGAGGAGATCCTCTACCCGGCCATGGAGGATTTCCAGCTCGACATAGTCCTCGGCAAAGGCCCGGCGGCCCGGAGCCTGCGCCTCGACCTGCCCCGTTTCACCCTCATCGGCGCCACCACCCGGACCGGGCTCATCACTGGGCCGCTGCGCGACCGCTTCGGCCTGGTGGCCCGGCTGGACTACTACGAGGTGGCCGAGCTGGAGGTCATTGTCCGGCGCTCGGCCGGTGTGCTCGGCGCCCGGTTGGAGGCCTCGGGCGGCGAGGAGATCGCCCGGCGCTCGCGCGGCACCCCCCGCCTGGCCAACCGCCTGCTCAAACGGGTGCGCGACTACGCCGACGTGCGCGGCGACGGCACCATCGACCACCAGACCGCCCGCGCCGGCCTGGAGCTGTTCCAAGTGGACGACCTCGGCCTCGACAAGGTCGACCGGGCCATCCTCGAGGCTACGTGCTGCCGGTTCGGCGGCGGGCCGGTGGGCCTTAGCACCCTGGCCGTGGCCGTGGGCGAGGCCCCCGAAACGGTCGAGGACGTCTATGAGCCGTTCCTGCTGCAGCTCGGGATGCTGATGCGCACCCCCAGGGGCCGGGTGGCGATGCCCCTGGCCTACCAGCACCTCGGCTTACCGGTCCCGGCGCGCTTGCCCGTGGCCCCCGAGGCTCTGGCCGAGGGGGCGGATCCCCCGTCTACGCTCTGGAGCTAGTACCGGCGGCCAAACCGCTGGCCCCCGAGGACGGTGCCGGTCCCGGGAAAGACGGTGCCGGTCCCGGAAAAGACGATGCTGGTCCCAGGAAAGCCTATGGACGTCCCCGACTACGACCTTCCCCCGAGCGCCATCGCCCAGGTGCCGGCGGCCCGGCGCGACGCCGCCCGGTTGCTCGTCGCCCTGGACGCCACCGTGCGCCACCAGCGCGTGGCCGACCTCCCCAGCCTGTTGGGCCCGGGGGACGTCCTCGTCGTCAACTCGTCGCGAGTTGTCCCGGCCCGGTTGGCCCTGCACAAGGAGACCGGCGGCGCTGCCGAAGTTCTGCTCCTGGAGCCCGTGCCCGGGCGGCCCGGCCGCGTGCAGGCCCGGGTGCGGGCGGGGCGCCGCCTTCCGGCGGGCCCCGGGCTGGTCGGCGCCGGCCACGCGGTGGTG
>JBKQUU010000276.1:0-4646 GCA_052325485.1 Acidimicrobiales bacterium | reverse complement strand
TCGATCGCAAGCCGATGCCGGCGCATTGGGACTGGCCGCTGGACGCTCCCCTGGTGCTATTGCCAAGATGCTCGGCCTGCACATCAAAGTCGCCGTCGAGTGGCAGAAAGCGGCCAGTGGCGACTGGACGGGCTATGCAGCCGACTACAGCCGTGATGATCCTGGCCGCTCCTGGTACATCACCGATCGTTGATGGCCAGAAATCCCGTTGTCCACAGAATCCCGGTTATCCCCCTTCCCCCCGGCCCCCCATCCACCACCACTCCAACCGTTCTGATATCCCACTGCCCCATAGCGGGCCCGGGTCTCGCTCGACCGCCACGCTACCTACGTGGTGGCCGCCTTCATTGCCGGGGCGGCCCGCCGACATAGGGTCTCAGGGTGGTGTGATGGTACTATGCCACCATGACGAAGAACTTCACGGTCCGCTTGCCTGACGAAGAGGCAACCAATGTCGAGGCCCTGGCCCGTGCCGAGGGGCTGAGCTTGAACGAGACGGTGCGCCGGGCGCTGGTCGAAGCGGTCGAGGCCCGGCGCGCCGACCCCGGCTTCAAGGCACGCGTGCAAAGGATCATAAAGGAGGACCGCGAGCTGCTCGAACGCCTGGCCAAGTGAGGGTCGCGTACCTCGACCTTGCCGACTACCTGGCGATAGCAGCCGAGGTGACTGGCCTCGAAGTCAACACCCTGAGCCGGGTAACCCAGCTCAACCTGGCCGACTCTGCTTTGCACGCCCCCGCGGGCGGCTGGGGCGACGAGGAGCTCTACCCTGATTTCGTGACAAGGCAGCGGTCCTGATCGTCCGCCTCGCCAAGAACCACCCGCTGCCGGACGGGAACAAGCGGGCGGCGTGGGTGGCGCTGCGGGTCTTCATCGAGCTGAACGGTTGGTCCTGGTCCAACTACCCCTCAGTCGAAGAGGCCGAGCACGCCGTACTGGCGGTCGCCTCGGGGGAATGGGACGAGGCCGCCGTCGCTCGTGGCTGAATGACGGCATCGAGGGCCCACCCTCGTCTGTTGCGTGACGGGGACGTTATGTGGGGCTCGCCTCGGCACAGCCAGGGTGCATCGCCGTCGCTCTGGCGCGTCGGCCGGTCGCCGGCGGACTCCCCAAGTCGGTGCCATACGGATTGTTCGGGCGCCTATGCCAGCCACCTTGCGGCCTTGTTGACCGGCCGTGGCAATCGAGGGACGATGTCGGCAGGGCTTCCATCCGTCTCGCTTCAGTGTCGCTTGACTGTCCAGATCCGAGCGCATTGGCTGCCTTCTACGCCCGCCTGCTCGGTACAGAGATCGCTTACGAGTCTGAGGTCTTTGCCGCGCTGCGACCAGGGACAATCTGGCTCACGGTGCGGCGCGTCGACAACTACGAGCCGCCGACATGGCCTACCGGCGCGCTACCAAAGCAGCTCCACCTCGATATGGCTGTCGCCGACCTCGACGAGGGGGAGGCTGTGGTCCTTGGGGGCCGGAGCGACCAAGGCAGCTGTCCAGTCGAGCCCGGAACGCTGGCGAGTGCTCATTGACCCGGCCGGGCACCCCTTTTGGCTGTCCACCCTGACCCCTGATTGATGGCGGCCGTCATCGGTGCCAGCGGTCTTGACCGCCCGACACCAAGCCACGGCACCCGAATTGCGTTGGCGTCCTGCTCCCACGGGGGCGGTAGTTTCTGGCCATGAGCGAAGACGCCCGCAAGGCGTTCGCGTGCCCGTCGGCATCGGGGACGCTGGACGACATCGACCTGGCTCTCTTGGACCGGGATGACGAGGACCAACGGAGGATCCTGATCGAGGCCGAGCACCCCGAGCTGAAAGAGGCGCTAGACGAGGGCATAAAGGAGGTCCACCACGGGACCGAGGTGGTGAGCCGCAGCCCTGCACATAGCGATGCACGAGATCGTCACGAACCAGCTCTGGGCGGACGACCCACCTGAGATGTGGCAGACGGCCGATCGGCTGACAGCCGGTGGGTACGCGCGCCACGACGTGCTGCACATGCTCGGCTCGGTGGTCTCAGGGCAGGTTTGGCAAGCCATGGTGAACGGCGCCCCATACGACATCGAGCGGGTACGCCTCGAGCTGGTGGCCCTGCCCGAAAGTTGGGAAGCCCACCGAGATCAGTGGCCCCGGGAGCTCAGCCGCGCCCGGGCCGAGAGACGGGCAAAGGAACGTCGTCGTCGGTAGAGCTGGTTGGCCGCCTTCGCGAGCGCCAGTGCCGCCTTGGGAGGCGCCTTAGGACGCACCGCCGGGGCCCGGTCTACGGAGCCTCCTGTAGGCTTCGGCGATGGCCAAGGGTGCCTTCGAGGTCATATGCGAGATCGAACCGGCAACCAGCCCTGACCTGCGACGGGTCCGCCACCAGATCGGCGTGCTGAGCGCGGTCTCATCGCGGTTCCTGGTCCCTGACAACCACATCGGCCGGGCGACCGTCTCAAGTATCGCGGTGGCTCATGAGGTCATCGACATGGGCGGTCGGGCCATCGCTTGCCTCAACGCCAGGGACCGCAACACGCTCGGTTTTCGCCGCGACCTGCTGACAGCTGCGGCCTACGGAGTGGACGAGTTCTTGTTCGTCTACGGCGACCGCCCTGAGTCGGGCCGCCGCTCCGACGACCTGACCGTCCGGGGGATGCTTGGCGAAGCGCGCCAGTTCGCTGAGCAACACAACGGGCACACCGCTGGTTTCCAGCTCGGCGTCGCCTCTGTCCTTGGGCCGCTGCCAGCGTGGAAACGCGAAGCGGACTTCCTCTTCGCCCAGGTCGGTTTCTCGGTCGACCAGCTCCTGCAGTGGCGGTCGTCGCTCGATTTTGCCGGGCCGGTGTACGCCGGGGTGATGGTGGTCCCCAGTGCCCAGATGGCGGCCAAGCTAACCGCCGAGTTCCCCCAACTTGCCGTGCCCCGCTGGCTGGTCGAACGGACCGAAACCGACAGGGATGCAGGGGTTGAGCTCGCCTGCGACATGGTGTGCGAGATCCGGGCCTCCGGAGCCTTCGACGGGGTCCACCTCATCCCGGTCCGCCGGTACCGAGATGTCGCTCGCCGCCTCGAGGCAGTCCTGTAGCCCGACTTCCCAGCGGCGGGTCCCGGAGAAGCTAAAAAGGAAGGACCGCTTCCCAAGCACTAGCACCGGTTGCACGTTCTGGCGCGCGCTGGGGGTCACCTCGCCGACGCCGGGGCCGTCGTTATTCGCTAGTCCCAGGCACCGCGTGAGCTAAAAATGCCTGCTCCGCAATGGATATTCTGCACCTCTATCCCCGGATGCCGTAGCCCGCCCCGACGGCCGTCTCGATAATCTGAGGTTCGCCAAGCTTGCGCCGGCCTCGGCGCTGAGGAAGGCAGGAGAGGCAGCCATCCAGGCTTCCAGCACGGCGAACTCTTTGGCAGAGAGTTTCGAGGGTGCACCCTTGGCGATGGGTGTCAACGAGAGCGGGGACATGCGCTGCCAGTGATCATGGCCGACCAGCGTGTTGCGGATCGAGTTGAACAACACATTGTCGGGTTGGGAACCGTTGGGCAGGGCAACCGTCGAGCCGTCCAGCGGGTGGGCCTGCCCCACAGGTAGGGCCTGAAAGCCGGTGAAGTTCCGGCCTACAGCGCCAGGGTCAGCCACGTACACCCGATCTACTGGGGACGTCGGGCGCGGCCAGATGATTGCGCGGCTGAGGCCACGTGCCCCGAGGTGCGGCGCCCGCCGTGCGCTGACTTTGGCAGCCAGCACCGCGGCGATATCACCCCTTGTATGGTGGGGCTGGGCCGAAGCCGGCCGGCTGCGCACCAAGTTGCGGGAGGCTCCATGTACCGGGCCCGTACCTGGCGTCATGCACCCCCGGCTGGGCCGCCTGCACTAGGTCCGTAGTCTCTGCGGAGGAGGTGGCTCGCTCTTGACGATCGAGACGGACGGGCGCAGCGGTGCCGGCCGGACATCTTGGGGCCAAGCCCGCCAGACCCCGCTCAGGCGTTTCCTGCGTACCGAGACCGGCAGCGCCGCTGTGGTGCTGGTTGCCGCCCTGGCCGCTCTGGCCTGGGCGAACATCGACCCCCCTTCGTACACCCACGTATGGCAGACGACGCTGTCGGTGCGGGTCGGTGGTGCCGGACCGGTCCATGACCTCCGCTATTGGGTCAACAGCGGGCTGATGACGCTGTTCTTTTTCATCGCCGGCCTGGAGGTGCGCCGCGAGTTCGACATGGGCGAGCTGAGGGACCGGCGCCGGGTGGCCCTTCCTCTCCTGGCCGGGCTCGGAGGGACCGTGGTCCCCATCGCCGGTTTTCTTGTCTTCAACGCCGGGCGCGCCTCGGCCCAGGGCTGGGCCATCACCATGTCCACTGACACGGCCTTCGCGCTCGGCATGTTGGCCCTCGTCGCCCGGGGCGCCCCCGACCGCCTGCGGGTGTTCATGCTCACGGTCTCGATCGTCGACGACGTCCTGGCCCTGGTGGTGATCGCCACGGTCTACTCGGGCGGCGTCAGGCCCTGGCCACTGGTGGCCGCCGCCGCCGTGTTCGCGGGGATCGTAGCGGCCGTGACCATAGGGGTGCACCGCGGCCTGCTCTATGGCGCCCTCGGTTTGGCGGCGTGGCTGGCACTGTCCGGTTCGGGGGTCGACCCCATCGTGGTCGGCCTGGTCATGGGCTTGCTCACCCCGGCC
>JBKQUU010000275.1:0-35602 GCA_052325485.1 Acidimicrobiales bacterium | reverse complement strand
CAACGCCCTGACACAGCGCGGCGCGCTGGTCGAGGGCGCTACCGACGGCTGCCTGGTCGTGACAGGACTCGACTCTGCCGCTGCGGGCGGAGCCGCTTCGGCCCACGGCATCACCCTCATCGAGCTTGCTGCACAGGTGAGCTCGCTCGAGGAGGCGTTCTTCGATTTGACCCGAGATGAGACCGACTACCGCGCTGGCCAGCTGGCCGGCTCTACGAAAGGGAACTGATATGAGCGTCACGACCTACCCGGTCGCTCCGGCACTGCCGGCTCGAGCAACCAACGTCACCAGGGCCCTCAAGGCGGAGTGGACAAAGCTTCGCACCCTGCCTTCAACGTGGCGCACGGCCACCTTTGCCCTCGTCTTCTCCATCGGCGCCGGCGCCGTCCTCGTCCTCTCCCAGGCCAGCCAGTGGGCCACCATGACGGCCGCCCAGCACCAGACTTTCGACGCCACGAGCTGCTCGTTGTTCGGCGTCATGATCGCCGCCGTGCTGCTCGGCTCGCTCGCCGTACGGTCGGTCACCGGCGAGTACGCCTCGGGCATGATCCGCTCGACCCTTGCCGCCATGCCGGCGAGGCGGCTCGTACTGACGAGCAAGGCAGCCACAGTGGCGGTGTTCGCGTTCCCGGTGGCGCTGGTCTCCAATGTCGTCGCCTTCGAGATCGGCCAGCGGATCTTCGCCGCCAAGCACCTCCAAGTGAGCCTCAGCCACCCCGGCGTGCTGGGGGCGATCTTCTTCGGTGCGCTGGCCGTCAGCCTCATGGCCGTCATCGGTGTCGGTCTCGGCGGCGTCATCCGGCACACCGCCGGGGCGACCACGGCGATGGCCGTCGTCATCGTCGGAGGGGTCACGCTCGGCCAGCTCCTTCCGGCCGGCATGCGTGGGTACCTGCCCGGCACTGCCATCCAGGATGCAGTGACCGTGCACCGCTCGGCCGGGATCCTGGCGCCAGGCACGGCCATCATTGTCCTCGCCATTTACGCCGCCGTCACGCTAGGGGCGGCAGCGGTACGGGCAGCACACCGCGACGCTTGAGTTAGCGGTACCACCCGGGTGGTTTGACTCAGCTCGGGCCTCGGGCACCAGAACACCCTGCCCATCCGGACAACAGTTCGGATGGGCAGGCTTTATGCCGTCGTGCTGTTGGCGGTCCCCGAGCAAGCTCCGATGCCGTCCAACCACTACCGCTAGGGCGTACGAGCTCAACGCAACCAAGGAGAACGGGCATGGGACAGGACCAAACCGGGCAGATGGCAGGCAAGACAGTGCTGGTCACCGGCGCCAGCGCCGGCATCGGCAGGGCGACCGCCCTGGCCCTGGCGGTGATGGGTGCGCACGTCGCCATCACCGGCCGGGACCGCGGTCGTACCGAGGCCGCGGCTGTTGAGGTCCGTTCCGCCGGCGGAGGGCAGGTGGACGTGTTCGTCGCCGATCTGTCCTCCCAGGCCGAGGTGCGGCGCCTGGCCGGCGAGGTGCTCCAGAGCCTTCCCCGCATCGATGTGCTCGTCAACAACGTCGGCGGGTACTGGGCCACCCGCCACGTCACGGCGGACGGGCTCGAGCGCACCTTCGCCCTCAACCACCTGGCGCCGTTCCTGCTCACCAACCTGCTCCTCGGCCGGCTAAAAGACAGCGCCCCGGCCCGGGTGGTCACCGTTTCCTCCAACGCGCAGGCCATGGGGCGGGTCGATTTCGACGACCTCCAGGGCGAACGGTCCTACTCCGGCTCACGGGCCTACAACCAGTCCAAGCTGGCCAACGTCGTTTTCACGTACGAGCTGGCCCGCAGGCTGCAAGGCAGCGCCCTCACCGCCAATGCCGCCCACCCCGGGATGGTAAGCACGTCTTTCGGTGCCGAGGATCCCAGCCGACTACAGCGATTATTCGTCCCGTTCATTCGGCCTTTCATGAAGACCCCGGCGAAGGGCGCGGCCACGTCTGTCTACTTGGCCTCCGCCCCCGAGCTTGATCAGGTCACGGGCCGCTATTTCGTCAACAGCAAACCAAAGAGCTCCTCCCGGCGCAGCTACCACGAGGCCACGGCGGCACGGCTCTGGCAGTTGAGCGCCGACCTCGTCGGCCTGGACATCCCCCAAGCCCCAACGAGCGCAGACCGTCGCGACTAAGGCGTTGTGTGCCCCTCGCTGCGCTGTCTGGCGAGCACTCGACGCCGGTCCCGGTCGCGACGAGCCTGATAGTGGCCGGGATCTCCGCGAAGAGTTAGCGCTAACGACGGTCAAGGTCGCGACCGTCGGGTCGTCACCGTCTTGGAGCCGGCCGTACCGGTACAGGACTTCAACGCCGTCACCCCTTCGCAGGACGCGAAGAGGAAACGCACCGGTTACGTGGTCGGCCAGTGCTACCCCTGATGACTGTGGCCCTGTCCCCGGGCAACGATGGTGGAAGTTGGCTGAACCGCCAACACAACGTAGGCCAACAACCATAGGAGAAACCATGAAGACAGCAGTAGTTATGAAGCTAACAGTGCTCGACCGACCGACCAAGCAGGCACTGGTTCCCATGGGGTCAATTCTGGGCACGAGCCGATCGGTCCGCAGGGCCAGTGCCTTCGCAGGCCTTGGGCTCCTGGCAATGTCGGTGCTGTCGGCTTTTGGGTACCTGGTTGCCGTCAAGGGGCTCGTGGCTCCTGGAAACGCCACACGGACATCCACGAACCTGGCGGCTCACACGGGCTTGTTCGGGTTCGGCATTCTTAGCCTGTACGTCGTGGCTGCACTCGATGTCCTGGTCGCTTGGGCTCTGTACCGTGTGTTCAAGCCAGTGAGCGCAGGCCTCTCGCGGCTCGCCGCAGGGCTCCGGACCGCCTACGCGGCGGTCTTCATCGTTGCCATCAGTCAGCTCGTCGAAGCGCTCCGCCTGCACACCCAGGCACTGCGGCAGATCAACTCTTTCGACAACATCTGGCACGCGGGGCTTGTCCTGTTTGGTCTGAACCTGTTTGTCCTGGCCTACATGGCTTACAAGTCGGTCTATGTCCCCAAGCTGCTGGCGGTCCTGCTCGCCATCGCCGGCTTCGGCTATATCTTCGACAGCGTCACCCGGCTGCTCGTCGGAGGCTCCGCGTCCGATATCTCCGCGATCACCGGCATGGGTGAGTTCGTGTTCGCACTCTGGCTTGTGATCCGGGGACGCCGCATCGCGTTAGACGACTCGGGATCCCACGCCGCCTCGAGGGGAGCGGCCCGATGACCTCGAAAGGTCAAGCGATCAAGACCGCAGCGCTCGATCACTCGATCGAGCCGACGCCACCGCCCGCCGGCGCCGACATGATGAAGGCGATCGTCCAAACCGAATACGGCTCCACACCCGAAGAGGTCCTGCTGCTTGACGGGATCGCTCGCCCCGCCATAAGCGACGACGAGGTCCTGGTGCGGGTACGTGCGACAAGTGTGGACAGGGGCACCTGGCATCTGATGACCGGCCTGCCCAAGCTCATGCGCGTCATGGGCTTCGGGTTCCGCCGGCCCAAGGCCGCCAGCCCGGGCCGGTGCGTGGCCGGCACGGTCGAGTCCGTTGGCCGGGACGTGACCGAGCTCAAGCCGGGCGATGACGTCTACGGCACATGCGACGCCTCCTTCGCCGAGTTCGCCCGCGCCAGTGCGGGACGGCTCGCCCCCAAGCCGGTCAACCTGTCCTTCGAGCAGGCGGCCGCCGTCCCCGTTTCCGGGCTTGCCGCACTACAAGCTGTGCGTGACCGCGCCCACGTGCAGACTGGCCAGAGGGTGCTGGTCATCGGCGCGTCGGGCGGAGTTGGCAGCTTCGCTGTCCAGCTCGTCAAAGCCTTCGGCGCAGAGGTCACCGGCGTATGCAGCACGACCAAGGTCGACCTGGTCCGAGCCCTCGGCGTCGACCACGTTATCGACTACACGAACGAGGACTTTACCGACGGTGAGCACCGCTACGACGTCATCCTCGACACCGGGGGCAACCGCCCGTTGGCACAGCTCCGGCGGGCGCTCACTCCGCACGGGACGCTCGTGATCGTCGGAGGCGAGACCGGCGGGCGATGGTTCGGAGGGGCCGACCGCCTTCTGCGAGCCCCGCTGCTCTCTGCCTTGGCGAGCCAGAAGCTGACCACTCTCACCACGTCGGAGAATTCCAAGGACCTGATGGTCCTGCGGGTGCTCCTCGAAACGGGGAAGGTCGCGCCGGCCATCGATCGGGTGTACCCGCTCAGTGGCGTCCCGGCCGCCATCCGCTATGTCCAGGAAGGTCATGCCCGGGGCAAGGTCGTCATAACCGTATGAGACGCAAGGCTGGCTAACATCCAGCGACCTCGGAAACGGTTTCGCCTACTAATTGGGTCGCACCTACAGCAAGGACGTCCTCAACTTGGACAGCGCCTTGGTGACTCGCGTCCTTGTGAGGCGGGGTCCCAATTTGTGCTCATAAAAGGCCGGCTGGCGACGAACCAGCGGCTGACGCCATGACCCTAGGCCTAACCAAAGCCGACCTACCGCTCTTACGCGGGAGAGTGCTGTTCGTCGAAGGCCCCCACGATGTCGCCGTACTGGAGGAGTGGCTGGGCAGGCTACTGAGCGCGGCCGGCGTGCGCGTCATCCCAACACATGGCACGAAGAACTGACGGAGTCTGAGGTCTTGGCTGAGCTTGGCCTGCGCATGGGTGTGCTGACGGACAACACTGTCGTCGGAAGGATTTTGGCCGGTAGTGCCAATAGCAATGAAGAGAGCATCCTCTCCCGGATGGTTTTCGAGGCACGAGAGGCCACGGCGCCAAGTACTGCCTCTTGGGTTGAGCAAGCCCGACATTGCGCAGTACCTGCCGGACGACGTCTGCGCCGCAGTTGCTCCCCAGTTCCCCGGATGGCGGCGTCCGTGGCCGCTTGCCGAGCCCATTACGGGACCACCAAGGAGTTGAAGTCCTGCGTCAGGTCGGAGTGCCGCCTTCGGCTCGGCCACGAGTTTGATCGGCCAGCTCGCCAGCGACACCGCCCGGGCGGGCCGAGTACCCCCGGGGACCATCAACCTGGGACGCGAGATCGAGGGCTGGGCCACCGGTTGTTGCTCCCCCTAGTACGGAGCGCGTCCGGTGATGCTAGGCCTCCCAAACCGAGCCTTCGTGCCACATCCGTGCCATAAGTGGGCGGCAACGGCTGTCAGTGGGCGGCGACTGCCGGCGACAAACGTGCTGCTCATAAGTAACAACGTGTGTTGACCAGGACCACTGTCCCTGCTTTGCACGCAGGGGTCACTCGGCCTAAATGGTCCCACCCTCCCGCTACTGGAGCTAATGCTGGCCCCCTCAGCGCTTGCGAACTTAGCGCTGTCGCCCGCCTGCCCGACCGGTTCCACCGGTCTGTTGATCATTCGTCATCGTCGGCCAAGCCGAGGTAGATCTCTGAGTCGTCGTCATCCTCGTCAGGCGGCGCGGCTCCAGGGCATCCCGGACCGTGGCAGGAGAACGGACCGGCGTAGCAACGACCCGTCGTCCGTGACCTTCTATAGGTGCCGAGGTAGCCAACAGGCCTACAAAACACATCGACCCACCAGGGGTCCCCGGGTGGCCTGGCAGGGAGCTCGGCCCAGTAGCGTTGCAGCCTGGCGTACCAACCAGCGTATTGGTCGACGATAAGGTACGCACGCCCGTGCTGGACGTCTGCGAACCACTCGCCGCCTGTCCCCAATTCCTGCTCCGCGAAGGTGGCGTGGAACTCCAAGTGCAGTGAATCGCCGTGACCCGCCCAGTCCTGCCAGTTGGGTCGTGACTGAACCGCGGCCAGCCAAGCTCGGTCCACCGCCACACGCTGCGCTCCGTACGACGTGTTCGTCCAGTACCAGGCGGCCAGCAGGTCCATCTCGTCTCCGAGCATTGCGTCGAGCAATGCAAAGCGAGGGTCATCGAGGGGTCGGCCGCGGTCATACCACCAGCGGAGGCCGGCGGCGGGCTCGGACCAACCCAGGCTGTACTTAAGTAGCTGAACAGCTGGCTCGTACCGGGCAGCTCTGTCCGCATCACCGAACACGTTTTCGCCATCTGAAGGGGCCGCCCACAAGTACGTCCCGTCGGGATCAGCCAAAGCCTGCCACATGGCCGGGACCCACCGACCCCAGTCCGGGGTGTCAGCGCAAGCCCGGCGTGACGGGGCTGGCCGACGGGGCAGGTGCACGAGACCCATCAGCTGGCCCTCTTCTGGAAGATTCTCATTGTCGTCCCTCCTTGGTCCTGGACCGTACCAGGGCTGCACGACGCCTTCCGGTGCGTCGACCTGAGTGGCCTGACCGAGGGTGAGGGGCGGGCACTCGAACGGCGGGTCGGGCCGTCTTGTCGGGACGAGTGTCGTCCTAGGGCCGGATTGGCAGTTCGTGCCCAGCGGGCCCGCTGCCCGCTGGCTCGTCAAGCCGTCCCACCGAGGAGATGGGAAACGGTGGGCTATAACTTGCTAAGCCGCTCAGGTCCCCGGACGCCGGTCCAAGTCGTGCCAGATTCGTGCCATAACGAAGCGTCACCCTTTGGCTCCAAGTGGCACCGTCTGGCTACAAAAGGCCAGCTAAACAGCGGTGCATTCCGCTGGCCAGGGTTGCCGCGCAGCGTTCGGGACGTTGAGCCCGGGAGGCTCCCAGCCTCTAGTCGAAGGACAGCAAGCGCAGCGGCCACGAGGCTGCCCCCACCACTGGGAGCCGCCGCCCCGGCCGGGGGATGTTCGAAGTGGGTCGAGAGACCAGTGTCGGGCGAGCACCGTGGGAGCACGGCCGAGGTGTCGGTGGCCACCGGAATCTGCGACACCCAGTGGCGGCCAGAAGGACCGTCCGCCAAACGGCCACATAGCGTGGTGGCTTCCTTGACATCACCCGAATCGGTGACGGTGCCCTTTCGGGCGTGGGCGCGGGCGCTGAGTCCAGTCATCGCCACCGCGCCATATTGACCATTTATGGTCGCCAGGTTCAACGCACGCGTTCGGCCGCGCCACCCGGTGGTCTTGAGCACCTGGCCATGTACCGGGCTTGCTTGAAGGTCGCCCCGGCCTTGGCGGCCTCACTCGGTGGGATCTTGCTTAGAACGCTATGCGCGCTCGGGCATGAGGTCTGGCTTGCCGGCCACACCGGAGCACGAGGGGGCGCCCGATGCACGACGCCGTCGCTGCTTGCGACGTCCTCTTGCTCCACTGAAGTTGAGGAGGGGCTCGTAACGACCTCCGTGCTCGTGACTTAAGTGAGCGCCTGGAGCTGACCCGATGAAGGACGCCCGCGGAGCAGGGCTTCCGCCGGCCGTACGAGGTGGTCTGGCGCCCCGGTCCTTGCCCACGCACTGTGCAGAACGCCGTCGGCCGCCGCCGCCGACATCGTGATGGAGACACGGAGTGCCCTCAGTCCCGGAGCCACAGCTAGTAACGTCCCCGCCGCACGGGGGCCGGTGGCTAGCGCGGTTCGCGCAGTGGCGCTTGCACATCTGTCGCGGGCGGTCATAGCTGCCACCGCGCCCGTATCAGATGCGGGGGAGAGCGGCTGCGGCCCAACGCCCACACGATGGACTACTACATTTTCCGGTCATTGCGTTCAGAACCCGACCTTCTTGGCACTCCGCGCGGAAAGGCGTTTCGCTGACAGTAGACGGAGGTTTCGTGTAAGTAGTCGGGTTCTGGTATGGCGCTCCTACTCAACCCACCTAGCCCCTCCTACTCGGCCATGGAAGTGGTCCTTGTTCGTTGCTACATTTCGGGTGTGGGAGAGCTCTTCGTCAGTCATGCCTCATCTGATAGAGAGGCGGCGATGTCGGTGGCCGCCGCGCTCCGCCAGGCGGGTCACAACATCTTCCTGGACACCGACCCTAGAGACGGCATCTCCCCGGGCAGCGAATGGCAACGAGCGCTCTTCCAAGAGCTGCGAATGTGCGATGCGGTGGTTTTCCTCAACAGCCTCGCCTCGCAGGCATCAATGTGGTGCCAGACAGAACTCGCAGTCGCTGGCGAGCTGGGCAAAGGGACCTATTCCCTCGATCTTGCCCAAGGCATTGGCCCGCACCCTCTCATCGGGGCCCGTCAAGGGATCGTGCTCGGCTCGACCCTAGAAGTCAGCACAGCGCGTCTGATCGCCCAGCTCCGCCGCGATGGTCTCGCCGAGCGCAGCGCGGCCCGTTGGCAACGAAACCGTCCCCCTTACCCGGGCCTGGCGGCTATGGACATCGACGACGCCGGCGTCTTCTTTGGTCGCGAAGCCGAAGTGCGGAACCTGATCAGCCGTGTAGACGGGCGACTTGGTCAACGGGACGGGGACTTGGTTGTGGTGATCGGCCCGTCCGGGGCGGGGAAGTCCTCGCTCGTACGGGCCGGGCTGGCGGCTCGTTTGGCCGCCCCGCCGACTGCTTGGGTGGTTGTCGACCCCTTCGAGCCGAGGGCTCGGCCCCTCGACCGCTTGATGTCCGGTCTCGTCGCCCTGGCGTCTGGTCAGCTGTCGGAGAGCGAATGCAAGGAGCGGCTCTCAAGGACCGACGGCTTGGCGACGGTGGCTGAAGAGCTGCTCGAGCGCAGAGAACCCCGGGCCCGGCGTCTGTTGCTCACCTTGGACCAGGGTGAGCAACTGGCGACAGTGACGACCCCTACGGAACGTGACAGGTTCTTAGATGTGCTGGGACAAGGGCTCGGCGCCGGTTCACCGGTCAGCGTAGTTATGACCGTTCGTTCCGACCGCCTCGACGATATTCAGCGGTTGGCTGTGATCGGCGGGGCCATCCACGAGCCGGTCGTGGTAGCGCCCATGAGTAGGGCACAACTGGCGGCGGTCATCGAAGGGCCGGCTACTAAGGCCGACCTGCGCTTCGATGCTGGTTTGGTCGGTCGCCTGATCGACGACGCTGTGCGAGGGGGCTCAGGGGAGTTCGTCGACGCCCTTCCCCTTCTAGCCTTCACCTTGCGAGAGATGTACGACCTCGTGGTCAAGGAGGACCGCCGGCGGATCACCGAAGCGGACTACGAACGGGTTGGTCGCATCGAGGGCGCCATCGCCCGGCGCGCACAGGTCGCCGAGTCCTCGCTCCCCCCCGACAGCGCCCCGGTACTGGAGCACCTCCTGCCCCGGTTTGTGACCTTGAGCGACGAACATATGGCCACGGGGCGGCCAGTGCCGCGTCAGCAGCTCACCCCGGGTGAAAAAGCCATCGTCGAACGTCTGGAGGACCAGCGCCTCCTGACCGGGGCGACCGACGAGAGCGACACCATCCATCTCGCCCACGAACAGCTCATCTCGGCCTGGCCGACGCTGGCAAAAGCGGTGGCCGCCCGCCGCGAGGACCTGCTCTTGGAGTCCCGGCTCAACCGGCAAGCCGAAGACTGGGCGGCCGGTGCGGGCGAGCTACTTGGTCGTGACGCAGCGAGCACAGCCTCCCGGTGGTCCGCTGGACAGGCTCGGCCTGGAGCTGATGAGAGCAATGTGGCGAGGTACATCCGCGCCTCCAAGGCGGCCCTACGACGCCGGCACCAGATCGCAGTGGGCGCACTGTCGATCGTCATTGCTCTGGCGCTCACTGCGGCCGTAGTGGCCGGCTACGCCGTTACTCAGCGCAACGACGCCCTGGCGGAGTCGCACGTGGCGCTCTCGGGGGACCTAGCCGCCGAGTCGGCCAACCTGATGCATAGCAACGTTACGCTCGAGATACTGCTTGCGCTGGAGTCGTACGCGCTCGCACCGACCGCACAAGCCGAGAACGCTGTTGCCGACGCTCTCGAACAGCCGCTTGACATGATCTTGGCCGGTGGGAGCGCTGTCCACAGCGTCGCTTTCAGCCCTGCCGGCAGGACGGTCGCCGCCGGGGACGAAGCGGGGGACGTGGTCCTCTGGGACACCGGCACCGGCAAAAGGCTCGCCACTCTTGCTTACTCTGAGGGGGGCGGTGTCCGCAGCCTCGCCTTCAGTCCCGACGGCAAGACCCTCGCGGCCGGGAACGATAACGGCGACGTGGTCCTCTGGGACACCGTCACCGGCAAGAGGCTGGCTACTGTCAACGACCCCGAGGAGTTCGGTCCCTATAGCGCTGGCCTCCGCAATGTCTATAGCGTGGCCTTTAGCCCTAAAGGCAAGCTCCTGGCCGCCGGGGACGAAGCGGGCGACGTGGTCCTCTGGGACACCGTCACCGGCAAGAGGCTCGCCACTGTCACCGACCCCGAGCGTGCCTTTGCCGAAAGCGTCGCCTTCAGCCCCGACGGCAAGCTCTTCGCCGCCGGGGACGACTTCGGTGACGTGGTCCTGTGGGACACCGCCACCGACAGCAGGCTCGCCACTCTCGCCGTACCTGAGGAGTTCGGTGCCCTGAGCGTCGGCGTCTCTAGCGTCGCTTTCAGCCCCAACGGCAAGATCCTGGCTGCCGGGGACAGCGCGGGCGACGTGGTCCTCTGGAACGTCGCCACCCACAAAAGGCTCGGCGAGATCGCCGATGGGAGCTACATCTATGGCGTCGCCTTCAGCCCGAACGGCCAGACGGTGGCCACTGGAGACGGGGCGGGGAACGTGGCCCAGTGGAGCACCGCGACCCACGCCGAGCTCGGCCAACCCAGCTCGAACGGAAGCCCTGTTTACGGCATCGCCTTCAGCCCTACCGGCGATGCGCTGGCCAGCGGGGACGAGGCGGGCGACATAGTCCTGTGGGACACCACGAGCCCTACCGAGGTCCGTCCGCCCCTTGTTGACGGGAGCCCTGTTCACAGCGTCGCCTTCAGCCCCGACGGCAAGACCATTGCTAGCGGTGACTATGCGGGTGACGTCGTACTCTGGGACACCGCCAGCGGTAGCGAGATCGGCTACCCCCGCCCCGAGGGCAGCCTGGTCAATAGCGTTGCCTTTAGCCGCGTCGGTAAGACCCTCGCCACTGGGAACCTTGCGGGCAAGGTGATCCTCTGGAGCACTGCTGGCCTCACCAAGTCCCACGCGCCTCTCCTTGACGTCCTCAGGCCGTCGCTCGTTGACGTCCTTGGTGTCGCCCTCAGCGTCGATGGCAAGACGCTTGCTGCCGCCCCCGGTCTTGGCGACGTGGTCCTCTGGGACACAGCCAGCGGTACTGAGCTCCGTCCGCCCCTTGCTGACCCCAAGGGGAGCAATGTCTCGTGCGTCGCCTTCAGCCCCGACGGCAAGATCCTCGCCACCGGTGACGAGGCGGGCGACGTGGTCCTCTGGGACACAGCCACCGACAAGAGGCTTGCCACGCTCGCCGACCCCGGTGGCAGCGGCGTGTCCAGCGTTGCCTTCAGCCCCGACGGCAAGATCCTCGCCGCCGGTGACGGGGCGGGCGACGTGGTCCTCTGGGACACAGCACTCGGTACCGAGATCGGCCAACCCCACCCCGAAGGCAGCCCGGTCCTAAGTGTTGCCTTCAGCCCCGACGGCAAGATCCTCGCCACCGGTGACGAGGCCGGCGACGTGGTCCTCTGGGACACAGCCCGCGGTACCGAGATCGGCCAACCCCGGGCAGACGGGAGCCTTGTTTACAGCGTTGCCTTCAGCCCCGACGGCAAGACCGTCGCCACCGGAGATTATGCGGGTGACGTGGTGCTGTGGTCGTCCCTGGGCTTGCAGGGAGGCCTTCCCACTCTCACGGGGTTGCTTTGCCCAGAGATCCGGTCCGACCTCACCCAAGCGCAATGGGCTCAGTACGTGCTCAATGAACCCTATCGGAAGGTCTGCCCGGCGTACCCGTAAAACCCTCGTCCAACTGAGAACGAAATGATCAAGGTGCCGCAAACGCCGGCCGACTGTCGCGCACGAGCACAATCACGCCGCACGGCTACCATTGGGCGTGGCGCCACGGCCTTGCTCAGCAGCGTCACTTGGCCACGGCAAACGGGGACGGCAGCGTCGGCATCGACGAGCGCCGGTCTTGCTGCCGACGGTGGCGACCCAGATCGCGATTGTCCTGAACCTGAAAGGAGCAAGCTTCGGGACTCTCTAGACGTTCGCCGTTGAGCGAGGATTCGTCCACTGGTACCATCACGTGGCGAAGTTGCGCTGGACCCGCTGACACCCCCGGGTCCCAAAGGAGGGGTGAAGTGAAGAAGTTGTTAAGCGCCCTGGCCGTCTTGGCCGTGCTCGTACCCGCCCTCCCAGCCAACGCCGCTCCTAAATCGAAGGTGCTTTACTCCTGGACGGGCGCCAACGGTAGCGTTCGTCTATTCACTATCCCAGCTGCGGACTCAAGCTGGCGGTTGAGCTGGAGCTTTTACAGCTGCAACACCCTCTATGGCAACGAAATCACCGTCCAACTTTATAAGGGGACCCTCCCGCGCATTGCTTTACTCCCCCCGCAGCCGTCTTTGGTCTACTACTGGAAGTGGTTTTCGTTGATGGTTACCGCAAAAAGTGGATCGTAACTATTCAGGTCCTCGGTTGACTCAAGGACTGAGCCAACGTTTGTAGGCGGCCACCAGCCGTAGCGTATCTGGGCCGGAGCGTAGGTCGATCTCTCGCAGTGCGACTTTATAGCGGCGACCGGCACGTCGGCAGGTGGCGACCAGTTCGCCCCGGTCATCGTCGGCGGCCAGTGATAGTACCTCGACGTCTTCACCGATGACGGTGCCCTGGCAAGGGAAGTTGGCGACCTCGTCGAACGCGGTCTCAAACGCGGTGAGCTGTTCAGAGTCGTTGTAAGCATCGACGGTGACCTCTTCGATGAGAGCGTCGAGCTCTTTGGTAGTCGGGCGGGCTGAGCTCAACTGACCTCCTTGGTTGTGCGGCCGCTGCCAGTGTTGAGCCTAACCTCGGCGGTCTTGGCGGTCAGTTACTGGCGCAGGCCAGCCGGTGGCGGGGACCAGGGGTTGCCGGTAAAGAGCTGGACGAGGACGTCCATGCCCTGGAGCCGGTGTTTTTGGGCCGTCTGTAGATAACTGCGCACGGCACAGAACGCCTTGGCGCCGGCGAGAGTCCTAAAGCAGCCACTGATCTTTTGTTGCAACTTGGCCATGCGCAGGTCTCGTTCGGCCTGGTTGTTGTCGAAGGGCACGGCGGGCTCGGACCAGTAGCGGGTGACCTCGTGGCGCTGGTCACGGAGCCGGCGGAGCAGGTTGGCAGCGTCGCGGTCAGCACTGCCGGGTCGGTGGCGGGCAGGCAGGGCGGAGACGCCCCGGTTGACCAGCTTTGTATAACGGTAACGGTAGGCGCGGAGCTGGCCCGGGCTGAGGCCGGCCCTGCTCTCGGCCTAGGCGCCCTGGACGGCGATCTTTCCTCCACCAACAGCTCGGCCATGTCGTCGGCCCAGGCCCGGTGGCGGGCCGAGGAACTGAGCGAGGCCAGGTCCCTGAGCAGGTGGGCACAGCACAAGGCGTGCTCGATGCCCTCAATGGACCAGTAGGGCTTCCAGCCGTCAGAGACGAGCACCCCTGAGAAGAACGGGAGGACGGCCATGTCGTTCAGGGCGTCGACGCCTCTTTTCTCGTGGCAGTCGAGCAGGGTGAGCAGGCCGTTGCAGGCGACGTGGAACCAGTAACGCGCCCCCGATATGCGAGAACCGGTCTCATCGGCGTGCAGCACGTCCTCGGCTGCCAACTGAGCCCGCAGCTCGGCCAGGAAAGGGCCGAGCCCGGCTGCCGCCTCGGCTGACAGGCCAGCCAGCCAACCCGTAGACACGGGCGCCCCGCACACTTGGGAGAGCAGTGCTGCTGCCCTTCCCACCGGGAGGTGTTGCCCCACCATCAGGTACACCGCGGTGGCCCGCACGACCGGGCCATAACACGCCAGTGCGCTGGCCTGTTTTGGGAACGCCGCTTTGGTGAGGGCCCCGCAACCACACCGCCGGGACTGCGCCTGGTGCTCGGTGACGTGCAGGCGTACGAGAGGTAGGTCAAATACTTGGCGGCTTTCGCTCCCCACCACCTCGGCGCTCACCAAGCTCTGCCTACAAGCGCGGCACTGCTCGGGCACATGGGTCACCCAATAGTCGGGACGGTCCACTCGGGCCAGTGCGGCGCCGGTCGTGCCCGGTTGCTTGCCTGGACGGCGCCTCACCCGTTCGGCCATGAACTTCTTTGCCTTTTCCCGAGCTTGGCGGCGTCTTTCCGCTCGGCTCAGACGCTCTTCGCCCTGGGCGGCCCGCTCGGTTAGGGTGTCCGAGGAAGGAGGCTTTCCCGAGTTGGAAGAATTACGGCTCATCTCTCTACGGAGTTTTTCCAGTTCAGCTTCCAATATCTGAACTCTCGCCATCAGAGAAGCGTTCTCCGCCTGAAGTTGCTCCACCTGCTTGGCGAGGTCCACACCACCTTGATACCACGAGGCGCGCGTGCAGTGGTGGATGATCGCGCGCTACGCGCGTGCTGGACCTGAACAGTTACAGTGGATCGAACGCGGTCCACGTCGCGGGCCACCTCACGCTGTACACGACAAGCGGTTGCTCGTGGGCCGTCCGAGCATTATCTGCCTAAACCCAGAATACCCGATGGAGGCTCCCCTAAACGGCGGTCGCGCCACCACGAGCCCAGTAAGGCAGGTCGCTGTTATCCTACTTCCATCGGGCACCTTGTTCTGGGCAACTGCAATAGAAGAATGCGGACCGACTCCCGCCAAAGAGGACTTGGGCTCTTGCTCTGGTATGAGGTCCTTCGACCGTCGAGTACGGGACGGGAGCCGACAGGGCCCTGAGACCGCCCTCGCCGGCCCGGTATCGACTAGCGTCTCCCGTCACCTTGGAGATAGGCCCGGCGAGCCGTTCGCCGATGGCCAGGTCGACCGCCCGGGCCGTGCGCGGTGCCAAGGGGACGGTTACGACCTTGCCGCCCTTGCGCAGCACAGTCAGGGTGCGATGGCCCCGTTCCAAGCCGAGCGCTTCGATGTCGGCACCAAGGGCCTCCGACACCCGCAGGCCGTTCAGGGCCAACAGCGAGATGAGGGCGTGCTCGGCCGCCGCCCCGAGCCCGGCCGCGACCAGGAGCGCACCGACCTCGTTGCGGTCAAGACCGACCGCATGCGACTCATAGTCGAGGCGCGGACGGCGGACATGGACCGCCGGCGAGGTGGGCACCAGGCCCTCCTCCTCGGCGTAGCGGAAAAAGCCGACAACCGTGCAAAGCCTGCGGGCCACGGTGGCCCGGGCGCGGCCACCCTCCTCCAGTGCTCGGGCGTACAGCTCGATGTCAGTGCGCCGGACCGAGAAGAGCCGGAGGCCGTGGCGCTCGCAAAACGAGAGGAACTGCCGTAGGTCGAGGGCGTAGGCGTCCCTGGTTAGGCCCCTGTAGCCGGCGAGGAAGCCAGCCAGGGCCAATCGTTCCGGGTCGGTGAACACGAGGTCGGGGACGGCGAGGACAGTTGTTGATGTCGATGTCATGGCGTTGCCTCCTGAGCTGGTGGGGCTCAGGGGCAAAACCGTCCAAGCCCCACATCTTCGAGGCTTCGACCGTAAGGTCGTCCTGTCGGCAGCGGCCATGCTGGAATGTGCAATTATGTACGGGACTAGGGGCGAAGCCGGGGGCGCCTCCAAAAGCTCGGGATCGCCGATTCGGAGCGGGTGTCCAAGGACTGTCCTGCAAAAAGGGGCCGCCCAATAATGATATTAGGGACGGAAATTCGACGGCGGCGCGGGCCTTGGAAGTGCGCTCGTGGCCCGACCTGAGCGGTGACTCCGTCATCGTCGACCCCACCACGCTTGCCCAGAAAGTTAGTGCTCCCGCAGTGTGCGGTGATCCCCTTTCCGGCGTCAGAAATGTGTTCTAGCGCCGGCGTGTTCCCCTCCCAAAAAGGGGCAAGCGTTACCGGAGGTGTGCACTAGTAGTACCCCTCTGCTCAGGTCAGACGCAACGGGACTGGGCTGGGGGCTCCGGCGCCTGTTCCCGGCTGCGGGCTGCTCTTTGGCCCCTCGCGACGCGTCATCGAGGCCGGGTACAAAGTTCAGGTAGCGAGTGTGTGCACATACGGGCGCTGGCTAAACGAGCTGGAGGTCTTCGGCCAACCGGAACGCTGCGGCCAGCTTCTCTGCCGCCCCCGCCTGGTCCCCGGCGTCCCAGGCCTCGACAGCAGCACTGATAGCACCAACCACCTCATCGGGCGGCGGCGGGACCGCGAAAAGCAGTTCTCCTGCTGCGTCAACGGCCTCCTCGACCCGACTGGCGACCAGGCGGATGGCGACGACGGGGAACACCCGGCCCGCCAAGATCTGGCCTGTCGAGTGGAAGCGGTCTACCAGGGGCTGGCACCGCGCCAGCTCCGCCTGGCGCTCAGCGTCGTCGAAACGCCCCTCTTTCCATGCCACCCACACAAGGACAGTAGGTACCAGTTCGGCGCATGCCACATGGGGGAGGTCGCGAGCAAGGTCGCCGGCGCGCCGGGCCATTTCCGCGGCGAGGGCGACGTCGTGCTGGCGCAGCGCGCACCAGGCGAGGTGAGACCACCCTCGCAGGACCGTGGACCTGTCCCCCGCCTTCTCGCTCATCGCTATCGACGCCTCCAGCTCTTCCCGAGCTTCTGCCAAGTGGGGGCTTTGTGCCAAATCGACCCCAAGGAAACTGGGGCGCTTCATCTTGTGCCCGAGCCCGGCCTCGAGCGCAATGGACCAGGCGGCGCGGGAGCGCCCCAATATGGTCTCGTCAGGCAAACGCGGGTGAGCAAGCAAGTCGTGCATGTTCACTAACTGGAGGAACTTCGACTTCTGCTCCGGTCCCGCACGGGTTTCGGCCAACGGCTGCGCCCGGGTGAGAACCTGACCAAAAGCCTCCACCTCGCTGCGCTCATCGTGCACCCAGCAACGGGTGATCTGGATCTCCAACCAGGCCGCCACCCAGTCGTCGTCCTCGGGAGCGGGGCGGCTTTCCAGCGCGGCTTCGCCGCGGGCGCAGGCCGCCAGCGCCTCGCCGTGGCGATGCTCTTCGTTCGCGATTGCGCCGAGCCAGCGGAAGCACTGCGCCAGCGGCACCGTCCCGGCGGCTTCGCCGAGCTCGGTGGCCTCCTCGAGGACCGCTTGGCCCTCCGCGTAGCGACCGATGAGCCAGCACAGCTCAGCGAACTTGGCCGAGATCCCAGCGAGGCGCCGGGCCGGCTCGTCCCCCCCCGCTTTCAACACCTCCAGCGCTCGGCGGTAGAAGGCGAGGGCTTCGTCGTTGGCGAAGACCTTGGCTGCCTCGTCGGCTGCCATTTCCAGGTAATGGGCGGCCTTTTCGACCTCACCGGCCATGGCGAAGTGATGGCCGAGCACGCCCATCAGCTCGGGCTGGCGCCCCGCCGCCATTTCCGCTAGCGCCGACGCCGCCCGGGAATGCAAGCGCCGGCGCTCCCGGCGCAACAGGCCCTTGTAGGTCGCCTCCTGGATGAGGGCGTGGCGGAAACGGTAAGCCTGCTCCGGGTGGCTGCCGAGGTCGACCAGGAGTCCGCTCGAGCAAAGTTGCGAAATTGCTTCCCCCAGGGCGCCGTCGAGCTGGGTCATCGCCGCCAGGGCGTTCAGGTTGAGCTCGGGCCCGAGCACCGAGGCGGCGACTATGGCCTCGTGGGCGCCACTACCCAAGCGGTCGACACGAGAGCGCACCAGTCTCTCTATGGCCCCCGGCAGCTCTGCCGGGGCCGATGGGTCGAGCGTCCAGCCGCCTTGGTCGTCCCTCACCAAAGAGCGGGTCTCGAGCAAAGAGGCGAGCCTTTCCTCCAGGAAAAAGGGGTTGCCCTCGGCGCCTTGCCGCACGGCGTCGACGAGCGGGCCCTTGGCGGCCGAGCCCAACAGGGAGCGGGCCAGTTCGCGCTCGTGAACCCGGGAGAGAGGGCCCAGCTCGACGGTGCGCACCACCAGTCCGGGCTTGGACGCCAGTGCGCTCTCCAACGCTGACACGCCGGGGTCCGGTTCGGGACGGCGCGTGATGACCATGAGGAGCGGGACAGTAGTGGTGAGCGCCGCCACGCGTTCGGCCAGGCGCAGGGATGTGGCGTCGGACCAGTGGAGGTCCTCCAGCACGAGAACGGTCGGGCCGTGCGACGCCAGCTTCGAGACCAAGGCGGTGACGGCTGCGAAGGTGGCTTCCTGCAGGGCCTCGGGGCCGAGGCGGGACAGGTCGAGCGCGGCCTTTCCCGGTGGCAGACCGAGCAGGACGCCGAGGAGGCTGACCTGTTCGGCGTTCACCTTGCCCCCGAAGGCTGCCCTCACCGCCCTCTCCAAAGCGGCCCGCGCGACCTCCTCGCCTTCTTCGGGGACGGCCCCGGCCCAGGCAGTGAGCAGCCGCTGGAACAAGCCGTAGGGCGTGCCCGAGCTGTACGAAGCTGCCCGCCCTTCCACCCAGAGCGGGAGCCGCCCCGTGGCCGCCCCCACCCAGGCCATGAACAACTTGCGGCATTCGTCCACGAGCCGGGTCTTTCCTAGGCCCGGCTCGCCGGCCAGGACGACCACGCTGCCCCGGCCAGCAGTGGTGTCCCTCAGAGCGTCGCGGAGAACGGCCAGTTCCGGCTCGCGGCCGACCAGCGAGGCCCGCCCGGCCAGGCGCCGTCTTCCCGCCTCCCCCGCCGGGCGTGCTTTGGGGCGCTCGACGTAGGACACCGATAGCGGCCCAGCCTCCGGCGAGATCACCAATGGCTGGGGAGCTCCCCAGTCGAAGATGCGCTCGGTGGCGGCCCGAGTGGCCGGGCCCACCAGCACCCCGCCCGGCCGGGCCGCCGAGCTCACCGCCCCCGCCACACTGACGACGTCCCCGACGGCGCCGTAGTAGCCGCTAGCCCCGCCCCCGACCCGACCCACGAGCGCAGGCCCGGTCTCGACGCCAAACCGCAGGCAAAGGTCCCCTCTCTGTCCGCCACTCGCCCTCATCGAGCGCAGGGCGGCCCGCAGCGCCCGCTCAGGGTCGTCTTCGTGGCCCTCGGGAGCGCCGAAGAGCGCCACCAGGCCCTGGCCCGATACCGACGAGACGGTGCCTCCCATGGCTTCGATCTGGGCGACCACCTCGGCGAGGAGATCCCCGACCAGTTCCGCCCGTTCCTCGTGCGAGGCCGCCGGCGCCGCCCCGACGGGGCCCGACACTTCGGCTGACAGCACGCTGACCAGCCGGCGCTCCTGTCCCTGGTACGAGCTGGGCGGGCCCCCGTGCTCTCTCTCGTGGTCATCTGCCCAGCGCGCCTCCTCGACCTGGCGCGACGGCCGCAGGCCGAGCTCTCCGAGCGCCGCCTGGCAGGTTTTGTAGGTCGTCTCCGCCAGGGTGTGGCGGTTTTGCGCCCCATAGGAACGCATCAAGGCAACGGCCGCTTCTTCGCAGCTCGGGTCGAGGGCGAAGCAAGCCTCCCAGGCCCGCACGACTTCCGTCGGGGCTGGGCGGCCGTAACCCTTCGTCCGGTCGCGCGCCAGCGCCAGCCTCGCCTCCTGGCGCAACTTGTCCAGTGCCCCCCTCGGCCGCAGCGCCCAGTCGCTGTAGGGCTCGTCTTCGAGCAGGACGCCTTCGTTGGCCAGGGCGGCGCTCAATTGTTCGTCGCGCGCTGTCCCCGGGGCCATAGCCAGGCCATTTTCGAGGGCCTGGACCTGGGACTCGCAGTCGACTTCCAAGACCGTGCCGTCCGCCCTGACCAGTCCAGCCTCAGCTACCAATAGACAGCGCCCGTCTTCGCCCAGGTAGGCCAGGGCGGCCCTGGCCATGGAAATAGCCTTGTTCAGGGCCCGCCGCGACGCCTCCGGGCCCATATGGGGGAAAAGAGCCTCTCGAGCCGCGTCCCGGGTCATGCGCCGGCCGGGGCTCACGAGCAGGAGCTGGACCAGGCGCCGGGCGCTCGGCCTCTCCCAGGGTCCGGCGGTCAGCTCACCGCGGCTGAGCGAGAACGGGCCGAGCAGCCGGGCCTGCAAAACCGAACTGCGGGGGCTGGCCAGTTCAGCCATGGGGCATTATCTCACCAGCGGCCCCCGACGAGTGGTGCTTCTCAGGTGGTCCACCTATAGGGGTCGGCAGGGACCACACATCGTCATTGTCGGGGGAAGGTATTCCCGCAACGTTCCCGTGAACGTCGGGTGGGTGCACGGTGGGCCGGCGTCGGGAACCTTTCGGGGACCAGGGACAGGTACAACTGGGTCTGCAAGCAAAAGGGCACCCCTAATGGCATGACCGCCCAGGGGGGAGCACAGTGCGCCCCCCTTCCGCCTCCTTGGCGGTGGCGTTGGGTCGGGAGAGGAGAGCAGCAGAGATGACCGGCAGTGGTGGACGCGGGCCCGGCCCCTCGGTCCCGAAGGCAGTCAACCTGAGCGGGCAAGTGGCGCTCGTCACGGGGGCGGGCCGCGGCATCGGCAGGGCGATCGCGGTGGCGCTCGGGGACGCGGGCGCTTCGGTGGCCATCTGTGACAGGTCCGAAGAGGAGATGGCGACCACGGCCAAGGAAGTGAGGGCGCGGGGCGGGATCGCACTGGCGGTCCGGGCCGACGTGTCGGACCTCGACGACGTGGAGCGCATGGTGGCCGAGGTCGAGGTCGAGATGGGACCGGTCGACCTCCTGGTCAACAAATCCGGCGTCTTCGGGCTGGTCGCCCCGCTCGTCGGACCGGGACCTGACGAATGGTGGCGGACGATGGAGGTGAACGTGCGCGGCCTTCTCTACTGCTCCCTGGCCGTGCTCCGGGGAATGGTCGAGCGCGGCCATGGGCGCACCGTCAACCTGGCGAGCGGGCTCGGGTTCGTGGCGAGCCCCAGGCTGTCTTCGTACTGCGTGAGCGAGGCCGCCATCCTGCGGCTGACCGAAAGTCTGGCCGTCGAGGGAAGGGACCACGGGGTCCAGGCATTTTCCCTGGTGCCCGGCCTCGTCCGCACGGCAGTGGCCGAAGACGGCGCGCCCCGCCGGGCCCCGGGCACCACTGAGGATCTGCAGGCGCTGTTCGAGCGCGGGACCGACGTCCCGCCTGAAAGAGCGGCCGAACTGGTCGTCCGCATCGCCTCGGGAGAGGCCGACGCCCTCTCCGGACGTTACATAGAAGTCCCCAGTTCGCTGGCGCCGACGCGGGAGGACCTGGCCGGGACGGTGGCGAGGGCCCAAGAGATCATCGAGCGCGACCTTTTCGTGCTCCGGGGCCGGGAGTAAGCAAGGCCAGGCCCCGGCCCCCTCGGAAGCACAACGCCGCTACCGCCCGGCGCCCCAGCTGGGCAGGCGGGAACCTTTTGGGGGCCCCTGCGTAGGACGATCAAGAGCAGATTGTTGGATGAGGCGTTACAACCAACACAGTCCCAACTAACACCGGACAAAGGAGGCATCGTGATCAGGAAATCCCCACGAAATAAGGCGCTCGCTGCCTCAGCTCAGGGCGTTCTGGCGGCAATGCTCGTCATGGGAGCGACAGCCACCTGCCCGACCGTGCTCGGAGCGGTGCCGGCCGAGGCAGCTGCCATCAGCTGCGGCCCCGGGTCGGTCGTCGTTGCTGAGTCCGGGTCGGGCGGGGGTGGGTCCGGGCCGGGGTCGGTCACCTGTTACCCGCCTGGGTCAACAGGAGATGCCGCCCCCACGCAGAGCTTCTCCAAACTCATGAGCGGCCCCGACGCGTTGGCCTTTGACTCCTCTGGTGACCTTTGGGTGGGGAACTACGAGTCCGACAAGCTGGTCGAGTACCCCAAGGCGCAGCTCAGCAAGGCCAACCCAGTCCCAGCCGTGGTGATCTCAGCGGGCGCGGGCAACACGCCCAACGAGCCCGCCAGCCTCATTTTCGACCGCTCGGGAGACCTCTGGGTGGCGAACCAAGGCCCTAGCACCGTCACTGAGTACAGCCTGGCCCAGCTGGCCAAGTCCGGTTCTCCCGCTCCGTACAAGACGATCAGCTATTCGGGTTCGTCGCCCGTGGCGGTGAGGTTCGACCGTTCTGGCGACCTGTGGGTGAGCAACACCGACAACGTGCTCGAGTTCACCAAAGCGGGGCTGGTCAAGGCTGACCCAGCGCCGAGCGTGGTGATTTCCCTTGTCAGCTTTAGTGGGTATGCCAACGACATAGCCTTCGACCAGCAGGGGAACTTGTGGGCGGCGAACAACGCCGGCTCTCTGGTGGAGCTCACCAAGGCACAGCTGGCCCACTCGGGGGCCCCGTCTCCCCATGTCACCATCGCTGATCTGGCTCTGAGCCAGCCAAGCGGTTTGGCGCTGGACTCGTCGGGGGACCTGTGGACGAGCGAACCCAGCAACGCGGTGGTGGAGTTCACCAAGGCTCAGCTGGCCAAATCGGGCTCCCACATACCGGCACGGACTATCTCTGGGCCGAAGACAGGTCTGAACATTCCCAATGACATAGCGATTGCCCCATAGCCCGGGCTGAGGCGCCTGGAGAGAGGCCCGAGGCCATCAGCGATCGAACCCCTGGCGTTTGCACCTCAAGCGAAAAACAAATGCCTGCGCATCGGCCAACGCGGCCACCCGATCAAGGAACCCAGTTGCTCGAACGACGAAAGAGGAGGCCCCATGAGGGCAGCAGTAATTACCGCTTACGACCAACCAGTTCAGGTCCAGGACATCCCCGTCCCGGAACCAAGAACGAGGGTCGCCGCCCCCCGATGCACTTGCGCCGCCGCGTGGGCCCAATAGGAGAGGAAGCGAGCCAAATGAGACGAAAGGTGACCCCAGCGAGCGCGTTGCTCGCCGCCGTGGTGACGTTGCAGGGGGCCTCGAGCCCGCCTGCGGGAGCAGCTGAGGTCGGTCCGCAGGTGGCCGGGACAACTGTCGTTGCTGTGCAGACCAGCAGCTACGGTGTGGTACTGGAAGTTGGCGGCGGCTCCGGCCCCGGCCAGCTCGGCGGCTACCCGCTCTACGAGAACAATGCCGATACGGTGAGCAGTTTCGCTTGCGGTACTAGCCGCGTGGCCGCGGTGGACATACTCAACCAGGACGTTGTACCGCTCTCTTGCACAGGCCCAGAGGGCGACATGCTCGATGGCGTCGGCAGCGACGACTGGCCCGCCCTGACCACTACGGGCGCGCCAATTGCTGGGCCTGGTGTGAACCCGCGCCTGTTGGGGAGCGTCTACCGGCAGGGGATCGGTCGCCAGGTGACTTATGCCGGCCACCCCCTTTACATGAACCATTCGGACCAACCACCCACTGACGGCTCCGCACCTTTCGGTGAGGGCTTCTTGGAGACCGTCTTCCCGATGCCCCCCTGGCACGTCCTTTGGGACCTCGTGTCCGCGTCAGACGGGCTCCCTGACCCTGGCCCGGCGACGATAAAAACCGAGGCGCTGCCCGACGGCAAGAAAGTGCTGGCTGCGGCGGAGTTCCCAACTGGTATAGGGGGCGCCGTCACCGTGTACTCCTACAGCCTCGACCACCCGGGGCACAGTGCATGTAGCGGGGCATGCGCCGTCGAATGGATCCCCGTGCTCGCCGGCGGTGCACCACATGCGGCCCTGGGCGTCGCGACCACGGGCCTCGGGACGTTGCGACGGCCGGACGGTGAGGAGCAAGTGACATATGAAGGGAAGCCGCTATATCTGTATTCGCGCGAGAGGTTCCTTTTCCCGCCCCCGGTATCGGTCCCCCAGACCACGGGTACGGAGGGCAACGGGGCGGGGTTGAAATGGCCTGGCGGCGGCACCTTCTCGGTGATCCCACTGAAATAGCCTGGTTGGAACGTTCCCCTTCAGTCACACCGCGCTGATGGCGAGGTCGTTCGCGCACCGCGTACCCGTTATCGCTTAGATCACTCTTCCTTTACACCTGGGGGCACTTCGGGAAAACGCAGCGTGACAATTTCTCCCACGGGCCTGAGAACAGCCCACAACACCAGGAGGTCACCATGAAGGCAGCAGTGGTTAGGAGTTTTGACCAACCGCTGGAGGTTGAGGACGTGCCGCTCCCGGTACCGGGGAACGGCCAGGTGCTCGTAAGGCTCGAAGCCTGCGGACTGCCGTCGCCCTGGAGCAGGTCGACCAGCCAGTACCAACCGTAGGTGGCTTCGATAACCACCTCGGGGCTTTCGCCCGCCTTCGCCATCTCCTCCGCGATCTCGATCGGGTCGTTGGGGAGCCGGACGCAGCTCAGTTTTTTACCGTCGCTGTCCATGCGCACGATGACCGAGCGCCGACGGTGCAGGTCGATACCGACGTACTGTTGTGCTTGCATTGGGTTTTTCCTCCTCTGTCGTGAGGTTTGTGGTGTGGTGACCCCCGAGTCTGCTAAGGCCCGGGCCCTCACGGCAGGGCGAGGTGCCCTTTTGTTCTTTGCAGCTGCCACGGACTTGCCTCCAGCCAGTGGCGCCGGCCCACCACCGGACCCGTCACGCGGGAGCCGCTCAGCGCTCCTTCATCCCATCACATCGGGCGCCTTTACGGGTGGTTCTTTACCGGGCCTTCCGCCATCCCGCTCTGCGCTGTCGCAGTGAGCTGGGCCGCGATGCGTTGCTCGATGACCGCTACGCTTGGTACGCCCTTGCCCCGTTCCGTGGCGAGCGCACGGTATTCGTCGACATCGGCCTCGGCCCAGGGCCGCAGCCTCAGCCGCTCCGTGCGGAGATAGGACGCCATCGGCGGATAGTCCGTCACGGCTCAACTCTAAGCATCGTCCTCTCGACCGCTTGCCTGCCCGCGGAACGTGGTGCCCGTAGGTGGAACGGCCTACGACGATGGTCAGGTGAATCACCCGCTCGGTTCGGGACGACCTGGCTGGGGAAAGCGTTGAGCCCAAGCTCCGGTTCGCCCTCCGGGAGCTGGGGGGTGGGGAGAACCTCGGGGGCGTGTCCAGTTGGCCGCGGAGACTGAGGCTTCGTGCCACATTCGTGCCATAAGTGGGTGGCAACGGCCGTCAAATGACGGCAACCGGCGGCGATAAACGCCCAGTTCACAACCCATAAAGTGGCATGACAAGCACCGCCGCCCCTGCTTTGCACGCAGAGTCTCTTGGCACAAAGAGCTGACTGGGCCAAACTGGGCCGACCGACGCGGGGCCGGTCCCCCAAAGGCCCGTTCTTCTCCGTGACGCTACGTGCCCGTTGCCCGGGCGACGTCACCCAGCCGACGCCACAGGCGGTGCTCGCCGAGCTCGTGGAAGCCGAAGTATCGGTAGAACGCCGCAGCTTGTTCGTCCATCGCGTCCACGACGACAGCTCGCGCACCGAACTCTGCGCCGCCTCTGACGCACCGGCGCAAAGCGTCAACCAGTAAGTGGCCACCCAACTTCTTGCCCTGCTCGGCGCGGACGAGAGCCAACCGGGCGAGCACGACGACAGGGACGGGGTCTGGCATGCCGCGCCGTAGGCGCGACGGCGCGGACGTGTGCGCCACCGACCCCATCGCAAGGGCGTAGTACCCGACAACTGTGCGTCCCCGGCAGATGACGTACGTGGCTGCAGTCCCCGCTCGCGCCGCTACGCGGGCCGTGTGCACGAGCCAACGGTCCAGTTCTACAGTTCCGCAGTCGAAGCCCTCGACGTGATGCCCTTCGCCGAGCAGTTCGACAGGCCGAAGGTGCTCGGCGCTCACCTCATGGGAATGGGGCTGCGCGACCCGGCGTACCGGCGCACGACCGGCATGTCCTCACCCCTCTGGTCGAGAGCTGTCACGAACCGCTCGAACGCTTCGGCACTGAGGTCGATCCGCTCAGCCCGCTCGAGCACCGTTTCGGCTCGTTCCGTCGCAGCCGCGAGCACGAACCCGGTGAGCGTCTCGCCTGTAACCTCTGCGGCGGCGCGCAGGATGCGCTCCTGCCTATCGCTCACCCGCATGTGGATGCGTCCCGTACGCTCCGGTCCCGCTTGGCTCACAGGACCAGTGTACACACTGGGTGCGTACGTTGGGGGTATCTGGGCCGTGCCACTACCGTGCCACTACCGTGCCACTAGCGTGCCACAACGACCTGGCTTTGCCCGGCGTCACCTGGCATGGGCTGGCTGTATACGTGCTGGTAGGAAGGGGTGCAAAGAGAAAAATGCCATGTCAGAAAGGCCCTTCGAGCCGCCCTTTCAAGGCGGCGGCACCGGTTCGAATCCGGTTGGGGGTGCGCCAAAAAGTCCTTGTCACGGCCTTGTACGGTGCTTTTTGGGGAGGCCTCAGGGGCCGGCGTGACCAGAACGTGACCTAACTTGTCTTGAGTAGGTCACGTACGCGGTCACGAGCACGGCGGATGGGCACGACCGACGCACCGGTCGCCATGTCCCTCAACTCAGCTGTGCGACGATTGGCGACGTGGCCAGTACCCTCTCGACTGGATAGCTTCGCGTCAGAAAGCGGTGGCTCGGCAACCAGGTACTGGCAACTGCCACGGCTGGAGCCTTGGGGTGAAGCGGGCAAGGCTCCTCCGCCCCAGCTTGCTCCCCGTTGTTCTTGCTGCCCTGATGATCTGCTCAGCGTCGACCGTCGACACCGCCAGTATACGCGCCGGCATCCCAAAGGGGGGCGGGACGCTTCAAGACGTAGTGGGCGCCCTGACCAGCGTCGCATGCCCATCAGCTTCCTGGTGTGTTGCTGTTGGTCGTCGCGAGACGGCTAATGGGCAGACGAGCGGGCCGCTGGTCGAGACGTGGCGACCGGCGGCCTGGAGGGCCGACGCGCTCCCCCGGTCCGAGTCCGGCGCAGACTTGGCCTCGGTCTCGTGCGCCGAGGTCGGCTCTTGCGTCACCGTCGGCCAGGACGCCAGCGGTCCCTACGTCCTCACTTTGAGGGCCGGCAACTGGGAGCCGACCCCGCTCCCGATCCCCGCAAATAGCCCGCAGGTTGGACTTGACGCCGTGTCGTGCCAGTCACCCTCGGTTCGTGCGGCGGTCGGCACCCAGGTGGGACGAGGAGCGGGGGCAGGGTTCTCCGCCTTGGCCTACTCCAATAACGGCTCTGGCTGGGCCCTTGACAGGTTCCCGGTCACGGGCGGCCTTGGCTTCTTGAACGGCGTCTCGTGTGACGGTCGGTCAAGAGTTCTCGACTGCACCGCGGTCGGTATGGGCACTTCGGTCGGCCCTCCCTCCGGCTCGCCTCCCATCAACGTCAACACCTCCGAACCGGTGCCGGCGGCGGCCCACCTCCTCGGCACGTTGTGGACCGATGAACGAGTACCTTCCCTCTCCGGGCGGCTGAACGCCGTTTTCTGCGGGCACGGTACGTGCACGGCCGTGGGTGTCGAGGCTGGCTCAGCCGGGAACGCCGAACCGCTGGCCATGGTCGAGACCAGGAGAGGCTGGGCCAAGACTCTTGCTTCACCTCTGAGCCAAGCCATCGACCTGAGCTCGATCTCTTGCGACGGCTCGTCGTCTCTGTGCGCCGCCGTGGGGTTCACGCAGGCCCATGGTAAAACGCGGGCGTGGCTTGGCCTCGATGTGAGCTCCAACGGCCACTGGCACGTTCAGCCATCGGGGATCCCGACTTTCTTTTCGATGCTCCGTGCCGTTTCGTGCGTCTCGATGCCCGACAAGATGACCTGTACGGCGGTAGGTGTCTACGACGCCGCCGCCTACCTCGCCAACGCGGGCGAGTTCAAGGTCACCCTGGGGCACTGCCGCCAACCCTCGACCGGCTGGGACGAACGCTACCCTTCACGAACGGGGAGTGCTGCGCGCCCGGCTCGCACGGCTTCGGTTCTCACCGACGGCTGTGCTGGCTTTCTGGCCCGGTGCGCTGGCGCGAGACGTCGGAACCCGGGATGCGCCGGGCCGTTGCTTGGGAGTTGTACTGGCCCTTATGTTCAAGTACGTCGGTAGTACGACCGTTCTGGGTGAACCTGAATAGCCGTTGAGCCGGCTAAGGAGCAAGCGGGCGCTCTCATGGCCGAGGTCATAGGCGGGTTGGCTAAGTGTCGTCAGGGCGGTGCGGAGCAACGGCGCCCAGGAGATCTCGTCGTAGCCGATAACAGCGATCTCCTCTGGGATGGCAAGGTTGGCTTCTTCGATGGCTTCGAGCGCCCCAGCTGTCATTCGGTTGTTGGACACAAGGACGGCGTCGGGGCGCGGCACTTGTGCCAGCAGTTCTTTCATGGCTCGGCGCCCCCCCTGTTCGCGAAAGTCGGCGACGCGGACAAGGGAATCGTCCACTGGGATCTCTGCCTGCTCCAAGGCCGTGCGGTACCCTAAGAGGCGCTCCGAGCCGGTGGTTACGGCAAGCGGGCCGGCGATGAACGCGATGCGACGGTACCCGCCGGCGAGCAGGTGCTCGACTCCCTGCATGGCGCCCGACAGGTTGTCGGCGACGACGGTGTCCGCCTGGTGACCGGGAAGCTTCCGGTCGGCAAGGACGACGTGGATACCGGCGTCAAGCAACGGCCGCAGGTCCGTGCCGGGACCAGACGGCGTCAGGATCACCCCGGCCACGTTCTCGGCTACGGCAAGTTGGAGGTAGTCGGCTTCCTTGGACGGGTCTTCGTCCGCGTTACAGAGGAACATCGGGTACCCAGCTTCGTGTGCACCATCTTCTACGCCCCGCACGACGTCGGCAAAGAACGGTCCCGTCCGGACGTCTGAGATCACCAGTGCCCAGACCCGGTTGTGCCGGAGCCTGAGGCTACGTGCCACCCGGTTAGGGCGGTAGTTCAACTCGCGGACCACGCGGGTGACCTTCGCCACGAGGTCCGGGTTTACGTGCTCGTTGCCGTTCAAGACGCGCGAGACCGTAGAAGTGGACACCCCGGCCACGCGGGCCACATCGAAGATCGTGGTCACCACCCGTGCACCAAGGCCCTCCTCACGACCCTGTCGAGGGCACACCTCGGCAGGGGACGACTGACGCGGTCGCTGTCACAGTAGCACCAGCTGCTTGAGGCAACGATTTCCAGGAAACGATTCCTCAGAGAAGGCACAGGCCGTCGTCGGTCGCCACGACGCTGGTTCTGACGCTCTCAACACGTAGAGCGCTGTGACCGGCGACTTGTGCTGGTTCCTTCTAGGGACAATGGACAATTCACTATCGTGAGGCTAGCGCTGAGACGCCGTCCGTGCCCCGTTGTGTTCGTGCGAGCCGTTGCGCTGCTCGTGCGAGCGGTTGCGCTGGTTGACTTGACAGACCTTCGGGGCGATAGTAAGACATGGTGAGGCAACGATTTCTCAGGGAGGCGACCTAGTACGACGTTGTAGGGGAAAGGAGTTGGGGTCCATCGTCGAATCGATTCGACAACCTTGATGGAGGCGGGCCGCCGCACGCCCGCTGTGGACAACGGTTTATGAGCGTGGGCGCCCCGTCGGTACCGCCGGACAAGAGGTGGGACTGCGCTCAGCCTTTTCAGCAGGTCGGGCGCGCCCACTGCTCACCCGCCCGCCGGATCCGCTGAGGAACACGCCCTATTGGCCGTTCTGGCCCGACTGGCCCTTCACCGGACAAGCCTTATCAACCAAACAAAAGGGAGGACAATGAGAGAGATATCAACCGCACGGCGCCTATGGGTGCGACGCCGGCCGTTAGCAACATTGACAGCAATCGGGTTGGCGGCGTCGATGTCCGTGACTGGCGCCGGCATCAGCAGTGCCACCCCCCGCCCGGCAATGAGCTCAGCGCCGATCACCGTGTTGGTCGACTCCGCCCGCCTGGCGATGGTGAAGGCCTGGGAGGCGGCCCACCCGTCCATCAAGCTCGCGGTCACTACCGGCGACGCCGGTGCCAATGGCTCTGGCAGTCTCGAGGAAAAGATCGCCCTGGCCAACCGGGTCGGCCACGGCTGGCCGGACATCATGTTCTCCGCCGAGCAGAACGACGTCCAAAAGCTCGGCTTCTCGCCGTTCAATTACCCGGCCGTGCTCAACAACGGCCTCGTCCCGAGCTCGGTCCTCAATAACTACGCCACGGGCGCTCTGGCCCCGTGCATGGTGGGCAAACAACTCGAGTGCCTCCGCAACGACATGGCCTTCGACGTGCTGTGGGTCAATGTCCCGCTGATGAAACAGCTCGGCTACACGGTCCCGACGACCTGGCAGCAGTGGCAAGCGATCGGCCTGGACGTCGCCAAGAACCACCCGGGTTACATCATCGGCGAGCTAGGCGACTCCTATGACGACGCCATCTACCTACAAGCGGCCCAGTGCCACCTGAACCAGGTAGTCGGTTCGTACAGCCTGCTCTCCAACCCGAACGACCCCAACTGCGTAAACATGGCCAATTTGCTCAACCCGCTGCTGAAGGACGGGACGGTCCCCGCCGTCAACGGCAACGTTTTCGGGTCTACCTTCGGGAAGACGTGGGGCGGCAAGGTGCTCATGACAGTCGGCCCCGCCTGGTACTCAACGGCCATCTTTGAGGGTAAAGGCTCCGTCCTCGATGCTCCTGCGGGTACCTATGCGGCATACCCACCGTTGATCTGGGCTGGCGCCAAGCACGCCTGGACAGGCGACGTAGGTGGAGGCCTATGGATACTGTCCTCGCACCTGAGCGGGACGCAACTTCAGGCCGCGGCGAACGTGCTGGTAGGGCTCGCCACCTCAAACGTGTCGCAGCTCCAGTCAGAGGGCTACCCCGGTTACGTCCCGGCCGCCAAGGTCTGGATCGCCGCGCAAGACAAGAGCGGCCTTTTTGCCACGCCTTTGGCGCCGGCGTTCGCTACCGCCGCCCCTGAGGTCTGGCCCGGCTGGTCTCAGACTCCCTGGGACGTTTTCGGCCTCTGGGCCCAGAACGTCACGCCAAACCTGACAGCAGGCGACACGGTTTCGTCTCAGCTATCCGTTATGGCAAGCGCGATCCTGAACAACGCGCAATCAGACGGGTACCAGGTCAAAAGCTAAGCACAGAAGTTGACTCAGACCGCCAGCCTGCCCACCCCGGGCCCAGCCAAACGCCGCGTCGGCGGCGGGCGGGCTGGCGGTCGTAACCGCGCCGGCTATGCATTCGTATCGATATACGTAGTGCTGCTCGTGTTATTTGGGGTGGTACCGACGGTCTATGCGCTCTACCTGGCATTCACCAAAGAGAACGTCCCGTGGCATTGGGCGGGTTTGTCAAACTTCTTGAAGACCGGTCACGACTTCCGCTTCGGCCCGGCCTTCGAGCACATCGCTGTCTACCTAGCGATCTGGCTCAGTGCCCTGGTCGTGGTCGTCCTCTTCCTGGCGCTCATGCTTCATGGTGGGGCGCGCCGACTGGTCCCGGCCTTTCGTTTCCTCTTCTACCTCCCGGGAGCGCTTGCCGGCTCCGCCGCCGTGGTCGTCTGGGCCTTCATGTTCGACCCCGAGCTGAGCCCGTGGCATTTCGCCCTCTCCTCTATCTTCCACTTTTCAGCGTTCCCCCAGGTGATAGCACCTGGGCACCTCCCCGTCATTTTTGCCATAATCGCGTTCTGGACCGGGGCAGGCGGCTGGATCGTGGTGATGAACGGGGCGCTCAACAACATCTCGGACGAAGTCATCGACTCCGCCAAGATCGACGGCGCCAACGTCGTGCAACTTGCGTTGCGCATCAAGCTGCCCTTGATCAAGAAGTGGGTGGTCTACATGCTGATCCTGGCGTTCGCAGCTGGCACGCAACTGATCGTCGAGCCCACCCTGGTCGCCTCAGCCAGCCTAGGCATGGTGAGCCCGTTCTGGTCGCCCAACCAGCTGGCCTATTACCTCGCCACCTATAATGGCAACTTCAACTACGCGGCGGCGATCTCGGTTGACCTGCTGTTCGTAGGCCTTATGGCCGCGGCGTTGCTCGTCTTCCGCTCGAAGATGTTCGAGCTCGAGTAGGGGGACATGTCATGTCCCAAGCTGTTGCCCAGCCGGGTGCTGGCGACACGGCGGCACAGGCTCCCATGGTGAAAGGCCGCCAGCTGGACCGTCCACGTCGCCGGGTGCCTAACCACCGGGTGGTAATAAGGCTCGCATGGTTCGTCGTGATGCTGGCCTTCACGGCTTTTTTCGTGGTCCCCGTCATCTGGTTGCTCATCGCCCCGACGAAGACCGACCACCAACTGGTCTTCGAGGGGGCCTTCACCTTTGGGTCCTTCCACACTTTCCTCCACACTTGGGACGCGCTGTACAGCTTCCAAGCTCACGAGATCTTGAAATGGCTTGAAAACTCGGCTTGGTACTCGGTCGTTGGCGTGCTCCTCGCCTTGCTTTGCGCGGTACCTGCCGGCTACGGCTTGGCCCTCACTGAGTTCGCCGGCCGGCGAGTACTGCTCAGTATCACACTGCTTGTCATGATCATGCCGGCGAGCGCGCTGGTGCTACCGCTGTTTTTGGAGCTGAACGTCGTGCACCTCGAGAACACGGGCTGGTCGGTTGCGCTCCCATTTGGCTTCTTCCCGTTCGGCGTCTACCTGTGTTATATATTCTTCTCGTCCACGATCCCAAAGGAGCTCCTGGCGGCCGCCAGGGTCGACGGGGCCAGCGAATGGGGCGTCTTCGTCTGGATCGCGTTGCCTCTCGCCCGTCCCGTGGTGGCGCTCGTCGGTTTTTTCGCTTTCGTGTCCGACTGGACAAACTTCTTCCTCCCCTACGTGATGTTCTACAGCGACAGGCGGTACCCGCTCCCTGTAGGTCTGGAGTACCTCGTATCTCAGACTTCCGCGTTCAACCCGGTGGTAGGCGCCAACAGCCCGGTCCTCCGACCGGAGCTGGCGATGGCTGCGCTCGTAGCGATCGCCCCTGTGTTTATCGTCTTCCTCTTTGCCCAGCGCGCTCTGGTCACTGGGATGCTTGCCGGGTCCACGAAGGAATGAGCGACCCTTCGTTCTCCGAGGCAGCGATCACCGCCACTTTTCCCCTTCAGAAAGGGTGGGAGGGCTTTCGACGGCGATCAAGTGTGGCGATGAGGTTAGGGCCCTCCGCCGCCCCCACCGGGACGCGGATCAAAAGATTGAAAGGAGGGACAGAGGCATGACGGTTGATCTCGCGAAGGTACCCCAACGCCGCCTAAGCAGCGGAGCCCTGATGCCGGCAGTAGGTCTGGGCACCTTTGGTTCGGACCGGGTCTCAGCTGAGGAGGTCGCCCGGGCCGTGGGCGGCGCCCTCGAAGTCGGTTACCGACATTTCGACTGCGCCTCCGTGTACGGGAACGAAGATCGCATAGGCGAAGTTCTCAAGGACTTCCCCCGTGAGCAGCTCTGGCTCACTTCCAAGCTGTGGAACGACAAGCACGCCCCCCAGGACGTCGTCCCCGCGTGTGAGAGCTCCCTGAAAGACCTCTGCACGGACTACTTGGACTTGTACCTGGTGCACTGGCCATTCCCCAATTATCACGAGCCCGGCTGCGACGTCACCTCTCGCAGCCCCAACGCCCGGCCCTATGTCCATGCCGAGTTCATGCGGACCTGGCGGGAGATGGAGCGGCTGGTGGACATGGGCCTCGTACGCCACATCGGCACCTCCAACACCACGGTCCCCAAGCTGGAGCTGCTCCTGCGCGATGCCCGTGTCCGTCCCTCGGTGAACGAGATGGAGCTACATCCCCACTTCCAGCAACCGGATCTCTTCGCCTACGTACGCAGCAAGGGTATCGAGCCGACTGGTTTCTGCCCAATAGGTTCACCTGCCCGGCCCGAGCGCGACCGCACGCCCGAGGACACCGTGGACATTGAAGACCCGGTTGTGGTTCGCATCGCCCGGGACCACGAGGTGCACCCAGCCGTCATCTGCGTGAAGTGGGCTGTCCAACGGGGCCAGACGCCGATCCCGTTCTCGGTCAAGCGCGCCCACTACGAGTCCAATCTTCAATCCGCCGTGAGCGACCCGCTGACGGACAAAGAGATGCAGGCGATCGCGGGCATCGACAGCGGCAACCGTCTGGTCAAAGGCCAGGTGTTCCTATGGAGGCCCGACCAGACCTGGGAAGACCTCTGGGATCCCGACGGGGAGATCGCGTCATAACCCGGTTTGGCCAGCGCAGGTCCAGGCCAGCGCGATGGGCGAAACTGGTTAAGGGCCTCGAAGCTGGCGGCTGTGCCGAAGGGGTGGGGCGAGGACCGCGTCCGCCCTGGGCGACCCGACGGGCGCGTTTGCCAACCCGAGCACCGGTCGAGCGCCTGAGTTCGTCGAGGGCCGGGGCTTTTCGTCACGGTCGACGGACCAGGGACCAACGGCGCGGCCCTGGTCCTCCAAGGTGGGGCGTAGCACGGCGAGCTGATGCCGGCGGACGAGCTCGAAGGTGACCGAGCAGCTATAGCGACGATGGTGGCAGAAGGGTGTAGCCGCTGGTCAGGGGCTAGATCCTGAGCGTGCACCCCTCAGGCGTGAGCGTTGCAGTCGCTCGCCCTCCCCAAGTAATCAGACGGCGCCCTAGGGCCTGCTATGCAACCGGGCCGGCCCGCTGCGCACCGCTGCTCCTAGACTTGCGCTGGCCTGGGAGTGCGACCGGCAACCGAACTCCTTCGATTGCCCGTCAACCACATGGGGCACTCGAGAAACCAAGGAGAGGAGGAGGGTTGACCAGTTCGAAGATCAGCGATGTTGCTCGGCACGCAGGTGTCGCGCCGAGCACTGTTTCCTACGTGTTGAGCGGCAAGCGGAGCATCTCCCAGGCGACACGCGCCCGGGTCGAGCAGGCAATCCGGGAGCTCAAGTACGAGCCTCACGCTGGTGCCCGTTCGCTCAGAGCCGGCAAGACGGACGTCATCGCGCTTGTCGACCCCCTTTACGACTGGTCCTCGGACGCCGTCGACAAACCGTACGCACTAGGGCACATGCCGTACGTATATGGAGTTGTGGATGCTGCTCGGCAAGAGGGATGGAACGTCATACTGATCACGGGTGGAGGAGGGAATGCTGCGATCGAAAAAATCGTTGGCAGCAAGATGGTCGACGGCCTCATACTGATGGAGGTACAAGTCAAGGACGAGCGCCTAAAATTGATCGAAAAGTTGGGGGTTCCTGCTGTCGCGCTCGGTATGCCCGTGGAGCCCACCGAAGTACCCTTTGTCGATTTTGATTTCGAAGGCGCCGGGCGTCTTTGCGTGGAGCACCTTGTCAGTCTCGGCCATCGCTATATCGGGCTTCTCGCCTCCCCGCCGGGCACTTTCGAAAAGGGCCTGAGCTATGCGCACCGCCTTTGGATCTCCGTAAAGTCAACCCTCAACGAGGCAGGGTTGCCCTTCCATGGCCTGCCCGTGGAGACCGGCACGGAAGGCACCCAGGCAGCTCTCGACGCCCTCTTTGAAGCGGAACCTGCTCTCAGCGCCTTAATTGTCAACGGCGAGGGAATGATCGACCTGCTCATGCCGGCGCTCCAACAACGAGGCAAGGACGTGCCGGGCGACCTGTCCGTGGTGGTCATCGGTTGGAGCGGGCTCACCAAGCACATTGTCCCACCTTTGACTCATGTGAACGTCCCGGCGCTGGAAATGGCGCGCACGGCCATCGACCTTCTGGCCCGAGGAGGAGCAGGCAAGCTATTGCCTGCCGGCCTTGTCGCGGGCGGAACGGTAGCCCCGAACGGGTAGGAGCAAGCTAAGCCCACCCCTCGGGCCGGGCCCAGCGGAGGGACTTTTGAGCTACGCGGTCCTCCCAATGGCACGCGCAAGAGTTCGCCACGCCGTGGTGGCGCGCCCCGACACGGAACAGGCACTCGCTGCTCGCCGGATGAACGGCCAGTCCAGGCACTCAGCTCGTGCTGTGCACACAAATCCTTCCGCGAACGCGTTCGCCTGGGGGCTTGAACGGGTGTGCTGACAACGGGTGCCAGTCGAACGCAGTACCTCGTCGAAGGGCCCAACAAACTCGTCGTCCCGGTCGCGGACCAAGAGCCGGAGGGATCGCCCCTGGTCCTCAAGAGTAGTTGCCAGGTTGCGCGCTCGCGGGGTGACCCAGGGCCGATGGGGTGGGCCGGAACGCTGCCAAGGAACACCCTGTGGTGTTGCACGTCGATGAA
>JBKQUU010000274.1:0-63747 GCA_052325485.1 Acidimicrobiales bacterium | reverse complement strand
CTACCACCCGCCGTTGGACCTCGTCCATATGCGGGAGCACGACAGCAAAGAAGCGCGCGAGCTCTTGGGGCGTGACCTCCACACCATCGTGATACTACGCGCGTATTAACCTGGCGTGGGCCCTTAGCTAGCTAAGACCGACGAAGTTACCGATATGGTCACTGCCGCCCGGTAAGTTGTACCACCAAGAGAGCCGTCCTACGCAGAGCTATTTTACACCGGAGCTGGGACGCCCCCGACTGGTGGCCAGCGGACCTGGGGCGCTGGCTCTGGCGTCTGGCTGAACTACTACCGAGGATCCACGGCGCAGAAGGTGCCCGGGCCGGGGGTGCTGCCAAGGTTCCCCCAGCCGGTTTGGCTTTCGCCCTGCCACGGAGCCGGGGCTCCATGGCAGGCCCATCGTCTCGTCCGCAAGGAGTCGAGAAGGGTACGTACTATCAGGATCTTGGGCCGTCTCGTCATTGTCGGTGCACGGTGTAGGCGGACGTTGGGCCGCTCTGTCGCTGACGCTGAGAACGCCGGACGCTCCAGGCCAGGACCACCCTCCCACACCAGCTTGTGCAGGACGTCACGGTCGTCCCGGGCAAGGCGGTCGAACGCCTGGCGCAACCGGGTTTTCTACACTCAGGCTGGCGCGTCGCGTGAATCGGCGAGGACGGCTCGATCGCATGGGACAAGGGAGCCCGGCCCCGGCCTGATGTCGTTTAGCCGGTGGGCGCAACTATCGCTTTGAAGGGCCGCCGTTGGCCCCGGCACTCTCTGATGTTCGGGCGACGTCTTACATAGGCCGACCATAATGATTATTCTCGGGTCGCTACCTGGGATCGGTAAGAACCCCTTTAGGAACGCCCGAGTCGTTGCGATATCCCATGTCGTTGGCCGCGGTTCTCGGCGTCACTTGCCGCCGTTTCGCGCTGACGCCGCCCCGAGCTTGACACGTCTGTGTACGCGTCTCAGGCAGCGTCACGCTTCCTCAACTCTCCTTGGCACTCCTAGCTCCCCCCGGTCCGAGAACCCTGCACTGTCCAGTACCGGTCCTCGTGGGCAGTAGGGGCAAAACAAAATTGGACGGAGCCAGGGCGTGCACATCACAGCTGGTCAGTCCTCACTCGGGCGCGAGGTGGCATTGTTTGGCCGACTTCGTGACATTGCTGGCCCAACTGGTGACATTGACCGCTGGAACCCGGTGACATTAAGTGGCGCCGCCTACATTACATCACGAACAGCCGCTCGTCGTCCCACAGGAGGGGCAGGCGAAGCAGCTGCCCGCTCGCTGCATCTGCACTCCGCACTGATAGCAATAGGGCGCGTCGCTGGCGGCAGGTTTCTTCGCCGTCTTCCCGGCGCCGCCCGCGGTGCGGCTCTTGGCCGAGGCACGGCCCGTGGGAGGCGAAAATGGCGCCGGCAGCGGAAGTTGGCGGCCCTCGCGCAGCTCTAGGTCCTCTACCAGGCCGGCGTGCATCGGTTGGTCGATGATGACGGCTTCTTCGACCCCGGGCAGCGTCGGTTGCATGCGCTCGCTGACGGTCAGGATGCCCAGGTCCATGCGCTCGACCGGGCTCATGTACTCGACCGCTAGTCGCCGGAAAATGTAGTCCACCAGCGACGCCGCGAAGCGCAGATCGGGGTCGTCGGTCATACCGGCGGGCTCGAAGCGCATGTTGGTGAAATGGCGGACGAAAGTAGCCAACGGTACCCCGTGCTGCAGCCCGAGGCTCACCGATATGGCGAAGGCGTCCATGATGCCGGCCAGGGTCGAACCCTGCTTGGAGACCTTCATAAAGACCTCGCCGGGCCGGCCGTCCTCGAGCTCGCCCACCGTCACGTAACCCTCGCAGTCTGCCACCCGGAAAGAAAAGGTGAGCGACTTGCGCTTGCGGGGCATGTGCTCGCGCACCGGCTTTTTCACGATCACCGTCTGCAGCTCCAGAGCCTTTTCGAGCTCGGCGACCTTGACGGCCAGCTCGGCGTCGTGAGCCTCAGGGCCGGACGATGCCGCCGCCGCCCGCTTGGTCGTGGCCAAGGGCTGGGCCACTTTGCAGTTGTCCCGGTAGATGGCCACCGCCTTGATGCCCAGCTGCCAGGCTTCTATGTGCAGTTGCTCGACGTCCTCGATCGTCGCCTCTTCGGGCATATTGACCGTCTTGGAGATGGCGCCGGAGAGGAAGGGCTGGGCGGCGGCCATCATGAGCACGTGCCCCCGGTAGTGGATGGTGTTGTCGCCCATCGAGCAGGCAAATACGGCCAGGTGGTCGGGAGAGATGTGCGGCGCCCCGAGGATCGACTTGCGCTCGTCGACATAAGAAACGATGTCGGAAATCTCGTCCTCGGAATAACCCAGCCGGTGCAACGCTCGGGGAACGGTCTGGTTGATTATCGACATCGTGCCGCCACCAACCAGCTTCTTAGTTTTGACGAGACCCAGGTCCGGCTCAATGCCAGTTGTATCACAATCCATAAGCAAACCAATAGTTCCAGTCGGGGCCAAAACACTGGATTGTGAATTCCTTACACCGTAAACTGTAGCGGTTTCGACCGCGTTGTCCCATGACTCCTGGGCCGCCGAAAGGAGCTCGGGCGGTACCACCAGCTCGTCGATCTTGGCCACCTCGGCCCGGTGCATGCGCAGCACTTCGAGCATTGGCTCACGGTTTTCGTGGTAGCCGGCGAAGGGACCCATTCTGGCTGCCGTCCGAGCCGAGACGGCATAAGCATGGCCGGTCATCAGGGCGGTGATGGCCCCGGCCCACGCCCGCCCCGCTTCCGAGTCGTAAGGTATCCCCTGCGCCATCAACAGCGCGCCCAGGTTGGCGTAACCAAGGCCCAGTTGGCGGAACCGCCGGGAAGTGTCCCCGATCGGCTTGGTCGGGTAATCGGCGTTCCCAACAAGTATTTCCTGGCCGGTAAAGATGACCTCGACGGCGGCCTTGAAACCCTCCACATCAAAATCGTCGTCCGGGTCCAAGAATGTCAACAAATTAATACTAGCTAAGTTACAAGCTGAATTATCGAGGTGCATGTATTCCGAGCATGGATTGCTTGCATTAATGCGCCCGGTGTTCTTAGAGGTGTGCCATTTATTTATCGTGGTATCGAACTGCATCCCCGGGTCGGCACAGTCCCACGCCGCCTTGGATATCTGGCGGAAAAGGTCCCTCGCTTTCATCGTTTTCAAGACCTCGCCCGAAGTTACGGCCTTCAGCTCCCAGTCTTTGTTGTCCAGGACAGCTTGCATGAACTCGTCGGTGACACGGACGGAGTTGTTGGCGTTCTGGTACTGGACCGAATGGCTGTCCTTGCCGTCGAGGTCCATGTCGAAACCCGCGTCGCGCAGCGCCCGTGCCTTTCGCTCCTCAATAGCCTTGCACCAGATGAAGTCTTCGACATCGGGGTGAGATGCGTCGAGGATCACCATCTTGGCGGCGCGGCGCGTCTTGCCCCCGGACTTGATGGTCCCCGCCGACGCGTCGGCACCCCGCATGAAGCTGACGGGACCTGACGCGGTACCGCCGCCGCGCAGGCCTTCCTTGGAGGACCGGATGCGGGAAAGGTTGATCCCCGCCCCTGACCCGCCCTTGAAAATCTTGCCCTCTTCCACGTACCAGTTGAGGATCGAGTCCATCGAGTCGTCGACGGCCAGGATGAAGCAGTTGTGGACACGAAGACCGTCACTGAGGTATTCGCCGCTCTCGGTCTGGATGTCGTAGACCTCCATCTCCCCGAGCTCCTCGATGCGACCTATCTCGAGGGTCTTCGTGCCGTCTCCCATGCCGGCCTCGGTCCGGTGCCATGTGAGCTGGTCGCCGGGCCGCAGCGACCCGGCGGGCACGAACCGGCCGGTGCCTGCTCCGCCCCGGCGCCACACAAGGTGGTCGGCGGTGACATCGAGAGCATGGCCGGCCTCGGTGTGCAGACGAAGGACGGCCTTGCGCCCGTTGGTCTTGACGGCGACGATGCTGGTCAGCCCGTGAGCGTCGTACACCTTGGTACCGACGGCGTCCGACTCGACCAGCTTGCCGATGGGCACCAGGCCGTCCGGGGTGCTGACCATCGACCAGTACGGTTGGCAGGCGCTGGCTTGTTGCGGTACGCCGGCCACGCCGATGTTGAACCACACCGGGGAGTTGAACGCCGCCCGCTGGTGGATGATCAGCCACTTGAGCTCCGCCTCGAACGTCTCCGCCTCTTGGGCGTCGGCGAAGTAGCCGTCCTTGTCCCCCCAGGCCACGATGGTCCCGACGACCCGGTCGACGACCTGCTTGAGCGACCATTCCCGCTCGGGCGTGCCCAAGGTGCCCCGGAAGTACTTCTGGGCCAGGATGTTGGTGGCGTTGACGCTCCAGGCGCTCGGTACCTCCACCCCCAACTGCTCGAAGGCGACCGCCCCGGTGGCCCAGTTGGTGATGCGGGCGTCCCGCCGCTCCCAGGTCACCGTGTCGTAGGGGTGGACGCCTGGAGTGGTGAAGTAGCGGCGGATGCCGATGCCGGTGCGCTCGGGGGCAATTGCCATGGTGGAGTCCTTCCTGTTCCGGAGCTTCAACTGGTTAGGTCGCCCCCCGAGGGGGCCGCTAGCTCGCTCACGTCCGCGTTCGCTGACCAGAGACCCAGGTGGACAACCACAAGCTGTAGTGGTCAACCTGCCCGTCTAGGTCCTTCACACACAAGATCTGGGAATACTACAGCATAGTACTTACACGCTTGTCAATAGCCTGTGGCCGTCCGTACGGCCTGAGGCCAACCTACGGGAGGCCGCCTGTGAGCCAACAGAGGCAAAGCTTGTGGATCTCCGGGGACGAGCTCACCGGAGCAGGCGGGGGCCTGAGCGGCCATCTGGGGGGCGGCCAGGACGGGGCGCGCCGCCGGGGCGGTAGCCCACTACGGCGAGGCCGGGCCGGGGCCGGCTGGGCCAGTCATGACGGCTGGGCCAGTCATGACGGCTGGGTAAGTCATGACGGTGCGTTTCAAGCTCGGCGACCAGGAGTTGACCGACGCCGACCCCGACAGGTCAGAGCGGGCCATGCGGGCCATGCTCGGGATGAGAAAGCTTGACATCGCCACCTTGAGACGGGCCGCCGCGGCTCCGGCCGGTCGAAGGGGCACGTTTGCATGCCCGTGCCCGGTCCCTACTAGGTTCGGGCCAGACAGACCTTCGCGACGGTAGGGCCCGTCGCGTTGGACGGGGAGCAACGAAGGATCGGGGGCACCGAGTTGGTTGACGACCCGGCTCTGCCAGGGCCAGGAACGGGCATGCCCCCGGTACCCAGCTCCCGAGAGGCGGCGGTGTCCGTCCACGGGTTGCGCAAGTCCTACGGGCCCCTCACCGCCGTCGATGGGGTGGACCTGGAGATAGCCAGAGGCGAGGTGTTCGCCCTGCTGGGGCCGAACGGCGCCGGCAAGACGACCACGGTCGAGATCCTCGAGGGCTTCCGCCATCGTGACGAGGGGCAGGTGGCAGTGCTCGGGCACGACCCGGGCCGTGACCGCAACGCCTTGAAGCCGCACATCGGCATCGTGCTGCAGTCGACGGGGATCGACCGTTACCTGACCGTCACCGAGACCCTAACCATGTACGCCGGCTACTACCCCCACCCGAGGTCGCCACAAGAGGTCATCGAGCTCGTGGGCCTTGGTGCGAAACGTGACGCCCGGGTCACGACCCTCTCGGGTGGCCAACAGCGGCGCCTCGACGTCGGGGTGGCACTGGTCGGCGATCCCGAGCTGCTCTTCCTGGACGAGCCCACGACCGGCTTCGACCCCTCGGCCCGCCGCGAGGCCTGGCAGGTCGTAAAGAGCCTGGCTGAACTGGGAAAAACCGTGTTGCTCACCACCCACTACATGGACGAGGCCCAGTTCCTGGCCGACCGGGTGGCGGTGATCGCCGCCGGCAAGATCGTCGCCATGGGCCCGCCTTCGAGCATCGGGGGCCGTGACCAGGCCCGTCCACGGGTGAGCTTCCGGCTCACGGCGGGGGCCGCTCTGCCCGACGACATCCCCCACACCGCCACCCCCGACGGACGCGTCGAGCTCGTCACCGAGAACCTGACCGCCACCCTCTACCGCCTCACGAGCTGGGCTGTCGGGAGGGGTAGCGAGCTCGACGACCTGAGCGTCGTCCGCCCCACGCTCGAGGATGTCTACCTCGAGCTCACCGGCAGCTCATCAAGCCCACCGGACAGGCAAGAAGCGACCGAGGGCGCCGGGGGCAGCCGTGGCCGCTCGGGCCCGGGCCGGGCGGCGGGGCGGCCATGAACGTCATCGTCCTGACCGCCCGGCAGGTCCGCTACACCAACAAGGCGTTCTGGCGCAACCCCGCGTCTGCCTTCTTCACGTTCGCTTTCCCGCTCATGTTCCTGGTCATCTTCACCGCCCTGCTCGGCTCGGGCACCGTCCACCTCGCCGGGCGCACGGTCAAGGAGTCGACGTACTACGTCGCCGCCATGGCCGCGTTCGCCGTCATAAGCGCGTGCTACACCAATGTCGCCATGACTGTGACCTTCCAGCGGGACGCCGGGATCCTTAAGCGGGTCGACGGTACCCCGTTGCCAGCAGCCGTCTACTTCGCCGGGCGGGTCCTGCACGCGCTCTTCGTGGCCATCCTGCTGGTCGTCATCACCGCCGCCTTTGGCCGGCTCGCCTACCAGGCCTCGGTACCCACAGGCATCACGCTCGTCCATTTCCTCGTCATGCTCGTCGTCGGCGCCGGCAGCTTCTGCGCCCTCGGGTTTGCCATAACCACGGTGATCCCCAACGCCGACGCCTCGCCCGCCATCGTCAACGCCACGGTCCTGCCGCTGTTGTTCCTGTCGGGCATCTTTATCCCGCTCGGCACCAACGCACCCGGCTGGATCCTCTGGGTGGCACGCATTTTCCCGGTCCGGCACTTCGCTCTCGGCCTGCAGGCAGGCTTTCTCGGGACCAGTTTTGACTGGGTGGACGTCGTTGTCGTCGCCGCCTGGGGAGCGGCCGGGTTGCTCATAGCCATCCGCCGGTTCAGCTGGGAACCACGGACCTGAGGTCAGCGCCTGCTTGTGAGGCCCGCGGGCCTGCTTATGATGCCCGCGGGCCTGCTTATGATGCCAGCCATGAAGCAAGATGGCACCCCACTGTCCCAACGGGAGCGCTGGGCCCTTTGTGACCTGCTCACCGAGCTCGGGCCCGACGTCCCCACCCTGTGCGCCGGTTGGCGTAGTGCCGATCTGGCCGCCCACCTGCTGACCAGGGAGCGCCGCCCTGATACTGCCCTGGGGGCGACGACGGGCATTGAGCCGTTCAAGACCTGGACGACGCGAGTACGCCAGCAGACGCGCGACACCCAAACGTGGGCCACTCTGGTCAGCAAGGTGCGTTCCGGCCCACCGGCGTTACTGCGGCCGCTGGACCCGGCCATCAACACGATCGAGTACTTCGTCCATCACGAGGATCTCCGCCGGGCCCAGCCCGACTGGGTACCGCGCCACCTCGAGACCGCTGATGAGGCCGAGCTCTGGCGCCGCATCCGCTTTATGAGGTTTGCCCCCCGCCCAGCCGCGGGACGGGTGGTACCGCCTGGTCTCGAGCCGCTGGTCCTGTCAAAAAAAGGAGGCCCGACCATAACGGGCCCGGTCGGGGAAGTGGTCCTGTGGTTGCTGGGCCGCAAGGAGGCAGCCCAGGTCGAGGTGACCCCCTAACCCGGGCTGAGCACCCGTTAAGGGCCGTCGGGTTCAGATCAGGTGGGCGACAGTCCCCGGCTCGAAGGTCCAGGGGCGTACGGCCGCGGTCAGGGCGGTCCGCCTTCGGCCCGCGCCCTGAGACGAGGGCACGGAGCCCTCGCCGGCCGTACTGGCGCCCGCCCCCGAACCGGCCGGGTGCCCCAGGGCCTGGGCCAATGAAGACGGGCCCAAGGACGGCGCCCGGCTGCCGCGGACCAGGTCCACCCAACGGTTGTCAGCGATGCGCGCCAGAGCTGACAACTGGCGACGCTCCCTGACCCTGAACGGCCGGCCGTCGCGGCCCAGGACCACCACCAGGCCGGCCACGGACATGTCCGCCCAGGCCACGTCGTTGGGGCTGGCGACGCCGGCGCCCTCCTTGCCGTGCAGCGAAGCTCGCGCCCCCTGTACAAAAGCGAAGACCCACGCCTCGGGGGGCAAGGCGCCGGTCGATGTGAGCGGCTGGGGGGCACCAGGGTCGACCACGGCCGCCCAGTCGGACTCGAAGTCCCGGGCCACGTGGGCGACCAGGGCCCTCAGCAGGTCGGCCGGGTCGTGCCGCTCGACCAGGTAGGCAGCCGTCTCCAGGGCGTCCAGGCGGGGGTCGACGGGAGCGCCCGGGACCTCCCGCACGTCCTCGACGTCCACACCGTCCACCTGGTTGACCTCGCTGATCATCAGGTCGAGCAGGTCGGGCCGGGGAAGCTCGACCACTAGTTCATCGATGGCCCGGCCCGCGCCCCTTTCGAGGATCTCGACGCCCACCAGGTCGCCCCGCACGGCGCCGATCCGGCTGGCTACGGCGCCGAGGGCGCCGGGCCGGTCAGGCACCCACACACGGACCACATAGGTCGCCATATCGTTACTCTACGTGGCCAACGTGAACGGAGCGTTTCGAACGCCGCGCCGCACCATTAATACCGTCCCCAAGATCGTAATACCGTCCCCAAGATCGGCCTTAGCCGTTACTTAGCCGAGCTTTGTCAGCGCTCGACGGAGGTTGCGCACGGCCTGACCGATCCGCTGGTCGTTCTCCACCAGCGCGAAGCGTACGTAGCCCTCTCCCCCCGCACCAAAACCCATGCCGGGCGAGGTAGCGACGTGGGCCTCGGTAACCAGGTACTTGGCAAATTCGAGCGAGCCGAGCTCCTGATAAGGCTCGGGCACGGCTGCCCAGACGAACATGGTGCCGAGCGGTTTGGCCACAGGCCAACCTATGCGGGCCAGGCCGTCCACGAGCGTGTCGCGCCGGGACTCGTAAATGGCATTAACTGTCCTCGGGTAATCCGGTGCCTCATTTAAGGCGACAATTGAGGCTATTTGGATGGGCTGAAAGGTCCCATAATCGAGGTAACTCTTCAATTTCGTGAGGGCGCCCACCACTTCGGCGTTGCCGACGGTGAAGGCGACCCTCCAGCCGGCCATGGAAAAGCTCTTGGTCAACGTGTAAAGCTCGACGCCGACTTCCTTACCACCTGGCACCTGTAGCAGCGAGGGAGGTTCGTACCCGTCGAAATAGGTGTCAGAGTAAGCGAAATCGTGCACGAGCACGATGTCGTTGTCCCGGGCGAACTCGACGATCCGTTGCATCCAGGCCATGTCCACGCACTCCGTCGTCGGGTTGTGCGGGAACGAGAACACAATGACCTTCGGCTTGGTCATCGCCTCCTCGAAGGCCGACACGAGGTTGGCGAAAAAGTCCTCACCGGGGCCGACCCGCACCTGGTGGACGTCGGCGCCGGCGAAGAGGGGGGCGTAGATGTGTATCGGGTAGGAGGGCGTCGGCACCAGGGCGGTGTCGCCGGGGCCGAGCAGCACCCACATGAGATGGGACAGGCCCTCCTTGGCCCCGATGGTGAACACGACCTCGGTCTCGGGGTCCACCTCCACCCCAAAGCGCCGCTTGTACAGGTTGGCCACCGCCAGGCGCAGGTTGGGCAGCCCCCGGGAGGACGAGTAACGGTGGTTGCGGGGGTTGCGGGCCGCCTCGGCCAACTTCTCGACCGCTATCGGCGGGCTCGGGATGTCCGGGTTACCAAAGCCGAGGTCGATCACGTCGTCGCCGGCGTGGCGCGCCTCATCGCGCAGCTGGTTGATGGCTGCGAACACATAAGGCGGCAACCCGTTGATGCGCCGGAACTCCATGATGCCTCCTAAGACAGCGCCCTCTTCGGCAGGGCCCGGGCCTCGCAACCCCACCGTGCTGTGCCTAAGAGGCTAGCGGGCCGGCCTGCCCGCCACGGGTTATAAAGCCCGCCACGGCTTATAGAGGCAGTCCCGGCTTATGGAGGCAGTCCGGGGTCATAAAGGCAAAGACCCCCGCGCCGCCAAGAGGGCGGCGCCGACGGCCCCGGCTCGCTCGCCCAACTGAGCCGGCAATATCTGGACCGCTCTGTCCTGGGGCGCCTCCACCAACTGCTCGAAGGCCCGGCGGACCGGGCCCATCACGGCGGCATGAGCGGCGATCACGCCACCGCCCAGGACGATGACGGCGGGGTCGAGGGCATTGGCCACATTGGCCAGGCCCAGGGCCAACCACCAGGCGAAGGTGTCCATCACTTCGAGCGCCCCGGGGTCACCGGCGAGCGCCGCCGCCGTCAGGTGCTCGCCCCGCACGGCTTCGGGGTCGCCACCGACGAGCCTTACGACCTCGTCCAGCCGGCCCGCCTGGGCTGCTTCCCGGGCCAACCTGCCCATGCCTGTGCCGGAGGCGAACCGCTCCCAACAGCCCCGTTTGCCGCACGGGCAGGGGGGGCCGTGGGGGTCGACCACCATGTGGCCCATCTCTCCCACGAAACCATGGGCGCCCAACATGAGCCGGCCGCCCATGACGGCCCCGCCGCCTATACCGGTGCCCAGCGTGATCATCAGCACGTCGTCGACCCCCCGGGCGGAGCCGAGGACATGCTCGGCCCAGCAGGCCGCCGTGGCGTCGTTGACGACGATCGTGGTGGCCCCCTCGGCCCGGCGCTTGGCCAGTTCGTAGCGGACATCGACCCCGTCCATGTCGTGGAGGTGGGGGCAGAAGTGCGCCACACCGTGGCGGTCCACCATGCCCGGTAGCCCGACGCCGAGGGGCAAGGCCCGGGAGTCGCCGGCCACGCCCGCAGCTCGGGCGGCGGCGGCCAACACGGTGTCGACGAGTTCGTCGGCGTCCGGCGGGGTGGGCAGTTTGTCGAACTCTTCTATCTCGCCGCCGGCGCCGAGGCGCACGGCGAGCAGCTTGGAACCGCCGATGTCAACGCCAACGCAGGCGCCGGACGGCACGACGCCGGTAAGGGGTGTGGACGCGCTCAAGGCCACCATCCTACGAGGCCCGGCCCTCCCCTACCGTCAGCGCCGCTCCCCGCCGCCCGCCGGGCCTTCGCCGAGCCCGGCCAGGCGGTGCAGCGCCACCGCCGTGGCCGCCGCCACGTTGAGGGAATCGACGCCTGGGGCCATGGGTATGCGCACCGGCCGGCACGTGGCCAGCACGGCCGCGCTCAGTCCCGGGCCCTCGGCGCCGACCACGACGGCCACCCTTTCGCCCCGCAGCTCCTCGGCGACGGCCTCGAGGCTGTCGGCGCCCGAGCGGGGGGTGAGCGCCAACAGCGTGAAGCCGCTGTCGGCCACCACGGCCAAGGAAGCGGGCCAGGGGCTAAGACGGGTGAAAGGGACCCTTAGGACCAGGCCGAGCGAGACCCGGACGCTACGGCGGTAGAGAGGGTCGGCACAGCTGGGGTCGACCAGGACGGCACCGGCGCCGAAGGCGGCAGCGTTGCGGAAGATGGCCCCCAGGTTCTCCTGGTCGTTCACGCCCTCGACGACCACCACCGGCGAGCGCCCGGCCCCCGTCAGCAGCTGCGCCGGGCCCGGTGGGGCCAGGCGCGCCGCCAGCCCGAGCACGCCGCGGTGGACGTCGAAGCCGGCCACGGCCGACATCACCCCGTCCTCGACGGCGTAGACGGGCACACCCGGCGGCAGGGGGAGCTCGGCCGCCACCGCTAGCCGACGGCGCAGCACGAGCACCGAGAGCAGAGGGTAGGCGGAGCCCAGCACGGCCAGCACGGCCAGTTTCCCCTCGGCCACGAAGTACCCGTGGGCCACCTCGGTCCGGCGCCGCAGGACCGGGTCTTTCAGGTCACGGTAAGCGACCAGACGAGGGTCTCCTGGGTCATCTATGTAGCAGAGCCCGCCCGGGGCCTCGCCTTGGCTCAGATCTCGACTCTCGCTTTGAGCTCCTTCAAGGCCGTGTAGGTGATCCGGCCCTCCGCCCGGCGCTTCACGAACACCGGGAGCGGGACTTTCAAGTCCACCACCAGGTGATAGGTGATGTCGGCCGACCCGTCATCGCTGGGGTAGATGTCATAGCTCCCGTCCAGGCGGCGCGTGACGTCCCCGCTCACCTGTTCCCAAGACAGCCTGGTGGGAGCCCCGCTGTAGTCGTAGCGCAGTGTGTAGGACGTGCTGCGCCCGAAGGCGGCGGCCCGGAAGGTGACCTGGACAGGCCGGCCCTGGTCGTCGCGGTCGTCGATCGACACGGCCTTGATGTCGGCCGCCCACTCGGGGTACCGCTCGAAGTCGGTGAGGACCTGGTAGCAGTAGGCGGGGCTGGCCCCGATGACCATTCTCTCGGTAACCTGCTCCTCCACCGCGGACTACCTCCTCCGGCCAAGACCTTACGCGCCACCACCATCTTGGGGCACGATACCGAGACCGGAGGACGGCGGCGGCCGACTTTGCCCGTCGCCGGCCGTCGTGCTCGACCCGAGGTTGTCTATGGCGGCCGCCAGCCGCTTGGCCAGAGCGTCGTAGGAAAGCTCGACTTCGGCGCGGTGACGGCCGGCCTCTCCCATGCGCCGGGCCAACGATGGGCTCGCCAACAGCGAGGCCAGGGCATCGGCCACCGGCTCCACGTCCGCCCTGTGCGTGGCGTGCAAACGCCGTCCGCCCCCGGCCGAGCCGGCGCCCGGCATTTTCACGACTATCCCGCTCTCGCCGTCGCGGACGGCTTCTCCGGCGCCTCCGCTATCGACGGTGACGCAGGGCAGCCCGGCCGCCGCCGCTTCGACAAGAACGATCCCGAAGCCCTCCTCCTCCAGGCCCCACCATCGTGACCGGCAGCACAGCGCGAACACGTCGGCGCAGGCATAGAAGTCCGCCAGGTCGGAGTCGGGCAACTTGCCCAAGAACTCGACCCGCACTTTGGCGTGCCCGGCCAGCCTCTCCAAGCGGTGCCGGTCCCGGCCGGCCCCGGCAATGGCGACGCACAGCCCCGGGAAGCGGTCCGAAATGACAGATGCCGCCTCGATCAGCGTGTCCATCCCTTTGCGGGGCACGAGGCGACTGACGCTTATCACCAGCGGTCCGGCCCGGGGCAGGCCCAGGCGCGCCCGGGCGGAGGCTTTCTCGATGGGAGCTAAGGGCCGGAAGCGCTGGGTGTCGACCCCGGGCGGGACCTGCACGGTGGTGGGGAAAGTACCCCCTTTGTCTGTCCGGCGCTGGCCGAGCGCCCGGCGGGCCTCGGCTTCGGGGTAGCTGCCCGCCGCTATCACCAAGGAGGCGTGTTTGACCGCCCGGCTCAAAAGCTGTTGGCTGACCGGCAGGCGCCCGGGCATGGTCACCTCGGCACCGTGCAGGACCACGCCATAGGGAAGGCCGAGAGAGGGACCTATAAGCCCCAGCGGCAAGGCCGGGTCGATCACGACGGCCCCCGCCCCCGCCCGCTGGGCCACCTGCCTGACCCGGCTGGCGAGGTGGGGCTGGGGCAACAGGACCGGCTCACGGGCCCTGACGACCCGGAAGCCCTGTTGGCGGTCCCACCAGGCCGCTCCCGGGTACGCGGCGGTGAAGACCGTGACCTCGTCGGGGGGCAGGCGGCGCCACAGCTCCCACAGGTACGACTGGATACCACCGACCTTGGGGGGAAAGTCGTTCGTCAGCAGGATGTGGCGCACTGTTGGCTATGTTTAGCCGGAGCCGGGCCCGATATGGCTGACGGGGCCGGGCCGGGTGGGGCGGACGGGGCCGGGCCCGATGGGGCGGACGGGGCCGCTCGACCTGGCGGACGGCGCCGGTGCCACCTCCGACCTGCGAGCGAGCTCAGCGCGCACCAGCGCGGAAGGGTCCTCGGCCACGGCCGCAGTGCCGTCTTGGGGACTGTCGAGAAGGTCGCTCCGGCCGAGCCGCAGCACGGCCCACACGGCGTGGGCCCGCAGCAGCTCCTCAGGGCAGGCCAGGTACCGCCTCATCGTCGACTCGACCAGCGGGGAGCGCCCGTCCGCCGTGTTGGCCAGGGCGATCAGAGCGTTGCGGCGCAGGTACCGAGGGTCGCGTCGGGGGATGTACCAGCGGCCGTAAGCAGCCATCAGCTCCCCGTCGGGGGCGGCGAGCATATCCAGGAGGTCCACCTCGGTCTGGTCGTCCCGCCCACCGGCAGACCGGGGAGCCGACCGCAAAGCCACCCGGTTGGGCGGGCATACCTCCTGACAGTCGTCGCAGCCGTAGATGCGCGCACCCAGGGCGGCCCGGTACTCGAGGGGGAACACGCCCGGCGCCTGCAACAACCAGGCCAGGCACCGGCGGGCGTCCAGCACCCCGGGCTCCACCAGGGCCCCCGTCGGGCAGGCGCCGAGGCACCGCCGGCACGGCCCACAACCGTCGCCCTGCGGTGCGTCCGAGGGCAGCGGAGCGTCCGTGACCACGGAGCCGAGGACGAACCACGAACCCCGTCCGGCCAGGAGCACATTGCTATTCTTGCCGTACCATCCCAGCCCGGCTCCCGTAGCTGCCGCCCGGTCCACCAGGGCGTTGTCGTCCGCCACCACCCGAGCGGACCAACCAGCCTGTTCCAGCAGCTCCGCCAGCTGGCCGAGGGCGGCCCGCAGGCCGGCGTAGTGGTCCTGCCACGCGTAACGAGCCACCCGGCCACGGGGCCGCCCGTCGTAAGTTGGGGCCAGCCCGGGCCCGCCGTACGACCAGGCGCCGACGACGAGGGCGGCAGCCCCGGGCAGAACCCACCCCGGGTCCGTCGACCGGGCCGGGTTGCGAAAGGTGAACTGCATGCCGCCGTCGAGCCCTGCCGCCTTGCGTTGCTCGAGGGCCCGCCGCGCCTCGCTCATGGGCGTGGCGGGGGCGATCCCCACCGCCGCCAAGCCCGCCTCCCTGCCCCGCTGGCGCAAGCTGGCCACCAGTTCAAGGGCCATCGGGTCAAGGGCCACCGGGTCAAGGGCCACCGGGTCAGGAGGTCGTCCGGGCCCGAGAGGCCGTACGGGCTCAAGAGGCGGTCCCATCACCTCCAGCTTGGCCCCCTCAGGTGCTCAGCCGGACATCGCCGCGCTGGGCTCATGGCGCAGCGGAGGCACCAGCCCGTTACGCCCCAGCAAGCGCAGGGCCCGCTCCTCGGCGGCGTCGAAGACCACGGCGTCGTTGGGCGCCCGGTCGCAGATAAAGGTCACCACGCAGTCATTGCAGACCTCGGTCCCCTGCATGATGCAGCCGTCGCAATCAATGCTCAGAGTTGCCATGCCCTCAGGTTCTCACGAGGCGGTGACCAAAACCCCCGCCCGTGCCCGCTACGGTTGGACACGTGGTCACCGCATTCGTGCTCATAGACGCCGAACCCGCCCGAGTGGGCCAGCTGGCCCAGGAGGTGGCGGCCGTCGAGGGGGTGGCTGAGGCCTATTCCGTGGCCGGCCACGCCGACATCGTGGCCGTGGTGCGCGTACGCCAAATGGAAGAGCTGGCCGAGGTCGTGACCGGCCGTCTGCACAGCCTGGCCGGTGTGGCCGACACCCGGACCCTGGTGGCGTTCCGGTCTTACAGCCGCAAAGACTTGGAGACGATCTGGGAACTGGGCGCCGTTTGACGCTAGGCCACGGCCCCGCCTGAAGGCACCGGCCGAAGGAGAGGCGGCGCGGCTACGCACCGACCCGGAGCCCGTACCATGCTCTCGTGGTAGAAGTGCTGGAGGCGCTGACGGCGTTGGTGGTCGTCGTCATCGGCTTGGTGGCCGGTGCCGCCGCCGTGACCTCCTACTCACTGCGGTACTCGCTGCGCCGGGCCAACCGGCTGGTGCCTGGCCGGGGGACGCCGACGGCCCCGCTGAGCTGGCTGTGGAGCCCCAGCCCCGCCGCCGCCCTGCACCGCCGGCTGCGTTCGGCCTGCAAGCTGGCCAGCTCGGTACCGGGCGCCTGGCACCCCCGCCAACTTTCCCCGCACCAGAGCCGACGGGCACTGCGGGCCTCCCGCCGGCACCCCGCCCCGGCCCCGGACGGTATCGCCGAGCTGGCACGAGAAGTCCTGGAGGGCTCCCTCCAGCTCGACGGCCAGATCGTCTCGGCCAGCTTGCTGGCCCGAGGCGTTCCCCGGGCACGGGCTCTGGCTCAGCTCGACCACGAGGTGGCGTCCATGGAGGACGCCGCTCGCCGGGTGCACCAGCTGGCCGAGCGTCGGGCACGGTTGAGCCAGTCGACCGAGAGCTCCCTCAGCCTCCAGGAACGTATAGCCGCCATGGAAGCAGCCATCAGCGAGCTGACTCCTCGTCCGCCGCGGCTCTGAAGGCCGGCCGTCGGCCTAAGCGGGCGGGGGCGCCTTGGCCGCCTCTGACTGCGACAGACTTACTAGGCGGTCGAGGGTGGCGGCGGCGGCACCGCTGTCCAAGGAGCCGGCGGCCTGGTGCATGCCCTGGGCGAGATCGGTGGCTTGGCCGACCACGACCAGCGCCGCCGCCGCGTTGAGCAGGACGATGTCCCGGTGCGGGCCCGGTGCCCCCGAGAGCACGGCCCTGGTGGCAGCGGCATTGTAGGCCGGGTCCCCACCCTTGAGCTCCTCGGGGCGGGCGGGGGAAAGCCCGAGGGCGACGGGGTCGACGACGAAGCTCCGCAGCCCACCGGCGCCCGCCCACCACTCGATCACCGTCGATGGGGCAGCGGTGGACAGCTCGTCGAGGCCGTCGTGCCCATGGACCACCCAGGCCCTTTCGGCTCCGCCCGAGCCTAGGACGGTGGCCACCCGCTCGGCCACCCGCCCGTCGCCCACCCCGACGAGCTGGTAACGCGTCCTGCCTGGGTTGGCCAGAGGACCGAGGAGGTTGAAAGCGGTGGGCACACCGAGCTCGCGGCGCGTCGGCCCCACGTGGCGCATGGCCGGGTGGTAGCGAGGCGCAAAACAAAAACCGATCCCGGCTTCCTCGATGCAGCGGGCCACGGACCGGGGGGGAAGGGCGATCTCGACCCCGAGCGCTTCGAGCACGTCAGCCGAGCCGGTACGAGAGGACGCCGCCCGCCCACCGTGCTTACAGACGGGCACCCCCGCCCCGGCCACGACGAGGGCGGCGATGGTGGAGACGTTGATGGTGCCGGCCCGGTCGCCTCCGGTGCCGCAGGTATCGACCAGCTTGGCCCGCACGTCGTCGGGGACAGGCACGGTCTCGGCCACCTCGAGCATGGCCCCCAACATGCCCGTGAGCTCCTCGGACGTCTCGCCCTTGCACCGTAGCCCGAAGATGAACGCCGCCATCTGCGACGGGCTGGCCGCTCCGTCCAGGATTTCCCGCAGCGCGGCGGCCGACTCCGCCGAGCTCAGGTGCTCGCCCGCGGCCAGGCGCCCGAGGACCACCGACCAGCCCCCGAGGTCGGCCAAGGCCACCGGCGCGGCCCCGTCGCCGGGACGGGCAGACGGCTGGTGGGGCACGGCGTCGGGCACCCCCCAAAGCTACTAACTGGGTACTCGGCCCGGGGACCTCCTTGAAGGCCCTGCGCCGCGATCGCTAACGTCCTCCTGCCGAGCGCTATCGCCCGGCGCGGGAAGGGGCAGCCATGAGCATCCTGGTCATAGACGTTGGCAGCAGTGCCGTGCGGGCCGGCGTCGTCCGCTCCGACGGCACGGTGGCGGCCCGGCGGGTGGCGCCGGTCCCCGTCCAACGACCGACATCGGGGATGGTGGAACTGGACGCGTCCTTCTTGGCCCGTGCCTTGCTCGAGGTGGCCCGAAGCTCCCTGGCCGAAGCCGGTCCTGTCGACGGCGTCGGCGTCACCAACCAGCGAGGCACTACCGTCGTCTGGGACGCGGGCACGGGCGAGCCGGTCGGGCCGGCGCTGAGCTGGCAGGACCTGCGCACGGTGTTCACCTGCCTCGAACTCCAAGGCGAGGGCCTGCGCCTGGCCCCGAACGAATCGGCCACCAAGCTGGCCTGGCTGCTCGACCAATACGACCAGGAACGCCGCCGCGACCTGCGCTTCGGGACCCTGGACACCTGGGTCATCTGGCAGCTCACCAGAGGCGGGGCCCACGTCACGGACCGCAGCAACGCCGCCATCACCGGCCTATTGCCGACCGAGGCCGTGCTGGCCGGCACCGCTCCCATCGCCTGGGACCCCACACGGTTGGAGCGCTTCGGGGTGGCCGAGGCGTGCATGCCGGCCATCGTCACCTCTTCGGGGACCGTCGCCGAGGCCAGCGCCCTGCCCGGCGCCCCCCCCATTTGCGGGATTGCCGGCGACCAGCAGGCCTCGTTGATGGGACAGGGCTGCGTGCGGCCCGGGGACGCCAAGGCGACGTTCGGGACCGGAGCGTTCCTCGACGTCAACGTGGGCCACGCCACACCCCGCTTCACGCCCAACCCCAAAAGGGGCCTCTCGGGCTGTTTCCCGATCATCGCCTGGGAGCGCGACGGCCTCACCACCTGGGGCGTGGAAGCGATCATGCTCTCGGCTGGTGCCGCCATCTCTTGGTTGGTGGACGGGCTGGGCCTGCTGGCGGACGCGGCCGGTTCGGCTGAGGTGGCGGGGCGCTGCGCTGACACGGGCGACGTGTTCTACGTTCCGGCCCAGCTCGGGCTCGGGACCCCCGACTGGGACTTCGGGGCACGATCGCTGTTCATCGGCATGTCGGCCGAGACCGGCCGCTCCGAACTGGTCAGGGCCGTACTGCGGGGCGTCGCCCAGCGGGGCGCCGACATGCTCGAAGCCGCCGAGTCGGACTCCGGGCACGCCGTGGCCCGTCTGCGCGCCGATGGCGGGATGACCGCCAACCCGGTGTTCGTCCAGGAGCTGGCGGACGCCTGCCAACGACCGGTAGAAATCTCAGCCGAGCTCGAGGCCACCTCGCTCGGCGCTGGTTTCATGGCCGGGCTCTCCATCGGGACCTGGTCCAGCCTGGACGAGGTCGCCTCCGTCGCCCAGCCCCGCCTGGTCGTCGAGCCGGCGGGGCCCGACCGGCGGGCACGCTGGAAAGAAGCGCTGGCGCACAGCCGGCGCTGGATCCCGGACTTCTCCGCCCTCGATTTCTGAGCGGGCCCTCTAGGGGGTTCCGGACGTCGGCGGAGGGGGCGCCACCGAAGCTCGGGCGGCGGCCAGGGCGGCGTCGAGCTGGCGGTCGGCGCGCACGGCTTTGCGCTCCTCTTCGCGCGCCCATTGCACGAACAACAGGGCCAGAGCGGCCACCGTGACCACCTCGAGCAACCCCCACAGGACGTTGCCGCCCGACTGGGTGTCGGCCAGGGTATTGCCCGCCGGGTACAGCGGCCGCTCCAGGCTGGCGATGATGAGGCCCAAAGCGGCGTTGAAAGGTATGGACAGGAAGACCAGCACGAACCTGGTCCCGAAACCGAAACGGCGGGGCAGCAGGTCCTTGCCTACCATCGGCCACCAGAACAGGCAGCCCGCCATCAAGAAGTGCAACATGAGGTAGGCCTGGAGCGCGGGGTGGCGCTCCGAAAAACCGTAAAGGGGCGTCAAGAAGTAGACGTACATAGTGCCCATGAGCCCGGCGAAGGCCACGAGGGGGTAAGTGAGCAGACGCGCCGGTACCCCCCGCAGGGCCCGGAGCAGGACAGCCGTGGTGCGCGGGGACGACGACTGCAGCGCCAGGGTGAGCGGCGCGCCCATGGCGAGCAGCGGTGGCGCCACGATGATGAGCAAAAGGTGCTGGATGACCGAGACGGTGAAGTTGGAGACGTCGTAATAGGCGATCCCGCCCTCCACGGCGTAGGCCACTACCACGAGCCCGGCCACAAAGCCCGCCGTCTTGAACGGCGACCATGACCGGTCTCGCCCGCCCAAGCGGCGCACGCTCCTCAGGTACCAGGCCAGGGCGGCGACCTCCAGGGCCAGCGCCACGAAAGAGGTCCACTGGCCCTGCCAGTGGAAGATAAGGGTGCTCGTGGCGGGGCTGGGAGACTTTATTGAGGCACCTGCCCGAGGAGCAGTCCCGAAGGCGTCGTTCATTGGTTGCGCCGGCCGGCCAGTGCCGCCCACAGATTAGCCACCGGGCCAGGAGGGGCGTCAGCCCCAAGGGCCAGTTGGGCCTTGACCCGTTGGGTCACCTTGCGCTCCATGTAGAAGGCCAGGCCCGGCAGCAGCCCTGAGCCCACCATGCCCAGCAATTGCACCGTTTTGAACCGGGCCCGGCCGGCCAGGTCGAGGCAGACGACGAGATAGGTGATGTAGAGGAACCCGTGCAGGGGGCCGACGATCTCGACCACCGCCGTCCAGGGCCACTTGTTGTCCCCCGCCAATTGCAGCGGCACCCCGACGAAGCAGAGGACGGCCAGGCCCGTGCCCACGATCATGGCCATCACCCGGTAGCGGGCCAGAGCGCCGGCGGTGCCCCCGAGCGGGCCAGGTCGCGACGTGGGCGTGCTCAATTGGCGGGACCGCTCCGGCGCCCCCGGACGGCGGGCTCGGCACCCGGGCCACCCACCTCGACCTCTTCGCCACCCCCGTCGACGACGTGGTCGCTCAGCCGGATGGTGCCGCCATCGACGGGCTCGGCGAGCTCAGGCAGGCCTCGGGGGTTGCGCCAGGTCTTCCTGGCCCGGCCGGCGGACAGCGCCCGCAGGTAATCGTTATAAGCCTTCAGCTCCGGGCTCTCCAGCGCTTCGTCCCAGACCAGGGGCCGGGACGGGACTTCGTCGTCGCGGTGCAACCGCGAACGCCGCACCTCCCGCGGCGCCTCGTAGTCCCTGGCCAGGGGCTGGTCGTGGACGAGCTGCCACCATGCGACCACTCCGAGGACGGCGAATATGGGCCATTCGATGGAATAGAAGTAACTGAGAAGGTTGCCGCTGAGCGCCCGGTGGACTTGCCACCATCCAGCCACGAGGCAGCCGGGGACGACGGTCACCAGCAGGAAGTGCAAAACGAAGGCCCTGCGGGACAACCACCGTTTGCGCACGGGCCCAAGCTTAGGGACCGCCACGGCCCAAGATCACGCGCCAGGGCGGGTGAGGCGACGCTGCATCAGCTGGCCTTAACTACGGCCAAAAGTTTGGTCAGGGAGTCCTTGGCGTCGCCGAAAAGAAGGATGGTCTTGGGGTCGTAGAGCAGGGCGTTGTCGACCCCGGAGAAGCCGGGGCGCATGCTGCGCTTCAAGAACACGACGTTGGCGGCTCGGTCCACGTCCAGGATGGGCATGCCGAATATGGGGCTGCCGGGGTTGTCCCGGGCGGCCGGGTTGACGACGTCGTTGGCCCCCACGACCAGGGCGACGTCGGTGCTCGGGAACTCGTCGTTGGCCTGGTCCATCTCCTTCAAGTCTTCGTACGGGGCGTCCGCCTCGGCCAGCAGCACGTTCATGTGGCCGGGCATCCTGCCGGCCACGGGATGGATGGCGTAGGCCACCTCGACCCCTCGGGCCTCGAGGGCACGGGCCAGCTCCACCGCCACGTGCTGAGCTTGCGCCACGGCCAGGCCGTAACCGGGCACGATCAATACCTTGCGAGAGAAGGCTAAAAGCGTCCCGATGTCCGTAGCGTCGCCGCTGCGCACAGTGCGCCCTTCGACGCTGGCGGCGGCGTCGGCGGTGCCGGTGGGAGCGGCACCGAACCCCCCGAGCACGATGTTGGGCAGCGACCGGCCCATAGCGTCGCTCATCATCTTGGTGAGCAGCGCCCCCGACGCTCCCACCAGGGTCCCGGCCACGACCAGGATGACATTGTCGAGCACGAAACCGTCGGCGGCCACCGCCAGGCCGGTGAAGCTGTTGAGCAATGAGATCAGCACCGGCGTGTCGGCTCCGCCCACGGGCAAGACGACCCCAGCGCCCAGGGCCAACGCCACCACAGCCAGCAGGAGGACCGGCACCAGATGGGGCGTGACCACGATCGCCACGCCCAGGCCGACCACGGCTAGCCCGATGAGCCCGTTGACGATCTGCTGGCCGGGGTAGATGACCGGCCTGCCGGTCATGAGCTCCTGCAACTTGGCGAACGCGACCATGCTGCCGGCAAAGGACAGGCAGCCCACGACCAGGGCGAAAAGGACTTCGACCCCTTTTTCGGCCGGTACGCCGGAGGGTAGGTCGTGCAGGTACTCGGACAGGGAGATGACGGCGGCGGCGGCACCGCCGACGCCGTTGAAGATGGCGACCATCTGGGGCATCCCGGTCATGGGCACCATGCGCGCCGCCGGGACAGCCACCAGAGCGCCCAAGCCCATACCGGCCCCGATCACCCAGTCGTGGCCGGGGGCCTGGACGAGGAAGGTCAACGACACGGCCACCACCATGCCCGCCACTCCCACCAGGTTCCCGTAACGGGCCCTGCGGGGAGAACTCAGAGCTTTCAAGGCCAAAATGAAGCAAGCCGCCGACACCAGGTATATGGCGGTGAGGCCGTCGGCGCTGATGTGGACCGCAGCCGTCATGGCTTGGGGTCGCTCTTGGGCCCGTCGGCCGGCCCCGGGCCCTTGTTTTGCTGGCGGCCCTTGAACATGTCCAGCATCCGGTCGGTCACCACCACGCCGCCGACGATGTTAAGAGTGGCGAGGAACACGGCCACAAAGGCCAGGGACGTCTGCATGGCGCCCTGCGCCTGAGAGGCGATAACCATCGAGCCCACCAGGATGATCCCGTGTATGGCGTTGCTGCCGGACATGAGCGGCGTATGCAGGATGCTCGGGACTTTCGCTATCACCTCAAAGCCCAGGAAGACGGCGAGAACGAAGATGAACAGCAGGTCGATTGCGTCAAAGATCATGCCTTAAGCTCCTCCAGGGCGTTACGTGTGGGCTCGTGGTGCACTGACCCGGCAACGACGACGGCGCTCTTGTCGACGATCTCGTCGGTGAAATCGGGAGCCAGCCGGCCCTCTTTTACGAGCAATTGCACGAAATTTGTCACGTTACGGGAGTAGAAGAGGCTGGCGTGGGTGGGCATGCTCGACGCCAGCTCAGAAGCAGCAATTATGTGGACACCGTTGAAGTTGACATCCTTGCCGTCCTCGGTCAGTTCGCAATTCCCCCCGCTGGCGGCGGCCAGGTCGACGATCACCGACCCGGGGCGCATGGCCGCCACCATGGCCGCGTTGACGAGCAGGGGGGCGCGGCGACCGGGGATCGCCGCCGTCGTTATCACCACATCTGATGCCGCCACATGGTCCCCGATCATCTCCTGCTGACGGGCCAGGAACGCCTCCGACTGCTCCCCGGCGTACCCACCGGCCCCTTCCTGAGCTTCCAGAGGTAACTCCAGGAACGCCGCCCCGAGGCTCTTCACCTCTTCCTTGGCCGCGGCGCGGACGTCATAGGCGCTGACCACGGCCCCCAGGCGACGGGCGGTGGCGATGGCTTGCAGCCCGGCGACGCCGGCCCCCATTATCAGTGCCCGAGCGGGGCGGACGGTGCCGGCGGCGGTCATGAAAAGGGGGAAAAATTTGGTCAGCCGGTTGGCCGCGATCAGGACCGCCCGGTAACCGGCCACGGTGGCCTGTGAGGAAAGCGCGTCCATGGCCTGGGCCCGGCTTATCCTCGGCACCAGCTCGAAGCTGAAGGCCGTCGCTTGACGGTGCACCAAGGCCTCGACGACGTCGAGGTAAGCCGACGGGGCCAAGAAGCTTAGGACCGAGATGCCGGAGGGGAAAATGCCCACCTCCGCCAACGTCGGCGGCTGCACCTTGGCCACGAGGTCCGCCCCCGCATAAACCTCCTCGGGGCCCGGCGCCAGGGTTGCTCCGGCCGACTCATAATCGTGGTCGGTGTACAGGGCCGGCCCCCCCGCCCCACGCTCGACGACCACCTCGATGCCGACTCCGGCCAGGCGCGCCAAGTCCCCGGGGACGACGGCGACGCGCTGCTCCCCGAGCCTTGTCTCTTTGGGTACTGCCAGTCTCATGGGCCTCCGTCCAAACAGGAAACCCTACACCAGCTCACTGACCGGCTCGGTCATTGGCAGCCTTCGAGGCTCTGCGGCCCGTGCCCACCCACCAGGGTTAGGTCCGACGGTCCGGGGGACTGATTAAGCGCTGCCGGTCAGCGAGATGGGAGATGGCCGGTTAGCGGCGCCGGCCCCCTTTTGACTGGGCAGCCTCGTAAGCGGAGCGCACCTCGCCGGGGATACGGCCGCGATCCCCGACGGCATAACCCTGCGACCGCGCCCATTCCCGGATCTCGGCCTGGGACTCTCCCCGAGGCGTCGCCGCCGGGCGGGCGGCACGGGCGGCACGTCCGGTCGAAGCCGTACGGCGCCGGCCCCGCCCACCGCGACCAGCCGAATGGCCGGCGCTGGCGTAACCCTCCAAAGCGGTCTTCACCTCGTCGAGGTGCTTCTTGCAAAGATCCAGCGTATAAGTCTTGCCTCCATAGCTGAATGACACGGATTCAGCTGCGGTGACATCTCCGTCCTCCAGGTCGCAAGTAACGACAACTTGCGTGATTCGGGCCACTGGCAATCCCCTTTCCGGTTGCCGGCCGCGGGCCTCCTCGCGGCGTCAATAGCAGGGTACTTCATAGTCGCGCCAAATTACAATTAGACCCTCCACTTGTGGGCACCGACTTCGGAAGTTGATGCTTAGCCCTAAGTGGATCTCCGACAACGCGACTTAGGTCCTCTAAGGAGTTCCCGGAGATCAACTTAGAGGGGCTCCGGCAAAACTCCGACGCATGAACCAGGGGCCCGCCGCTCCGCGCAATCCAAGCCACTAGCTGGACGAATGACCGGCCCACGGCGACGATCGCCGGCGTTCCGGTCCTCGAAGGTGGTTTTGTGTACTCACGCGAACTCAGTAGTGGGCGCTGCGGGCCTCGATCCCGCGACCTTCGCCTTGTAAGGGCGGCGCTCTTCCAACTGAGCTAAGCGCCCGAGCGCTCTATGCTAGTGCCCAGTCGTCGGGAGGAACTACCGCCCCAACAAGTCGTGGTCATGAATCAGCCCGGCGCTTTGCCGGCGAACTACGCGGTCTTACGTTGCGCACCCTTGTACCGGAGGCGGCGCGCACTTTCAATCGGGCTCTCCTTCGGCAAAGTTTGTTCGCTGGGTACCGCGGCAGCCACTTTGGGAGGCCGTCCTCGTTTTCGCTTCCGGGCAATGACCTGACCATCGGCAAACAACTGCCCGCCCCAGACACCGGCCGGCTCACGCCTTGCCAGCGCCCCTTGCAAACAGGGCACCACCAAACTGCAGGTGCTGCAGATCGCCTTGGCCAACTCAATGTCGGGGATCTCGTCCGAGAAGAAAAGTGCCGTGAGGGAGCCGACCCCGTCCCGGCAGGCGGCGTCCACCCACGTACCCGTCGTAGGCTGTCCGATCTCGTCGTCGTTGTCGTCCCAGCTGTAGGCGAACATCCTGCGTTCCTTTCCGGCTCGGTTGTCTCGTGAATCGCCATATCGGGCCCTGCTGGACAAACAAAGAGGCCGCCGGGGGGTCCCGGCGGCCTCTGGGCCAATCCTGCGAGTGAACCGATCAACTCGGTAATCGCTCGCTTTGGCTCATCGGCCGTCCGGGGCGGTACCAACCGGACGTAAAAGAAGCCTCCGGCATGGCGTTAATGCGGCAATTGGCCCCGGCGTGGGAGGCTGAGGTCAACGGGCGCGGCCCGGAAGCCTTGGGAAGGCGCGCCGCGGCCAACCGCGCTACTTGCTTGGTGCTCATAGCCGGATGACCTCCTTCTGGGCGCGCTCCGCCCCTCGCTCTAGTACTGCAACCATCGCAGCACGTTGAGCGGGCAAAGTCAACCGGATTTACCGGCCCGGGCCCCAGACGGCCGCCGGTGCTGGTCAGGGGGGTGCTGGGCCGGCCCCCGACGGGCCCCGGCCAGGCGCCGCTAGCGTGTGTGGAGTAATGGCCGTCATCGATGTTGCCGGGTATGTTGCCGAATTGAAGGACCACGCGGTGGACCACGGTTTCCACGTCCACGACGAACGGCATTTCGTCGAGACCTACTCTCTGCGCCAGGCGTGGGAAGTCGACCTCCACCCCGAGGAAGCCTGCAATGGCCCCCTCGACCTGCACCTGGCCCTGGAAGTTGACCCCCGGGTACTGCTCTCCTTCGAGGACGCCGTGGTCGACTTGGCCGAAGGCGCGGACCCCCCCGACGACTATCACTTCCCCCTGACCTTCACCTGGGCGCTGCCGCCCTTGCCAAACGGGCCGGACCTCCTGCACCTGGCCATCGACCTCGCCGGCGTCGGCGGTGTCGATTTCCCGGTCGAGGCCTCGGCCATAGACAGCTACCCGTCCGCTACGGACCCGGCCGAGCGGCGGCTCACGGTCATTGCCAGGCAGAAGGTCTCCCTGGCCCGCGTCCTGGCCGGTGAGGAACTCCTCTGCGACAGTTTCGACCGCGCTCTGGCCGTGAGCCAGTTCCTGCTCGAGTCGGCCCCGGCGTGGATGAGCCAGGACTGACGCGGGCCTGTCTACGGGCTCGGCGACGACGGCCCACCGGCGCCGTCCCGAGGAGCAGTTGGCCCCGGTGGTTGGGTTTGGGTGGGCTCGGTGGGGATCGAACCCACGACCAAGGGATTATGAGTCCCCTGCTCTGACCGCTGAGCTACGAGCCCTAGCTGCTTGAATGCCTTGTAGCATGGTACTATCGACCCCGTTGGGCAAGTTTTGGGCAAGTCCACCGGGAGGAACATCACCCTGAAGGGTACCGTCAGCCCCATCAAAGATGCCAAGGGCAACGTCATCCCCAACCGATGGCGGCTACGGGTCTACGTCGGGACCGACGCGAAGGGCAGGCCCGTCTTCCGGTCCAAGAACTTCCAGGGCACCGTCCGGGAGCGGGACACGGAGATGCGTTCGTTAATAGAAGAGGCATCGTCCGGGCGCTCCATCGACCATGACGACGCCACCGTGGCGGACCTGTTCGACAGATGGTTGGCCAACGTCCCCCACGCCCCCAGCACCCGCCAGGGCTACGACTCGAAGATCCGCACCTACCTCCGACCCGCGTTCGGGGCCGTCAAGGTCATGGCGCTGCGGCCCGAGATGATCGACCGGGCCTACCGCGGGTGGGAACGAGAGGGCAAAGCCCCGGCCACCGTGCTCCAATGCCACCGCATCTTGGGTGCGGCGTTCCACCAAGCCGTCCGGTGGGGCTGGGTCAACGGCAACCCCGTCGCCCTCGCCACCCCGCCCAGCCTTCACCGGCCAAGGCTGACGGCCATGCCCCCGTCTGAGCTAGCCATGATTTTGGACGCAGCCATCGCCAAGGAAGGCGTCGGCGGCGTGATGCCGGTCGCCATCGGCCTGGGGGCGGTGACCGGCGCTCGTCGGGGCGAGCTGTGCGCGCTCCGGTGGTCTGATCTTGGCAGCGCCGTTGGCACCGCCGACGCCGAGTTCGCCATCGCCCGGTCCCTAACCCGCCTCATTGGTCAGACCCCCATCCTCGGGCCGACCAAAACTCACGCTGAGCGGTCGGTGGCCATCGGGGCGGCAGGCCGTGACATCCTGGCGCGCCGCTGGGAGAAACAGGCCCGCTACGCCGAGCACGCCCGCACCGCCCTTCGGCCCGACGCCTTCGTCCTGTCCCGTTCGCCCGACGGGTCGGAGCCTTGCCTACCCGATGGCCTCTCCCACGGCTTCGCCGACCTGGTCGAGGGCCTGTGGCCTCGGCCCTTCCGGCCCAACCGCAAGCGAGTCGGCAAGCCCCGCTGGCACTTCCACGACCTCCGCCACTTCTGCGCCACCGAGATGGTGGCGGCGGGCATCGACGTAGTCAGCGGGGCGGGACGGTTAGGCCACAAGCAGGTCGCCACCTTCACCGACTTCTATGCCGCCGCCAAGCGGGACCGGGACCAAGCCGCCGCTCGGGCTCTCGCGTCGTCCCTGCCGGCCGTGTGGGCCGACGGGCGCAGTCCCTGACACCTGGGAACCTGTAGGGCGAACTCCTGGGGCGAGCCCGCCCCCCTCTCCTTATGCCCTCAATGTCACCCGCTCTTTCGCACGGGGCCCGTCCGGTCACGCAAGACTAACCGGGTCGAAAAGACCGGTGCGGCTACGTGCGCCAGGATGAGGGCCAATCACATCATCGCCATTTTGGAGATGGACGCGTCGACCGACGGCAACGTCAGCGCACACCTGACGCCGCCGGGACAACTGGACAGCCCCGGCAAGGTCGCCCGCCCCACCGACGTAATGGAGCGGGTGAGCAACGTGCTCGGAACCTCAGCCGGACCGCTAAACGCGGGCGACATGCGTACCGCCGTTGGGGGGCAGGGCATCGACCGTCGACAGTGCGCTCCGGTGTTTGCTGGACGAGCACCACGTCGTCGCCAACAAAACCGGGCGTACCACTCTCCATCGCTTGGTTCAGCCTTATCCCGCTGGTATCCGTGAGGGCCGCGAATGACCTAACGGCTCTCTGATGGCCGGGCCTTGCGCAAGCTAAACTAAACCTGACCACCTTGGCTGACCATCCCCCTGCCATGTCCGTCCGTGCCCCTTGAAGGGGGGGCACGGGACAAGGTTGCATAACAAGTCTGGGGCACGCAGGGAAGGAGTGGGACGCATTTTGTTGGAAGTGGTCAAACGTGAAGACCGTGAGGCAGCTAGCAGTCGTGTCCTTGGCGGCTGCTTGCCTCCTTATGGCACCATTGTGCTTCCGCAACGCGCCTTAGCGAGCACGCCCCGACATGCCACCGTCGAGTCCGTAAGCGCCGCCCCGAGCGCATTGCCGCCCTCGGCTGGCCAGCACCGGGTCGAGGTTAATGAAGTACGTCCGGTTAGAGTACTTGGACTAGAAAGCAGGGCGCAATCGACGCCTACGAACGTCTCGCCCGGCTTGCCCAGCCACCAGGGTTGTCGGCGGTGGAAACTTCCCCCGCTAAAATAAAGGACACACCACTAGTGAGGAGCATAGCCGCCACGAACATGCATGAGACCCCCGTCGACAGATAGAACGCATCCGGTCACATACGCCGACTCCTCCGATAAGAGGAAGCGGACTGGTCCCACCATATCCCCGGGCTGCCCGACCCTTTTCATCGGGATACGCCTCGCGTCCTCCGGATCGTCCCCGGCATGTGGTGCCATTCCCCTGGTCCGCGTCAACCCCGGGGCGATCGCGTTGACTCGGATGCCATCGGGACCGCACTCGACGGCGGCGGCGGTCACAAGAGAATTCAGTCCCGCTTTCGCCGCTGAGTAAACGGCTTGCTCAGGGAGCCCAATCATCGCGTTAATTGAGCTGACCGCCACGATCGAACCAGCTCGAGATTGCGATCTAAGCGTTTGAACAGACGCTCGAATCACAAGAAAATGCGCCTTCAAATTCACTGCCATGAGATCGTCGTACACCTCCGGGTCCGTCTCCGTGAGGGATAGAACGCGCGTCACACCAGCACAGCTAACCGCCCCCGCTACCGGCCCCAACTTGGCCACCGCGCGGAACAGCTCCGCCACCTCGTTCGCGCTCGTCACATCGGCACCGATTGCGTGGACTCCGTAATTATCTGCAAGTTGTTGTAGTTCAGATAGGCGCTCCGGAAGATCGCTAGCCACAACCGTCCAATCCCTGGTCAACTGGACAGCAAGCTCTTCACCAATACCACTCGCTGCGCCTGTCACCACGATGACCTCTCTCGCAGCAGTCATGGCGTTGCCACCTCCAGAACGTTTCGGCTAGTAGTCGGTCCCAGATATCACTCAAGTCCAAGCCCATTCATCAGCCCTTGCAGATAGCCGATAGCATGGGCTCGACCTCGGCTGCAATACACTTCCGTTGGGCTCGCGATGTCTCGATCCGGATCGCCAACAAGCGAGGGGACGTGGTCATCAATTACGAACCCCGCGAATCCGCAGTCATCGAGCCTTCGCATGACGCGCGCAGGGTTCAGGTTACCCTCGCCGAGAAACCCCTCCCTAAATGAAGGCACCGTACCCACAACGTCGCGAAAGTGCACGTATGCTATCGCACCGTCTGGTCCAAGGAGGTCGATAACCCGATTGACCGCCGCTTCGCCGCCCATCTCAGAGACCGTGCCTACGCAAAAGTCAAGCCCCCAAGCCTCGCTTTTCCCGCTCAGCTCATACGCATGGTGAAGGGCTTCCGGATTGATTAAGATCCGCTCAGCGCCACCGAGGGGCGCATCAACAGGGGGATCATCGGGATGCACGGCAAGTGTAACTCCGGCCATCTCCGCCTCGGGCATTACCGCCTTCATGAAGTACTCATAGTTCGCCCAAAGCGCTTCCTTGCTCAAGTATTCAGTGCTCAGGCCTCGTGGGTATAGAGGATGCTTCCTGAGCAGACTTTCACCTCCAACCGAGGCAAGATCGAACGCACTAACCAATGCATCTCCACGACCGCGCTCGTGGAGGCTAGTGCGCCATACAAACGTCGCCTGAAAATTGTAGCCGAGGAATGGAATTTGAAGCCTACCAAGGTCCCGGATCAGACGAATATACCGCTCTATTTCGGCATCGCGGCCTTCGAGCCCATAATGAATCCGCTCGAAATGCTCGATAGGTACATTCTCGAACCCCTCGAGCTGTAAGCCGTAGCTCGAACATTCCTCCTTGATGGCCCGAAGTGATTCGAATGGCCAGTACTGATCCTTGTCATGAGGCAGATTCGAGGGAGCATGCATTTGGATGCTCGTCAGGCCGAGTTGCCTCGCGAAGGCCGCTACGCGCTCGTCAAAGTCATCGACGTGCCCCATGGTCAGTCGAAACGTCACGGAGCATCCCCGTTTTCACGCAACCTGTCGCTTGCCAAGGATTGAAGTGTTTCGAAGCAGGCGCCGAGCGCGTGATAGTCGGGGTCGAATAAATCACCCTTCGGGTCTGTGTTATCCCTCCGGTGAGCGGCCGGTGTCTTGTACCACCCGCCGCGCTCCTCGTCGATCATTTGCTCACGGCAGTACGTCCACAATCTCCTTCGGTCAACCTTGAAGGACGGGTCACCCGTGAGCGATTCGAGGACCGCGGCGGCACCGATTGCCTCCGGTGGTGACCAGTACGACTTCATGCCGCCAAACTTCCTCTGTATTTGGCTGAGAATCTTGGGGTCGTTCGGAATACGCAGGTCATCCTGAAGCACAATGTAGAAACCGCCGTCAGTCTCGTCCCACCCGTAACGCCATGCGATGTCGTACAGCGACCTTGCTCGCTCGAGCATCCAGTCTTCACGAACGTATCGGTACATTATTCCCAGGAGCTTTGCCCACTCGGACTGGTGACCCGGGCAAACATTGAAGTTTGATTCCATGGCTGTCGGATCTACGGGAAATTGCTCTTCCCAGTGAAGAGCACGCCAGGACGCATCAAACGTCTCCCAAACAACATGCTCCGGGGTGTCCTCAGTGAGATCCCGCGTAATAGTCGTCCCGATTGCTGCTGCACGCCCAAGGAAATCCTTCCTGCCCGTTGCCTCGTAGGCGGTGATCAACGCCTCGCAGAGGTGCATGTTCGGGTTCTGACCTCGACTCAGACTATAAGCGCTCCAATCCCTCGACGTATAGTTTGGCTCAGCAAGGGCGTTGTCGACGAAAAAGTGCTCCTCGAGTACATTTTCGACCTCAGCGAGGAACGCGTCAGCGCCGGGAAGCTCAGTTTTTACGGCGTTCGCGGCAGCTAGGAGGACGAACGCATGCCCGTACAAAATTTTTCGAGCGTCGTCTGGCTGACCATTCCGGAGCGACCACAAATAGCCACCGTATTCGGCATCGCGATGGGCAGAGCCGAGGAACTCGAAGGCGGCGACGGCGTGCTCACGCAATTGTTCACCTCGGAACAGCCGAGCGCCCATGGCGAAGGTCACGACGAAGCGCGAGCTCGCAATGAGGTTCTGCGTGGATGCATCATACGGTCGACCAGAACCGTCGAGACAGGTCAGGTAACCCCGGCGGTCCGGTGCAGAGCCATTGTTTGCCCAGAATGCAAGCGTCTGGCGACCAACTGATTCGACCCACGCGAACTCGTCCCATTCGTCGTCCAGCAGCATTCCCGATAGCGTACCATCGTCCACTCCGCGAAAAAGGGCCAGGCAGCGCATCGTCAGGTACGTGCGGGACGCCGAGCTCGTAGCGACGATCTCGGCGCCCGGGGGTGTTGGCCGGGGTGAGGGCGACGGCAGTGAGCAGCCCGGTCTCGGGCTTGACGGCCAGTATGGCGCCCAGCTCTCTGACCAGCCCCGGCCCGGGACTGGTCGTCGGTGAGCGTCCGCGTGAGGGCGGGTACCGTCCTGTCTCCGTGTCCAGGTCTCGTAGGGACCATGGAGCACGACGAGGTCGGTCCGGCAGTAGCCACCGTGGCTTTGGCAGTGGATGGTCCGCTTGGATATGGAGCCCGGGAGCACGGCGCCGGTGTGGCCCAGCTCGGCGAGCACCTCATGCAGGCCTTGCTCGAGCGCTTCGGCCATGCCTAACGAGATGTTGGCGGGTGTCATCCTCGCCCGCCATCTCACGGGCGACCCCGCGGACATGGCTGGCCGAGCTACGTCGTACCTGCGGAGCGAGCCCCAGTTGTTCCTCACCGACTTGGCGGTCGCTGAGACGGTGCACGTCTTGGGGTCCTTCTACAGGCGCCGCGTGTCCAGGTGGCCGAAGCAGCCCGGTCGCCCCTGGCGATGCGCTTCGTGGTGAGCGTTGACGCGGCATTGTTGCTGCGGGCTATCGGGGTCTACGAAATAAACAGATTGGACTTCGCCGGGGCGTACCTGGTCACTTGGGCCGAGTCCACCGGGGTCAACCGGGTCGCGTCGTTCGACAGGTCGACCGACCGGGCCCCAATTGTCGAGCGAGTCAAGCGGCGAGCTACTTGAGGACCCATCTCGTCGAGCGGTCCTCGGGCAGGAACATAACCACTGACTGGCTGGCTGGTCGGACGACACGGCCCGGCAGCCGTGGTGGTCGAAATAGCGGCGCGACCCCGGTCGTGCGCCTGACCGGGGACCACCGTGAAGGTATACCGTAGGCGTCCCCGACGCCGACCCGACGCTCTCTCGGTGGATGCTGTGCCCATCGCCGGTGGGGTCATCTTCATCGCGCTCTTTGTCGCCAAGGGCACAAGCGCGGCCGTGCCTGGGGCTTCGCGTAGATGTACCGTGACCCTGTGCAGTTCGGCCTGGTCTCGCTGAACGGGACCGTCGTCGCCCCACGGCCCAACAAGCCGTGGCGGGTGAAACTGAGTGCCGGCGGGAAGGGCGTCGGTGAGCCGTGCGCGGTAAACCCGCATGCCCGGTGCGATGGGAGGGAGCTGGAGAAGGAACCGCTACCGCTGCCGGTCAAGGTGGCCCTCGGGAAACCGAGGGACCTGAGCCTGGTAAGGCCTACGGCCCGTCATCTCGCCAGCTCCCTACCCGACCACCTCCACCGGGTCAAGCGACCTGTCAGATGCTCGACGTCTCCAAAGCCGCGCACCACCACGCCTAAGGACTTACCCTAGCGCCATGGCCCGCACCCACCTCGAGCTGGCCAAAGTGGTCGCTAAGGTCCACCGCGTCCCCAACGGCACCGACGGCTCGCCCCGGGGCGCACGCCGAACCCCGCCACCAGGGAATCGTCTGTGGTCGTCGACGGGCGGCTCGGCTCCTGGCCGGCCTGACGGGTGGGCGTAAGCGCTGCTGGCGGCAGACAACCGTCCCCGACCGCGCCAAACAGGGGTATTGGACCTGATGGAGCGCCTTCCGGCCCCTCCGCCGCGGTCTGGACCGCCGTTAAGCAGGCGACATGACTTAGCTCTGGACCGAGCAGGGCTGGCCCCGCTAATCGACCTGGCCAGCCGTCGCCTCGCCGGGAGGGCCGTGGCCCCCCACACGGGCACTAAGCTCGTCGCAGACGCCCTGCGGCTCGAAAGCTCCCTGGAGTGCATGAAGCTAGCCGAGTCGGAAGCTGTGCAAACCGAGCCGTATCTTAGCGGCATAACCAACTCATCCAACTTGTCCTGAACCGGGGCAACTCCTTCATCACCTTAACGAAAGCGAGCTCCGAGGCAATGCACATCCAACCGACTCCCGATCAAATCGTAGCAATGACGCCATTGAACCCGTTCGCCAGGTTTCCCGACGGACGGCCACACGTTCCCGATGAGCTGCTCGACAGGCTGGCCCGAGCGACAACAGAGCAGGCCTGGCGGGTACTCGACCTTGAAGGCTACCGCTACCAGTTCGAAGGGGGCTGGAAAGAGACCCACCCCGGCAAGGTCCTGGTCGGCAGGGCGGTGACGGCACAGTTCATCCCGTTCAGGCCTGACTTCCACAATGCGGTCCAGGCTGCCGGCGTAGCGGAAGGACGTGAGGACCGGGGAGGACAGAACTCCTGGGTGATCGAGGTACTCGCAAAGCGCGACGTAATGGTCGTGGACATTTTCGGGAAGGTGAAGGATGGGACGGTGGTCGGTGACAATTTGGGCACTGCTGTCAAGGTCCGAACGGGCGCAGGGGCTGTCATCGACGGCGGGGTCCGAGACTTTCAAGGCTTGCAAAGGCTCAGCGATGTCAATTTTTTCATGCGTGGAGTTCATCCGACCGCAATTGCCGACGTAACGCTTGCCGGCATCAACATCCCGATCGCTATCGGTGCGGCAACTGTGCTACCGGGTGATGTGGTCCTGGGGACGTCAACCGGGGTAGTTTTCATCCCACCGCAGTTTGTCGTAAAGGTCGTCGAGAACTCCGAGGATACCATGATCCGAGATGAGTTCGGGAAGCTTCGCCTCGCCGAAGGGACGTACACGAGTGGCGATATTGACGTCAGTGTGTGGCGAGAGGAGATCGAGGCTGACTTCGTGGCGTGGAGATCGACACGATAATGAGCGCGACTATGGAGCCCCGCCGGTGCCCCCGAGCCAGTTTGGGCTCTCCCCGGGCTGCAACCGGCGCTGACGGCCAAGCCGCGGTCGAGATCTGCCTTGCCGTCTTGGAGGCCGGACGCAGCGGCCGTCCTGTGGCCACCCGCTCGGCGCCCGAGCCGATGCGGACGGGCACAATGAAAAATACCTGGTAGGTCGCCGTGATCTCCATATCCACACGCGAAGTAAAGGCCGGCGTCGTAGGCTGCGGTGTCGTCGCTGCGTCCTACTACCTGCCGTACCTGATGAGCCACGCCACACTCGTCGCCGTCTGTGATACCAACGAAGAACGCGCCGTCGCCAGCGCCCGGCTGTTCGGTGCCCGGGAGCATTACCGGGACTACTTCGAAATGCTTGAGCTGTCCGACATCGACGTCGTCTTTATCCTGACCGGTCCCGGGACTCACAGTCGTTTTGCCATAGCTGCTGCCGAGGCCGGTAGGCATTTCTTGTTGCAGAAGCCGATGGCCACCACGCTGGAGGACGCCGAGGCAATAGTCCGTGCAGTGCGAAAAGCCGGTGTCATGGCACTGATTGAACCCAGTGCGCATTCCCCCCTCGACCCAGACTATAGGCACTTCCAAGGTTTGGTCCGCAGTGGGGCGCTCGGGGACGTCCATTGGTTTTCTTTGCTCCGCACCGGTCCGGACCGGTATGGCCCGGGCCTCGGGATGAACCCGTACGGTGCCGCGGCGTTCTTCAGTGCGGATAGCGGTGGTTTTCTTTTCGACGACGCTTACGCTCCCACGGAGATCGCCACCCTACTGGGCACATGCGTGCGGGTGAGCGGCTGTGCCCGGGTCTCGGTCACTGCCCACCGGATCGTCCCGGACGACCAGTTCACGCGGTTCCTGAACGAAGCCACCGACCCCGAGGCCGCCGATTACTGGGACATGGTGCTTCACCTGCCCCGGACCGAGGAACTATGGACCGAGGCGCCGGATAACGTCTTCTGCCTGTACGAAATGGAAAGCGGCGCGATCGGCTGCCTGCGTAGCGGCCGTATCTACCACCCCACACTAACCACCAGTGGCAGCGCGCTCCAAGTTTACGGGAGCGAAGGTAATCTCGTGATGGGCCAGGGGTACATGGCGTCGATTATCAGCGCTCGCAAGGACCTGCTGCCCGAAGTCAATGAGGACGGTTGGTACCACCTACCTTCAAGGGGAGAGCCGCGCAAGGTCAGGTGGCCCCGGCCCGTGCCGGGAGCTTTCAATTATTACATCGAGTCGTCCCGCCACTTGCTCGAGTGCATACTGGAGGGACGTGACCCGGTGGTGAACGTCGAATGGGGCCGGCACATAACCGAAATGATGGTGGGAGCCATGCGCTCGGCGCAGATCGGTTGTCGTTACGAGATGACATCCCGGCTGCCTTCCTGATGCACCGGCGTCTGCGTACATAGGGCCGATCGCCCGCCTGCACCCGCCGCCGCCGACCGCCAACCAGGAAGAGAGGAAACGTCGGCTCCCTTGCCCCGGGGGCGGCGCACACCTTTCCCCAGTGGTCAAAGGGCCCGCCCACGGCCTCGGTCCCGCCGTCCGGGAGATGCCTCCAGACGAGCAGCCCGACCACCACTGGAACGCGTCCACCCCCACCCACAACACCATTGCGCGCACCTATCCGATAGGTTACCATCTTGGGACCATGCTCCAGCCCCCCCCGTTGGCCGGCACCCTTGGCTCTCTCTCCGCTCCGGGCGCTGCCGGGTCAATACCCGGGGAGCACCCGACTTGCCTCCAGCGCGTTTCACGTGCAAAGCCCGCCCCGGGAGGCCAGCATTGATGGAAACCGCCACCCGCAGCCCCACGGCCCGGGACACACTGGCCGACCGTGTTGCCCAAGGTCTGCTCTCGGCTGTGGCTGATGGGTCTTTCCCGACCGGCCACCAGTTACCCTCAGAAGGACAGATCGCTTCATCTTTCGGAGTGGGTCGAGCCGTCGTACGTGAAGCTCTTGGCCACCTCAAAGCTATCGGAGTGGTCCACGTGACCAATGGCAAGAGAGCCGTTGTCAAGCCTTTGGACTCTGTCCCGCTCGCTCAGTTCTTCAGCCTGGCGGCCGTGCAAGGACCCAACAACTTATCAAGTCTCCTTGAGGTTCGCTGCGGCATCGAAAGTGAGACCGCCTTCCTCGCCGCGCAACGCCGCACTGATGAAGACCTCGAAGTCCTCCAGAGGCTCATTCACGAAATGGGTACTCTGGCCCGCAGTAAAGCACACTTTGACCCGCGTCAATACGCCGAACTTGACCGCGCCTTTCATCTGGAGGTAGCCCGCGCCAGCAAGAACCTCCTGTTGGAGCAGCTGGCCCTGTCGATACGCGAACCGATGAAGGAGAGTATCTTGGCCGGCCTGCGTACCCAGAGCTCCCTGAGACAACGCCGATCACTCCAGGCCGGCCACGACAAGATTGCCGACGCCATCAAGCGAGGAGACAGTGAGACAGCGCAATTGGCGATGCGGTCACACATGATAGGAGCTGCCAGCCGCCTAATACTCGCGGAGACGGCCAGCACACGGAACACAGACCGGACTGTGGGCACTGTCGGTCCAACAGCCCTCGCGGCCAAGCCGACGCTCGCCACCTCAGCAAACAAAGTGCACGGCGTCGCCGCTCATGGCGCTAACCGGCCTCGTGCTTCGCAGGGAGCGGTCCGGCACGCTCAGGAGCGTGCTCCGCCATCGCCCCGGATCTCGCAAAGACCCGAGGCGAAGGCGCCGGGCGTTGGGTCCGAGCGCCCGACTTGTGCACCCGCACTAGTAAAATCCTCGCCGTACGCAGGAACCATCGGTCATCCCAAAGCCATCATAGGGGGGTTGCCTGATCGCTTGTCAGGGCACCGCGACGGCTTCTAACGACGGTACAAGGCCTCAAAGGATCCTGTCGCGCCACTCGTCGTGCCGATTACGTGACCCTGGACGGCTCACGTTAAACCTGCCTGCCAAGCCGCGACCTCGTTCCGCGCGAAGCAGCGACTGTCCATCCGATGTGCCCGGTGCAGTGCACCCGTACGCCGTTACCGGAGAGCAACTCTACTCTACGCCGTATTAACGTAACCCTGAAAGGAGTACCGTAATGCGCAAGATACTTGCCAGCCTAGCAGCGGGAAGCCTTGTTTTGCCACTCAGTGTGGTAGCCGGCTCTGCAACCACCGCAAGCGCGTCCACCATCCCAGCCGCCACCAAGAGCCTTGCCGGCGAATCGTTCGCCCTAATCAACGGCGATAATGCCGACCCCTTTTTCCTGACCATTTGGAAAGGCGCCCTGGCTGAGGCCAAGAAGTTCGGTATACATTTAGTGGAGCAGGCACCACCTACGTTCGACGCACCGACTCAGGTCTCCTACCTCAACGACGAGATCGCCAGGAAGGTAAATGGCATCATACTTTCACCCGATGCCGACGAGGGCTTCGCCACCGTGATGGCGACGGCGAAAACAGATGGCATCCCGATCGTCTTGGTGAACTCTGACAGCACCTTCAACAACAACCCCGACAAGATCGCCGCCTTCACCAGCTCGCAGATCCTACTTGGGGATCTGGCCGCCAAAGCCATGGGCAGCATCCTCAACGGCACAGGTACCGTGGGCGTCATCAATTCCGTCGCCGGATCGCTCGGCGACGAGCAGCGTGGGAGCTCCTTCATTGCCACAATGAAGGCTGACTACCCCAAGATCAAGCTCCTCGCCGAGCAGTACGACCTCGACGACCGCGCCACTGCCGACAGCATGGCGACTGACGAGATGGAGGCCAACCCCGGCCTGAGCGGTATCTACGGTGTCGACTCCTTCACGGGACAAGGGGTTGGCGCCGCCATCGAGGCGGCGCACAAGACGGGCAAGATCAAGGTGGTTGCCATCGACGCTGAACCGCAGGAAGTCACCCTGCTCAGGTCGGGGGTGATCCAAGCCTTGATCGCCCAGGCACCTTACAACATGGGCGTCGGCGCCGTCCAAGACCTCGTCTACGACCTGACGGGCGACATGGGCGCCATCAAGGCACTCAACGTGCTGCCTCCTCAAGAGGTGACCCCACAAAATGTCAACACACCCGCCATCGAGAAATGGGTCTACGCCTCCGCGCCGTGACCTGCAGGAACTCCTTGACCCATCCTGGTAGCTAGCCGAGACGGCTTCACCAGTCCCCGAGCCAGGCACACCATGCCAATCAACGCTCACCCAGGCGATGCTGGTTGGACCTGCCGGGGGCTGGTCGGGCCCAAAGGCTATCTGCCGGTGACGGTCGTTCGGTGATAAAGTTCCGCTCGGCGAGCACACCACCTCGGTGAGCAAACCAGAGATGAGAAAGGTTCTTCTGCCCAGGGGAGGCGATATGGACGGAAGCGTGGAGCGCCCGGTCGAGAGCGTCGGCACGGGGCTTCAGGACACCTACCAGCTCCGACTAGAAAACGTTGCCAAGTCGTACGGCGGTGTCCGTGCCCTCAAACCGACTACGACGACCTTTTTCCACGGGCTAACTGGGATAGTGGGCGACAACGGCGCAGGGAAGTCGACGCTGATGAAGATACTGTCTGGTGTCATAACTCCCGACGGGGGCACGATATGGCTCAACGGCAAAAAGGTCACGTTCCACTCGCCGATCGCCGCCAAGCGAGAAGGCGTAGAGTCCCTCTACCAAGAGCTGGCGCTCGCCGAGACGCTCGATGTCACGGGCAATATTTTCTTGGGAAGGGAGCTCACCAAGAGTTTTCTCGGCCTTCGCGTCCTCAGGCACCGGGAGATGGCCGCCTCAGCCCGCGGGACACTAAAACTGGTACGAATCAATATCCCCGACGTGACATCCATGGTCCGGTCGTTATCAGGAGGCCAACGCCAAGCGGTCGCGTTGGCGCGGGCGATCCACTTCAACGCCCCCGTTGTATTGTTGGATGAGCCCACCGCCGCTCTCGGTCCCCGCGAGACTGCGTCGGTCAACGCCATTATAGAGCACCTAGTGGAACAAGGGAAACTAGTCATCATGGTGACTCATAACATTCCGCAGATTATCACCATGGCCACCCGAATTATTGTAATGCGTGCGGGGTCGATCGTTTGGGAGGTAGACCCGCACCAGACGTCAGAGGAAGAGCTCATGTCCTACATGGTCGGCACAAGGACCCTTGCCAATGGCAAGCGCTAGTAAAAGCCTTGGCCCCCTGGCCGCGGGGGGACCGGGTAACGACTTCCTGCCGGCTTCGCTCCGCCGCGAGATGATGATCGGGTGGGTCCTCCGCTTTAGCAGTCTCGGTGTGCTGGTCCTACTCATAATCCTGTTCGCGGCGGCCGCGCCAGGCTTTCTTACCGCCTTATCGCTCACCAACATACTGGCGTCCACATCGGTTTTCCTTCTCCTTTCACTGGGCGAGACCTTCGTCATGATCTCGGGCGGCATCGACATTTCCGTCGGGTCCATGCTCGGCTTAGGCGGCGTCGCCGGCGCCTTGTATATGTCCAATAATTACCACGGGGGTAATGGCTTTTCGGCTGCCGCGGGTAGCGCCGGGTCCGTACTGCTCATTGTCGGCACACTCATATCGCTCGCAGTCGGTCTTGGAGGCGGCCTCCTCAATGGCGGTCTTGTCGCCTACCTGAAGATCAATCCCCTGATCGTAACCCTGGCCACCTACGGCGCATTTCTGGGCTTCGCCGACCTTCTCTCCAACGGGGTCCCCGTCGTGAACCTTCCCCCCGCGTCGGTCACCGTCGGTACGGGGGAGGTCTGGGACATCCCATATATCGTCTTCATCGCTGCTGGGATTGCCATAGTGCTTTCGTGGGTGGCGAAGAACACTAGGTTCGGCCGCTACACATATGCGGTTGGCGCAAGTCGTGAAGCTGTACGGCGTTCCGGCGTGAACCTCAAGTTGCATACCATGATGCTTTACGGACTGGGTGGCATGCTGGCCGGCCTCGCCGGCATGATCAACGCCGCCCACTTCTCGACGGCGTCAAGTACCTCCGGTGCGAACGACCTTCTCGTAGCCATTGCCGCCGTCGTTATCGGTGGGACGCCCCTGAGCGGCGGGGAAGGACGGATCTGGGGGACGGTGGTCGGTGCTCTGATCTATACGCTTCTCGAAAATGGGTTCGTCCTCATGAACGTACCGTCGTTCTGGCAGCTCCCGGTTATCGGTCTGCTTATCATTGTGGCCGTGTCCCTCGACCAGTACCAACGCCGCCTGCGTACCGAGCTCAGCGCGTACCGGAGCATGGAGGGCGTCACGGCGGCGGCCGAGCCGGAGGGTGGTGACGGGCAAGCAGCCGGACGAGAAGAGACGTTCGATCCCGGCGACCAGACGGGCGCCGGGTCGTTGCTAAATCCCCAGCCGTGATGGGCGCGACAAGTCTCCCCGCGGGCCGGACCGCCATCGTGACCGGTGCCGCCAGCGGGATAGGCCGGGCCGTGGCATGCTCTTTTGCAGAGGACGGTTTCGCAGTTGTGGCCACTGACATAGATGCGGCCGGGCTAGAAGGGTTAGCGGAGGAGGGCCTCTCGAAGGGATGGGCCGTAACGCCCACGATCATGGATGTACGTGACCCACTCGCAGTTAGGTCGGTGTTCCACGGCTCCAGGGTGCGTAACGACGAGGTGGTGACATTCGTTCATTGCGCCGGGATCACGTGGCGGGGTCGCATACTTGATATGCCGTTAGCCGATTATGAAAAGATCGTCTCCACCAACCTGACCGGGAGCTTTATCTGTCTAACGGAGGCGACCCGGTCGATGATCGAGCAGGGCCACGGTGGGTCTATCGTGGCGATCACATCCGTGAACGCCTTTCGGCCCCTTGTGAGCCAAGCCGTCTATTCTGCCACGAAGGCTGCCCTGGAGGTGCTGGTGCGCACGTTGGCGGTGGAGGTCGGAGAGGCCGGGGTACGAGTGAACGCCGTGGCCGCGGGTGGGATCGACACGCCCATGAACCCGGGCAACGGAAAGGAGGAGGTAGGGAAGCGGTTGCCGCTGGGCCGGATCGGGGAGGTCCAAGACATCGCGAACGCAGTTCGCTTCCTCGTCAGCGATGCCGCCAGCTACATCACCGGGGCCTCCCTCACCGTGGATGGCGGTTTGGCCCAGGTTAGGGCGGTTTAAGTGACGTCTACGAAAGGCCCATCAAGATGATCAAGATCGCCGAGGCGCTTTGGTCCCCGGAACCCTCATTGTTATCAAAGTTGTGCCGACAAGCTGGTGTGGATTATGCCGTCGGTGGTTTGCCGGCGATCGACCCCAAGTCCGGCACGGAGGAGCAGCCATGGGATTTTCTTCCGCTGCTTCGCCTCAAGGAGGCCTACGAAGCGGCCGGCTTCGAACTGGTCGTCATCGAAGCCCGCCCTCCCCTCAACAAGGCCAAGCGCGGGCTCCCAGGACGCGATGAAGAGATCGGTACCGTGTGCACACTGATCGAGAACATGGGCCGGCTCGGCGTCCCGGTCTGGTGCTACGAATGGATGACCGACTTCAACTGGGTGCGTACCTGTACTGCGGTGAGGGGTCGCGGTGGCTCCCTGGTAAGCGCTTTTGATGCCTCGAAGCTAAAGGACGCTCCCCCGACCGAGCTCGGGCCTATCAGCGAGGACGCTCTCTGGGAGAACCTGGAGTATTTTCTCGGCCGGGTCGTCCCGGTCGCAGAGAAAGCTGGGGTACGCCTGGCGATGCACCCGGACGACCCGCCACTGTCACCTCTCCGAGGCGTCGGCCGCATCATGCGCAGCGTGGAGAACTACCAGCGGCTTCTGGACATTGCGCCCAGCCCGGTCAACGGCATCACGTTGTGCCAGGGGAACTTCACCCTGATGACGGATGACCTGCCATCGGTTATCCGGCACTTCGGCAAACAAGGCAAGATCTTTTTCGTCCATTTCCGCGACGTTGATGGTACAGCCGATAATTTTGTCGAGACCTGGCATGATGAGGGCAAGACGGATTTCATCGCCTGCCTTCAGGCATACCGGGACGTCGGGTTCGAAGGACCAATGCGCCCCGACCATGTCCCGACGGTCGAGGGCGACAGTAACGAACACCCGGGTTACTCTTCGTACGGACGCCTATATGCGATCGGCTATATGCGGGGCTTGCGCGACGCGGTTTATCGTTTGTGACTCGACGGGGACGATTTTCGCAGGTCGAACCGTATGCCAGAAGAAAGGGCCGGTGATGCGCGCCCTGGTTATGGACGGTCCTCGCATGCTTCATGTGGAGGAGCGGCCCGATCCCGAGCCCGGCCCGGGCCAGGTTCGCGTCCAAGTCGAAGCCGTCGGCATCTGTGGCAGCGACCTCCATGGCTTACTCGGCGAGACGGGTCGCCGTCTGCCGGGGACCGTCATGGGCCACGAGGTCGCCGGCATCGTCGAGCGCTCGTGCGAGGGCGGTCCGGACGTGGGAAGTCGGGTCGCCGTTTTGCCTGTCCTTTCGTGTGGCCGTTGCCCACCGTGCCTTCGAGGTTGGACGAGCCAATGTCCCCGTGCCCGTGTGATCGGCGTCGATCGCGATCTCGTTGGAGGCTACGCCGACCTGTTGTGCGTCCCTGTTGAGAACCTCGTGGAGATGCCGGCGCGGCTTTCGGCCGAGACCGCTGCCCTCGTTGAACCACTTGCAGTGGGCATGCACGCGGTACGGGCAGCGGGCGTACAACCAGGTGAGCGGGTGCTCATTGCCGGTGCCGGGATGATCGGGATCGCCGCGCTGGTTGTCGCGCTCCGGGACGGTGCGTCAGAAGTGGTCGTATCGGAGCTGCAAGCGGGACGCCGCGCCACGGCGGCGGCCCTCGGGGCAACGGCCGTCGAACCCGCCGCGGTCGGTGCCGATCCAGCCGTCGACGTAAGTGAAAGGGGGTTGTTCGACAGAGCGATCGATGCGGTCGGGATCTCTGCGACCCTGCGGGCCTGCGTGGCCGCCACCTCTCCGGGAGCGACAGTGGCTATCGTCGGCATGGGCTCGGCGTATGTCGAGCTCGACCTGTTTGCTCTGGTTCGTGCCGAACGTCGGATCGTGGGTTCGTATACCTATACAATGGCGCATTTCAGAGAAGCCGCCAGGTGGCTGGCCCAAGGGGTGGTCTCCTTCGAAGGGCTCACGACGCGCAGGGTCTCTTTCGGGGACGCCGCGGCCGCGTTCCTCGAACTTGCCTCTGGTCTCGATCCTGCAACAAAGGGCTTCTTCGTGCCGGAGAGCGCGGCGTGAGTCTCTACGACGTCACGATGCTCCCGGTTGGGGAAAGCGAGATCCCCGGCCCAGAACTGTTCTGGATGAGCCGGTGGGACGAGTGGCTCCCGCTTATGTTCCAGGTGGCTCTAGTGCGTGGGCCGGGGGTCATTGCGCTGGTGAACACCGGGCCACCACTCGACCTCGAGCCGCTCAATCGAGGATGGGAGAAGTTCCTCGGAGAGCGCGCCGCGCTTCACCGCGGAGAGGGGGAGTTCGTGCTTAGCCGGCTCGCGGCGCTGGGTGTCCGTCCCTCGGACGTGACCCATGTGCTGCTCACACCTCTCCAGCTCTACACGGTTGCGAACCTGCTCGCCTTCGACCAGGCAGAAATCTGTCTGTCGAGGCGCGGTTGGGTGCATTTCCACACCACGCACCGCCATCCCCACGATGTCCGCGAGACGTCGATTCCTCCCGAGATACTGGTTCGGCTCGTCACTGACCTATGGGACCGCGTCCGTCTTCTTGACGACGAAGCTACCGTCGCTGACGGTCTCCGGGCCTGGTGGTCTGGCGGCCACCATCGCGCCTCCATGGTCGTAGAGGTAACTACCGCCCTAGGCACCGTCGCTATCTCCGACACGTTCTTCTGGTTGCAGAACGTGTTGGAGGACCATCCGATCGGGATTTGCGAGAGCATTGAGGAAGCGTTGACCGCGTACGCGCGAGTCCGCCGCACAGCGGATGTGATCGTGCCGCTCTACGATCCGGGAAATTTCGAACGGTTCCCCGGTGGGAAGATCGCATGAGCACGTCCGGAGGACGACGTGTCGTCCTGGTGACGGGCGCCGCTCGAGGGATCGGCCGGGCCGTGGCCGAGGCATTCGGAGCCGAAGGTGCCCGGGTGGTGATCAATCATCCCGGCGAGGTCGACAACGCAGAGGCGACCGCCGATCGTGTGCGTGCCGCCGGCGGAGAACCGCTCCTCTTCGAAGCAGACGTTGCCGATCCCAGCGCTGTCGAGCGCATGGCGGACGCGGTCCACGACCGATGGGGCCCCGTAGACGTCCTCGTGAACAACGCCGGGATCTGCCCCCACGCCACGTTCTTCGACATCGACGTTGCCCTCTGGGACCGGGTGCATGCCGTGAACCTGCGTGGTGTCTTCCTTGTAACTCAGGCCGTAACGCGGCGAATGGTGGAGGCCGGGAGGCCGGGCCGGGTCGTGTCGATCTCCTCCATCTCCGCCTGGGTCGGGGGTAGCCTTCAGGCGCACTACTGCCCGACAAAGGCGGGCGTGAGCTCGCTAATGAAAAGCCTCGCAATTATCCTGGGCCCGAAAGGGATCACATGCAATGCTGTGCTCCCCGGCGTAATCGAGACCGACATCAATCGAGAGGATCTCCGCCGGCCCGGTAGGCGCTCCACGATCGAGCACCGTATCCCGCTCGGCCGTCTCGGCCAGCCCGAGGACGTTGCCGGCGCAGTCACCCTGCTGGCGCGCCCAGAGGCTGGCTACATCAACGGCGCGGAGCTCCTGTGCGACGGTGGGATGTTCGTCAACCTTCTCTGAGCCTGACCAGCGGAGGCAGCTCCTACCTGTGGCGTGCAAGCACGCGATTGGGCAGCCTACAACGGCGAATCGCTTTGGGGAATTGTGACATGAGACGCCGATTCGTCAGTCTGGCAGGATGTAGGGTGCATGACGCGATTCGGTCCCCGGGCAGGGTGGAATTGGGTGGGGCTGGCTGGCAAGTCCGATGATCAAAGCTCGGGCCAAGAACCTCGACCCCACCACTTTCGTCCAGCGCTTCGAAAATCGCGTTGAACGCTAGGGCCATTGGTGGAACACGAGATAAGCGAACACCTCGCCGACCCACCCCGCTTCGACACCGTCGTCCGCGTCGCCCGCCGCCACCTACGACAAGCGGGGCTGCTCGACACGTAACCCATCTCGACGGAACGACCTCCGAATCGCTCCAATAAAGCCCCACTAACTCCCACCTGGGACAAGAAGGCTGGATCGATGCCCTTGGCAAGCCGGCTGTGCGCGGGATCAGCACGGAGGTCATCTAGGGGTTCTACATCTCCGGGGGTGCCCAAGACGCCGTCCGGGCCGAGCTGGACCGGTTGGGCCAATTTGTCGAGCTGGACGCCTACCTGGCCGAGCTCGAACCAGAGCCTGGGGCCTACCAGTGACAGTTTGCGTGCCGAGGCCAGGGCCTGGGCGGACAAGCTTTTCGGGCCTACGGCGCACAACCGCTCGGCCTGACCATCGTCTCGACGCCCATGGGTTCACCGTGCCCGCCCAGAGCCGGGCACGGCTCGAGGAGCTCGGCGTCAGGCGAGTGGCCCGCGGTCCTCCCCGTCGTTGTCCTCACCGCGTTGCCTCACGGGCGACTACCGGCGCGACTATCACATGGACCGCGTGCTGCGGACATGCGATGTCAAGCCGGTCGACGACGCTCTGGCTCGGTCCGCCGCGGCTCTTCGCTCGCAGGTGGTAGCGCGCCGCGCCCCCGCTGCGGTGGACGCGATCGTGGCCGCCGTCGCCGACTTCGTGGCGGGCGCGACGGCACTCTCAGGCGATCCGGCTGATCTCCGAGCCCTCGGCGGCCCCCGTACCCGAGCCGGGTATAGATCCCAAAGGGACTGAGATGAGCCTGCGATGACGCCACCACGAACCGAGGGAACTCGTTCCAAGCCAGCGAGCCAGCCATGCTTCGACTGCCTCGACGAGGCGATCAGGGTCGATAACCCGCGCCTGGACACGCCCCGCGAGGTGGCCTTCTGGTTTATCGCCTACGTGTTCGCCGCCACGATGCTGGGCACGACCCTACCCACCCCCCTGTATGTCATCTGGCAGGGCCAGTGGCACTTTTCCTCCGGGGTCGTGACCTTGATCTTCGCTGCTTACGCAGCTGGCGTGCTGGCTGTGCTGGTATTCGCAGGACGTGCCTCCGACCAGGTCGGGCGCAGACCGGTGCTCGGCGCCGCCCTCGCGTTCAGCGCGCTCAGCACGGTGGTCTTCATCGTCGCCACGTCCGTCGGGTGGCTCTTCGTCGGCCGTTCCTTGTCCGGCTTGTCCGCTGGTCTTATGACCGGCACGGCGACGGCCGCCCTCATCGACATGCTGGGACCTGTAAACCCACGGCGGGCGTCGGTCGTCTCCACGGTCGTCAACACTGGGGGCCTCGGCCTCGGCCCGCTGGTTGCGGGCCTGTTCGCCCAGTACTTGGCCCGCCCGACGGTGCTGGTGTTCGAGGTGTACTTGGCCTTGTTGGCGGCGGCCGCTCTCGCCGTGGCTTGGGTGCCCGAGACGGTGCCGCACCGCCAAAGGCTGTCCACCCGCGTCTCCGGCTTAGGCTTCCCACCCTCAGGCAGGAACGAGTTCCTCGCCGCCGGGGTGGCGGGGTTCGCCGCTTTCAGCCTGCTCGGGATCTTCAGCGCGCTGGCACCAACGTTCCTCGGCCGCGTCCTGCACGAGCACAGCCACGCTATCGCCGGCGCCGTTGTGTTCATGCTCTTCGGAGTCTCGGCTGCTACTCAGCTCGTAGCCGGCCGCTTCGACTACCGGAAGGTCGTCTCGTTCGGGCTGGCGCTTTTCCTGTTCGTCCTGGCCCTCATAGTCACCGGGTTGTCGCAGGCGTCATTGGGCCTCTTCCTGGCGGGTACCGGGGTCGGAGGGATGGCGATCGGGTGCGTCTTCTTGGGCAGTCTCTCCACCGCCCATCGCCTGGCTCCCGCCGAGCAAAGGGGACAGGTGGTCTCGTCGTATTTTGTCCTGTGCTATTTGGGCCTCGCCATCCCGGTCATCGGAGTTGGCCTCTCCTCTGAGCACTTCGGCATCTTCCGGTCTGTCCTGGTCTGTTCGATCGCGCTCGCCGTCCTGTCCGTCTTCTCATTGACCACCTTCCGACGGCGCCGGGCGACGACCGAGAGACAGTCGCTGGCCGCCCATGGGAGACGCTATGCGTGAAGGAATGACCGCTATAAATTCAGGACCGGTGGCATAAGTGACCAGACATTTCTGCCGAAGTACTAGGGGCGACCTGGCGTGGGACCGGCTCCCGGCCGAAAATCCTTCGACAGCTAGGGCGGTGGCGAAGTGACCGAAGACCACCCCGATTGGTCGGTGCAGTCTCTCCTTATCGGCGTTAGGGACCTCAACCGCTCGTCCGCCTTCTACCAGGAGGTGATGCACCTGCGCGAGGTGCTCCGCCAAGACCGCGTAGCCGTCCTTGTCGATGACGCTAAGGGACCGGTCGTGTTGTACTTGCGGGAGCTGTACCGTCCCCGCGACGCCGTCCGTCCTGGGCCCGAAGCCCTGGGCCTCAGGGCGGTAACCTTCCGCGTGGGATCGCTTGCTGAACTCGATCGGGTCGAACAGCACCTACGAGCAGAGCATGCTTTTCGGGACCGCTACAGCCTCGAAGGGACAGAGGTGTTCGAGGTTGTGCGCGGATGGGACCCGGACCGGGCTCCGCTGGACGTCATGGTGAAGCACACGGGCGAGAGAATTTCGCTCGACGAGTTCCGCTCGGGCATGGCCCGGATGTACACCCAGGACCTCTAGGGCGGGGCGAGCGGCGCTAGGAGGGCGCGGTCCCCCAGGGCCGATAAGGAGCAAGCCGGGGACCACCTGGCCGTACGTGGTGCACGCGTTGGAGACCACCGAGACTTGCCACAAGCCGGCGGCGATGGCCGCCAGGGCGCCGGCCACGGTCAGCTTGGTCCCGCTGAGACGGGCGAGGAGCGGGGACAACGCCGCACTTACGACCAGCATGACGGCGACAGCAGTATGCGCAGCCCCGCCTGCAGGGGTGAAAAACTCAAGTCGAGCTGGCGTGCAGGCCCGCACGAGGGTGGGCAGCCTTTCGATGCTGGTTGGTATTGAGTACTTCTCAGTATGCTGTGCCTGATGAGCGACGTCCAGGGCACCAGGGCTCTAAAACCGACAACTACGACAAGCTCGGGTGCTGTACCACCCCCAGTACGGGCCCGACGTCCCGGCCGTCAGGCGGTGCGCCGCCGGTTGTTGGACGCAGCGTTGAAGGTATTCGCGGAGTCCGGTTTCGCCAACGCCACCTTGGACCAGGTCGCCGCCGCCGCCGGCCTCACCAAAGGGGCCGTCTACTCTAATTTCGAGAGCAAGGACGACCTCTTTTTTGCCATGATGGCCGACCAGTTCTTGAACCGGCTCGAGACCGTCCGCAGCGCACTGGCCGCCCATCCTGGGGGCACGTCCAGGGAGAGAGTTTCACGTGACATCGGCCGTCTTCTTACGGCCGCGTTCGTCGAGCACCGCCAATGGCAGCTGGTCTTCTTGGACTTCTGGGGGCGCGCCGTGCGAGACGATGACGTCCGTGCTCAGTACCTCGCCCACCGACGAACGTTGCGCGCCGCCATAGCCGAGCGGGTGGAGCAGGTCCTCGGGACAGCTCCGGACCTAGGGGATCTCAGCGTTGACGATGTTGTCACCGTGGTCCTGGCGCTCTCCAATGGCCTCGCCATCGAGCAGTACGTCTCCCCTGAGCTCGTCAGCGACGGCCTCTTCGGGCGAGTCCTGGAGCGGTTGTCGCGCCGGGCCTGAGAACGCCTCCGGCGGCGCCACCAAAGCTGGCCCCGGCCAGAGGACAGATCGGCCCTCTGGCCAGGCCACGCCAAGCGCTCCGGGGGAGAGACTCGAACTCTCCCCCAAAGGGCCTCTGACCTGCACTTTTGTGGCGCTCAGAGGCCCTCGTGACACGCGTAGGACACGCGTCATCACGCGAATTTGCGCGTCGGCGCACCTCTCGATAACGCTGCGGCGCGCTCCCGCGAGCCGGCCGAATAACACGAGCGAGCGGCTTTTTGGCCGGTTATTCGCTCCTGAGTGAGGCCGCAGGTTACCACTCACCGTAGTGAGCCCAAGGTTGGGCTCAGTGGTCGGTGTCCTTCGGGTGTTGAGGCGAGGCATAGATGAGCCAAACGGTCCGGGCCTGGTCATCGATGACATAGCGGACGCGGCCTCCGCTGGTCACCTCGTACTCCCACTGCTCCAGGTCCTTGCCGTTATGCCGGTGAATGGCCAGGTCACCCCGCAGCCGGTGCTGGCGCTCAGGGCTCGCTCCCCAGCGCGGCTCGGACTGCAGGACTTCAAGACAGTGCCGGGTGTTGGCGTTCGCGTACCGGCACAGCTCTTCCCAGCCTGTGGCGGCCGACTTGGACCCGAACCGCACGTCCCACTTATCGGGCGGCGGCGGGACCGTGACCCGGTCGCCGCGCCCGGGGCTCAACCGAGCGCCTCGACCCGGCCGAAGTCGCCCTCTGTGGGTGCGAGGGCCGCCGCGTAGAGCCCTTTGTCCGCCTTGATCCGGGCCGTGGCGCGCCATCCTGCGATCACCTCGTGCGCTTTGCGCTCGACGGCAAGCTCAGCGGCGTCAGAGAGCGCGGCGACCAGCTCCGACGCAAACTCCGAACTCTCGGCTGCCGACAGGTGCCGAGCCCAGGGGAAGACCTCGGCCACAGCGGCGGCCACCGCTCGCACACCGGCCTGGTTGCGCGACAGCGCGCCGAACAGCCGGGCGGCCGTCATCAGGTTCTCGTCGCGCTCCTCCTCCTGGTCAGCAGACGTCAGGTAGAAGTCGGCGGAGTCACGGTGAGTGACCCGGAGCCTACCGACACGTCTGGCGCGCTCGGCGACCGCCCGCGGGTTGCGGGAAAGGTCGGAAAAGGTCACGCTATCGGCGGGTTGCGAGCTCATCACGCCCAGGATATCAGATCACGTTCTGATCTCATAGCGCGTGGCCCTGACACGCGCAGATGCAAGCACAGAACATCCAGCCGCTCTTGCCGTACATTATGCATCGGCCGCCCCGCCGAACGCAGGGGCAATACCCGTCGTACTGGCGCGCCCGTCAGGTAGAGAACCGACCCGACTGCGCGCGCCAGAGCAGGATGATCGGGACGAGGAGGGGTGTCTTCCCCGAGGACTACGGGCCGGGGAGGCCGGCGCCACTGCGGCGCGGCCGCCGTCCCGGTTAGAAGAGCTCCTCTCGCTCCCAGGCCAGCATTTCCCGCCATCCAGGGCGCTCGAACGCCCAGGCAACAACTACCTCGTAGGCCGCTCGAGCGTTTTCGACCTCGGCGTGGAAGTGGTGTTGTAGATCGCCGTCCTGGTACTCCACGGTGAAGCGGCCATCGGCGAGGACCGCTGTCTGGATGTACGTCCCGTCCTTTGAACCGTCGGGGAGGCGTTGGACGATCAGGCAATAGTTCTCGCCCTTGTGCAACCCGGAGATGATCTGGCAGAGCAGTTCGGCGGACGGGTCGTCGTAGCGCCGGTCCAACGCGTCAGTCGCCTGCAACCGGCCCGGACCGGCGGTGTTGCCGCTTGGGCTTCCCATGATGTCCTCCTAGGCTTAGCGGTAGGCCGCGCTGCCGGGTGGCAGACGTTGGGGGTTCACGGCCAGTTCCCGCCCATCGACTGAGCCGGCCCCCAGGCGCCGGAGGCGGCCTGGTCGTAGCGGTACAGCTGCCCGTTGTCGCCGACCAAGAACGCGCTCAGCTGCCCACTTCGGTTAGCCACCACGACCGGCGGTACCCTGTCTGGCCAGTCCCCCTCCATCGACAGGGCCGCCCCCCAGGCGCCGGAGGCGGCCTGGTCGTAGCGGTACAGCTGCCCGTTGTTGCCGACCAAGAACGCGCTGAACTCCCCGCTCTGGTTGGCCACCACGACCGGCGGTGCCAAATCTGGCCAGTCCCCACCCATCGGCTGGGCCGTGCCCCAGGCCCCGGGACCGGCCTCGTCCCAGCGCCACAGAAACCCTTCCAGGTCGACCAGGAACGCGCTCAGCAGCCCACTTTGGTTGGCCACCACGGCTGGCGCCACCGTATCCGGATAGCAGGGCCCGATACACGTCTCCTCAGCCATCGGCTGGGCCGTGCCCCAGGCCCCGGGACCGGCCTGGGCGTAGTAGTACAGCACCCCGTTCTTGCCGTCCAAGTACGCTCCCAGCTGCCCAAAGGGGCCCGTCGCCACCACGACCGGCGGTACCTTATCTGGCCAGTCCCCGCCCATCGGCTGGGCCGTGCCCCAGGCCCCGGAAGCGGCCTGGTCGTAGCGGTACAACTGCCCGTTGTTGCCGACCAAGAACGCGCTCAGTTGCCCAGCGTCAGTGTCCCCTGAGGCGATCATTTGGTTGGGCACCACCACCGGCGGTACCGTGTCCGGCCAGTCCCCAGCCATCGACTGGGCCGGCCCCCAGGCCCCGGAGGCCGCCTGGTCGTAGCGGTACAGCACGCCGTTCTTGCCGACCAAGAACGCGCTCAGCTGCCCGCTCTGGTTGGCCACCACCACCGGCGGTACCTTATCTGGCCAGTCCCCGCCCATCGGCTGGGCCGTGCCCCAAGCCCCGGAAGCCGCCTGGTCGGAGCGCCACAGCAGGCCGTCGACAGCGACCAGGAACGCGCTCAGCTCCCCACTTCGGTTGGCCACCACGACCGGCGCTACCGTGTCCGGCCACTCGTTCGCAAGCATCATCGACTGGGCCGGCCCCCAGGCCCCAGAGGCCGCCTGGTCGTAGCGGTACAGCACGCCGTTCTTGCCGACCAAGAACGCGCTCAGCAACCCGCTCGCGTTCCGGCAAAGCGCCATTATCCCGGCGGGCGTCGCGCATTGCGCCGGCCTGGACGACGTCGGGGTGGTCGTGGACGAGGTAGGGGTGGAAGACGTCGTAGTGGACGAAGTCGACGTGGTCGTGGACGAGGTCGTGGTGGAAGACGTCGTAGTGGACGAAGTCGAGGTTGTGGTGGAGGAGGTCGTGGTGGAGGAGGTGGTCGTTGTTGACGGCGCCACCACGGCCAGTGTGAAGGCCTGGGTGGCGCTACCAGCGTCGTTCGCAGCCTTCAAAGCGAACCTTATCGTCCCTGGCTTTTGGGGGGAGCCCACCAGTACCGGGACACCCTTGCTGGTCTTGATCTGCAGTGGTGAAGGAAAATGGGGCCACTGCGAGCAGGCCTGCCCTTTGCAAGGGCCGACGATGCTGATCCTCGCCGTAGGTATACCGCTGGCTATCACAGGGAACTCCAAAAGCGTATGAACGGGTACCATCGCCGAAGCGGGGCTCTCAAAGGTGGGTTTCTTCGGAGCCACGATGAGACCAAATACGTCGGAGCACCGGCCAGCGGCGTTTGATTCAGCTAGGCGCAAGTGATAGGAGCCAGGCACCGCGACCACCCCAGAGATGGAGCCGGTACCGTTGCCGTTATCGACGAGGCTCACCCCCGGCGGCCACGCGCCTGATTGCGCCGCGGAGGGGGTGGGCGTCCCTCTCACTTGCACCGTCAAGGCGAAGGGGGTCCCGGCGACCTCGTCTCGGGAAAGGCTTGGGCAGGTTGGTGGGGTGCGCGATGTGCTCACCACCAGGACCAGGGCCCAGCGTTCGGCCGTCCCGGTCGTGTGGGCCCGGGCCGAGCAAATAATCGAGAACCGGCCCGTGCTCTGTGGGTCACCGGACAGTGCCCCGCTTAGCCCACCACGACTGCTTGTGAAGGCCACCCCCGCGGGGAAGTGGCCGGTACAGCTGATGCTCCCTGTCGACGGCGCTGTCACGGTGGGGTTAGGTAGCGTGAGCCGAAAGGCTTCACCCTTTACGGCCCTATAGCTCGTGATGGGTTTGCCTGGGGAAGGCCTTGTGAGCACGCTCATTTTTCGGAGTGTTATGCCCGCGGCACTGGCCGCCCCGATCTCAAACGATGTCTTGCCGAGCTTCGTGGGTGTGCCGGCCAGGGTGCCCCTACCGCCCGGCCCGCCGCTGAAGGCCATCCCGGGAGGGAGGGCTCCCAAGGGTACGAAGACCGTCGGGGTCGGCTTGCCTGCGGCGGTCACGGTGAAAGGGCGGGCCTGCCCGGCTGCAACTGAGATGCTCAGCGAGCTGGTGAAGTGTGGCTCGGCCAGCGCTCCAGGCGTCGAACGGGCGAGACCAGCTGTCTTAGCCAGGTCCGGCCCATGGAGCATGGGGGCCGGCCTCGGGCCGACCGCGGTGGCCATGGGGGCCGGCAGGCCGGCCGCCATGGAGACAGCCAGCACCACACCGACGACGGTGCGGCGTGCTCCTTTTGGCACCACAGTTCCTTCCTGGTCACTACCAGCCAGGGACGGGCAACGGCAGTTCCGGGCCGTGCCGCTCATCGGCCGTCGGGCTCGTCCCGGGCACGGTGAAGCTCGCGTTCATCACGCCTCAGTACCGTCCAGCGCCACGGAGGCACCTCGGGCCGAAGGCACCGCGTTAGCCTAACCTGACAACAACCAAAGGGGGCCGCCTCTCCGCATGTATCAGGGAAGCGGAGACCACCAGGTGAACGCAAGCGTTCGCGCCGCGGACAGGCTCCAGTGGTCATGTCAGCCGTTCTTCTGAGCGTGCCAGCGTCTTGGTCGCAGCACGCATCACCGTCGATCTGGCGTTTAGACCCAGCTCAGCGAGGGTGTGGAACCCGCACGCCTAACGGATATTCGGTCGCTCGCTGGTTCATGCCCCGTGACGGGTGGGCGCCCGACGTCCCGGTCCGTTTCGGCCATCGGCCGCTCTTTCGCGCTCCCGCCGCTGTGACCCGGTGGTCGGTCGCTTCTGGTCAGGACGACTCTAAGCTTGGGGCGGTGAGGCGTACCGTGACTGTTCTTTCTCTCGTCGGTGTCGTCTGCCTGGCGGCCGGTCTGTTCCCTAGCGCGGTGGCCGATGCCGCCGTACCCGGGGCGGCCTTCAGTGGCACAAGCACCCACGGCGACTTCGACGTCACCGCCACTCCTGAGTGCTCTGCGACCAGCCCGCTCCCTCCTGTCCTGACCTGCTCGCAGGCGACCTACCTCGATTTCGTGGCCACCCCTACGGCCAAGGCCGGTCGTCACTGCGCCTCTTACGGGCTTTCCTTCCCGCCGATGAAGATCAAGCCAAACGGCTCTTTCTCGGGCGTCGTGGACAACCCCGGCAACTGGTACCTAACCCTTACGGGCCGCTTCATTTCTATAACGGCGGTCACCGGTACGGTCAGTTATCGCGGCTGCGCGACCGACACGTTCACCGTCGACATCCCGGTTCCTGTCAGCACTGTCCCCCCGTGCTTGCTCTTGTCGAAGGCTCACGCTGTGAACGTGATCAGCAATGGGCAACCAGGCGAAAACCCCACCGAGTCGTTCACCGGGAAAGCGGGGCGGTGCCAGGAGAGCTTTGACCACGGGACCGGCAGCGTCTCGGTCGCGCTGGCCGCCTCGTCAGCCCCGCTCGGTGCCGAAGACGGTGGGATGGCAAAAACGGCACTGTCCGGCCTAGGCCCTGGCGGTGCCGTTTACTATGCCGACACCGACCAAACCACGGTCCAGGTTGTCGTCTTCTTCGAACATGGCCACACCCAGGGCTACCTCTCGGCTGGCTACGACGTAAATGCGCCGTGCACGCCCACGTCTTGTATTACACCACTGAGGGGCGCTGCTTTTGAGCGCCGGGCCGTTTCCGTGGCTCGGTCACTTTACGGCCTGGTATAGCAAGCCACTGCTGAGCGGCGGTGGGCCTGCGTGCAGCGTTGACCGTCGCCTCATCTCCGGGTCTCCCCGTTGCCTGAGTTTGGCGACTACCGCCTCTTTGTGAGCGTAAGTAGTAGATGGCACTGGCGCCTCGCCCCTGCGGGCCGGCTAGCCCGGTCAAGTCCCCCCCCAAACCCTCCGCCCCCGCTCTTGGCCACCGGGGCCGGCCTTGCGGCCCATGCCCACATAACGATCGCAAGCTCACCGACAACGAGCCGCTATTCTGTATCGGATTTCAGGTGAGCTAACCGAGCCTGAGCGAGCGCCGACCCGGGCGATCTGTCGTTGTGGCCCTCTTGGTCAAATTTGTCTCAGTCGGCCCGGCTTCAGGTGCCACGTCTGGCCTCCGTTACCCGTGTTCCACCCCGGGCCAGCATCCTGCCACAAGCCATCAACGGTGTTGGTGAAGTAGAGGGCCGAAGTGGTCCCGGGAACCTGCAACAGAGCTCCGGCACTATCAGGCGGGGTCGAACTTCGTCCCGTACCACGCCACCGGATTGCTAGAAGCAGGCGCCCGGGGCAGCGACGGCCTGGTACCCCCAGCCGAGGTACTCGAACGACGTCGAAGAGAGCGTTACCTGGTTACCGCGTACCGTCTTCCAACCGCTGACCTTTTGCCCCGTCTCGAACTCTGAGAGGGTGGGCACCTGCTGGAGGTCCCCTTTGTCGAGGGCAGCTTGGAGAGAGTAGCCGACGCTCGCGGGGAGCCCGGCCCCGGTCCACTCCGCTGGATCGATCACAAGATCGCCAGCATCCACTTTCAGATTCGAAATGTCGCCGGTCGGGCTGATCTCGGGCGGCCGGTCGGCTGGGAACACCAGGACCGACTGGCCGTCTCGCGCGTTGACGAGCGCGAACGCAAGAGCCCCCAGCTGCGTTTCTTTCGACTCGGTCGCATTGGTCTGCGCGAGCGTGCCCACCATCACGCTCGGCATTGAGGAGATCTGTTCAAGGCCCGCTGCCTTCGTCGTGGCCGCCTTGTCGAACTCTAGCGCGAAGTCCGCCGGCGTCGTCTTAGGCCCGGGAAGCCCGTTGAACGTGATCGATTGGGTGTCGTACGCCTGTGCGGTGTCGGTCGAGAGCGTCCCGTTGGTGTTTTTCGCCCACGCGTTGAGACGCCACACACCCGGTGTCGTACCGACTGCGATCGCGAGGCTGTAGTGCCCCGTGGCGTCAGTTGTGACCGTAACGTACGAGCCGTCCGGGCCCTGCAGCGTGCCGGTCGGCCACACCCTTGTCCCGCTGCTGCACACCGACGCGAGCGGACCGGCCGTAACGGCCTTTAGCGGAGACTCGCCGAACATGCCCTGCAGCTGGACCCCGACGCTGACCGGGTTGCCGAATTCCGTCGTCGTGATGGTCCCATCAACGACCTGAAGGCCGTCCGCGGGAACAACCGACTTGTCGAAGTGAAGCTCGAGTTTGATCCCAGACTGCAGGGTAAAGTCAGCCGTTCCGCTAGAACCGGCTGCGATCGAGGTGACGTTCACCTTAGGGCGGTACTCCGGCGCGGACTTCCCGTGCGGACCGCCGGAGGGAACGATCTGGTAGCTCCCTGGCTGAACTTGCATCGCATAGTACCCGTCAGCTCCGGTCGTCGTACTGGCACCGCCTTTCCCGTTAGCGTCCACGGTGACCCCTGCGACCGGGCTTCCATCCTCGTCCTTGACGTGCCCTTCGATGACCCCGACGCCCTTGGCGGGCACGCCGTAGTAGTCACAGGACTCCCACGGTCCCTGTTGCGTGAAGCTGCCGTTGATGCACAGCGCGGCCCATGTGTTGTCCGTGGACGCCGTAGCTTTGAACACGCAAGAGGTGGCGTCCTTGCCGCAGCCGCTCACCGCAGGGCCCGGCACCGAGGCCCATTCCCAGGTGTTGTCGGGCGCAGAGCCGCAGACACCCGGGGTGGTGCGGCCGACGACGTCGTGGCCGAGGAAGACGATGTGGCTGGCAACCGACATCCCCTCGCACCGGGACTGCAGGGGGTTGACCAGGCCCCCGAAGCCCCCCGTCGGCGCGCTCGCAGCCGACGCTGTTGCCTGGGCTGCGGTGGCCAACATGGCGACCACTAGGGCAGCGGAGACGACAACCCCGAAAGCTGTCCGGGCTGCGCTGCGGCCTCTGGTTGCCAACGACACTAGGGCCGGGCGCGCGAGCGCGGGCATATAGGAGATCGATCGGGGGGAGAGCACAGCCGGCACGCTAGTGGGCCTACCTGAACTAGTGCGTTCACTGGTTCGGCCGACGCCTGGGGCCCCTCGCCATCCCCACGTTCACGGCCATCGCGCTCGCTGGCGCGGGGCTCCTCTATCTCCGGCCTGCCGAACCCCGCACACCAAGGCCACCGGCCTGGCCCGGGAGCCGGTAGGTGGCGTGCCAGACGCTCTCGAACGGCGCCGAGGCGTCAGTCCCGACCCATGTGCGGGGCCCTGTGTGCGCTCGCACACCCTCACTCCCCGCACTGTTCGTGCGGTGCCGCTCGAATGAGCAGCCGATCGATAGACGTCTGAACGAAGCCGGCGTGCTGGCGGCCTGTAAGTAGCTCAGATCGACCGCCGAAATTGCCCCGGCCGCCACCCATGCGGGAGTTGACCGCATGGCGACCGGGCAAGCCGGGGGCAGTGATCGGGATCCAGGCCCACAGATTTCTCGGAGACGCACGCTTCCTGGGGAACACCTAAACCGTCAAGGTTGAAAAGTGCCTGAGGAGCACCACGTTTCAATGCCAAACCCGTCAATCGGTATTTGGACTGGCCGGTGGCCTGGCGCCGCCGGTTGTGCAGGCAGCTCACCTTGGAGTGACCGCGCCAGTGGGGTTAAGCGCTCCGCCTTCCCATTCGATGACGTAGTTCCCCTTGTCGAGGAACTGGGCGGCGGCGAACTTGACGGCGCGGGCACCTTCGTCGGGCGCGAACTGCAGAGCCGTGCCGGCACGGACGAACTCGTTGACCTTTTCGGGGAACGAAAAGGCGGAGCCGAGTGTCCAGGTCGCACTCTCGCCGTGCATGAAGCCGACTGGGCTTTTCGACAGAGCGCTGTAGACCGCGGCCCGCCGGACGTCGCCGAGGGGGGCACCGTTCCCTGAGGTCACCTGGAGGAAATCGACGTCGCCGGTGACGCACCGCCATTCACCGTTGACGAAGAACTCCGGGATCATGCTGCCCTTGTAGGAGGCGAGCTGGCCCTTGGGGATCGCCTGGTTGAGCTCGTTCGCGAGCCGGAAGGGGTAGGTCGTCTCGGTCGCGGTGATCGCCGAGGGGTCGACGCTGTTGCCGGCGAGGTTGAAGTTCATCGTGATCTCGCCCTTCTCGGCGTCCTGGATCATGCCGAGCACCTTGCCCTTGCTGGCCGGCGCCGTGAACTCGCCTTGACGGGTGGCGAGGCGGTCCAAGATGTCGTTCCAGTCCGTGCTCCCGCGCGTCAGGCCGTTCGCCGCCATCTTCGCCTCGACCTGCGCGACGGCCGGCAGCTCGTGCTGGGAAATGACGACGCGGCCGATATCGGACTGCTTGTAGCCGAGGTACTGCCAGTCCTCGAAGCTGACGTTCTTGAGCTTGATCGCCTCTGGCTTGAGCACCGCCGCGGCCCATTTGACGCCATTGACGACCTGCCCGTTCAGCCAGGCGATGGATTCCACGGCGCGGCTCCGAACTACGATGAGCAGATCCTGGCTCTTGGCGAAGGAGCGGAGGAAGCTCACTTGGTTCTGGGTGAGACCGTAGAGCTGTCGGATCTGGGTGTCGGTGAACGCGGTGCCCGGTGGCGCGTCGTGGAGGGCGGAGATGGCGTCCAACGCGCTCGCGAACCGCGGGTAGCGTGTGGCGAGCTCTTGCCCGAACGCGGTAACGAGCGCGTTCTGTTGCGCGGCGAACGCCCTTAGGACCGGCCCTGACCGGGCCAGCACTGCCGGGCCCATGCTGCGCACGAACCATGTCGCAAGCTTGGGGCCGGCGACGGGAGCGACGAGCTCGCCAGTCGTCTCGCCCACCTGCTCGACGGCGGCGCCCCAGTCGCGCCCCCATAGGTTGCTGAGGTTCGTGAAATAGGCGTCCTCCGCCGCCACGATCTCCTTGCCGAAGCTCGAGCCAGCGAAGCCCTCCGCGTTCTTGTACATCGCGTACGCCGTTGCCGTCATGGCGTTACTAAGGGCCAACTTGGCGACGGGGTCGGTCTGGGCTGTCTTCCAGAGGTCGACCTCGAACTCGGTGAGGTCATAAAGGGCGGGCGGGATGGCAACGAGCCCTTTACCGACCAGCAGGGGGAGGTCCGGTATGCCGTGCACCATCCCAGAGAAAAAATTGGCGGCGCCGTTGACGAGCCCGGCCGAGAAAAAGGCGGCCCCCGTCAGCGTGTCCCCAGTGTAGTTCCCCGTCAACCAGTCCTTATAAACCTGCGGCGTGTACAGGTCGCTGTCGTCGATGCCGACCACGTACGTGGTGTCGCCGTTCACGCCGACATCGTTCCCGGCGACGGCCGCACCGGCCGAGCCGTCGTCCGCCACATAGGTCGCCGCCGGGGTCGGGATGCTGACGTTGGCGCGCGTGCCACCGACGCCCTGCTTACCCGCGTTTTGCAGGATGCCCTGGCTCTGGGTGGTGTAGACGACGACCTCTGCTTTCAGCGTCTGGCGCGGGTCCAGAGTTAGGAACTCAGGTGGCACCGGGATCGCTGCCGGGTCGAGCGCGGACACGTTGCCGTCGCCGAGCACGACCTGTCCGCCGAACGCATTTCCGGCCAGCGCGGCACTGAACGGTCGTACAACGATCTTGTGCACGTAGGAGAGGTTCTCGAGCGACAAGGGGATCGTGAACGGCGTCCCGGCAATGATCAGGCCATGCATCCCGGGCAGGCTCGCGCCGCCCGAGTAACCAGTAGACAGGAGCAGGACGGGCGAGCTGACGTGGAGCTCGCCGGTCCCGGTCCCGGCGATGCGCCCCCCGCCCGGGGCGGAGCCGACCACGAGCGCCTGCAGGGAGTAGTCGCCGTCCCCCTTGGCAAGGAGCTTGTAGGTGCCGCTCACGGTCTTGCCCGGTGGGATCGTCCCCAGAGCGGCGGGGACCGGCGGGCCCGCCGGTCGGATCGGGATCTCGGGTACCGCCGGTGTGCGGCCGAGGTAACCGACGATCAGCTTGCCCTGCAGGCGTGCGCTGTGGACAGGGGTCTTGCCTGTGTTCGTGACCGAGACTTTTACCGCGATCGATCGCGGGACGAGAGCGTCTCCCTTGAGGGCGAGCCGCAGCGTGCCGGGAGTGGGCGTCACCTCGACGAGGAGCGCCCTCCTGGACCTTTGAACCGGTTGGCTCCCCCCGGGGCTCGCGCCGGATGTGATCGTCACCTGCGCGTAGAACGTACCGGCGCCCCTGGTCTCGCCGTACGGCGGGATGTTCCGCTCCAGGCCCACCCCGCCCACGATTATTTCCGGGTCGATCAGGGGTGCCGTGCAAAGGCCTGAAGCAGTCGCCGCCCCGCAGAGAGAGTTGAAGATCCGCATGGGCTGGCTTGTCAGCGATGTGCAAAGAGGACTGCTCGGGGTCGGCGGACAGAACGGCACCGCGGTGCCCGGCCCGCCAGAGCGCGTTGCCCGCTGGCTCGCGAGCAATGTGTACTGCGGGCAGGACACCGTGCACCCGGACCAGTCGTCGGCGCCACCGGAAACGCTGATCAGCTTGCCCGCAGCATGAGGCGAAACCGTTATCGTGAACGCCTGCGTGCACCAAAGGCCCCAGCTTCTCGGATAACCCGGACAGCGGGTCATCGTTAGCACCGACGGGTTCGCCGTCACTGTCCCGGAAAACGGGTCGAGCGGCAGTGCGTCGTTCGGGTTCGTCTTCCCGGGCGGGTAGTAGTTCCCGAAGCTGCCGAACGAGATCGGAACGCACGGTGCTGGACCGTTGTACCCGATCTTCTTACAGGTCGGCAGCACGGGCACTGAGCGCGGAGCGGTCGTCGCGCCGGAGCGCGTCGCACCAATCACTACGCCGCCCTCTGGTACCCCTAACAGCACCACTATGAGCAAACTGAAGATAGCAAAACGCCCCGCCGTTAACGAGGTCACGCCGCCTCGCCGACCGCCGCGAACACACGGTCGAGCGCTCCCCACACGTCTAGCCACCGAGTTCTCCTCGCTCGCCGCACACGCGCCGAGAGGCGTTCGAGCGGACCGTCCCGCGCGGATCGTACACGTGGCACACACGCCAGTCAATGCCGCGTCTCGCCCCAGCCAAGGGCCCTGTCCCAAGTGTCGTGGCCCAGATTATCCGGTGCTGCCGAGGACCTGCCGCCCTAATGCGAGTCCCGGGTCGACGTCGAGTGAGTGCTCACCCGCTTCGGGTGGACCGCCGCTGGCGACGAGGGACAATGCTCGCCTGCGATGCGGTCTCGGCGGTCGTGCTGGGCAGCGTCCCGGTCGCCGCCTGGTGCGGGATGTTCACCTTGGCGCATCTCCTCGCCGCCGCTATTTTGGCCGGGACGTCAGTGCTCTTCTCCACCGCGTACGGCGTCTACCTGCCGTTATTGGTCCCCAGGGACGACTTCGTCGAGGCCAACACGAAGCTCCAAGGGAGCCGGTCAGCGGCCCCGGTGGCCGGGCCAGGAGCCGCCGGCCTCATCGCCCAACTGCTTGGTGCGGTCGCCGGGCTGGTCGCCGACGCCGCCACCTTCGTGGTCTCGGCCTCCTGCTCGCCGTTATCGGCCTCGGGTGGTGTTGGTGGTGCGCTTGTCGCCCTGAGGATCGCGCTCCGGTTCGGCACTGCCCGCGGCATGCTGATCTGCACTCTGGGCACGGTGCCGTTCGGGCTCCTCGTCACGCTGACCGGTCCTGGTCCCCGGCTGGCCCTCTTCGCAGTCGGCCGGGCCACCGTGTCCGCTGGTCTTGTCGCTTCGAGCATCATCGCCCGCAGCTTCCGCCAGTTCTACTGTCCCGCGCCGCTCCTCGGCGGCCTGACAGCCACCATGAGCACGGTCACCTACAGCGCCACCCCCCTCGGCGCTCTCCTCGCCGCGTCCTGGGGGCCCTGCTGGGGAGCCGCTATGGCCTTTGGGTCATGACGAGCGCATTGGCCTCCTCCGCCTGCATCCTGCTCATTGGGCCATCCGCCGGCACCGAGATCTACCCGCCGCACCTCCCGCCCCTCGCGCGCCCTCAGACATCGGCCATCTCGCCCACGTGACCGTGGGCGGAGCCTGCATGTGCGTCGGGGAGCCAGCTGAAGGCTGGCGTAACCCTTCGGCGCGCGAAGGCTAAAGCCCGGCGGGTGCGGTCAGAGACCGCGGCGCAGCGGGGAGGACGCTCTGCTACCAACATGACCGGTAAAGCGGTGAAAACTTGTCGGCAAGCGCCGGCGATCTCCTCCCGGATCGCCCTCAGCGACACGCCCTGCGCGGGTGGACTCAGCGATCCGGTCGCGTTCCTGGTCTGACAACCGGTCCATAACACCACCTCCGACTCGATCCAACTCGAATGGAGCGGGTGTTGCGATGAACCCTTGAAGTCAGGGTTATTATGCGCTTTTCTCTCAAGGTACCAGTCGTCTTCTTGACAAATGCTTAGTCGGCGTGCGGTGCGGTTACCGGGAGCCCGGTGCCGACCAAGGAGCAACCACGTTCAGTGGTAGCCCGTTGGCGCCCGGAACCGTCTCGTACTGGCGCGCCGGCGGCCCGGCCTCGACCTCTGGCGGTGGAGCGCCAGAAGGAATACTCGGTGTCTTTTGCGAAGGAGCGAGCGTCCCACTACTGGGTTCATCGCCCGCCGTGTGCCCTACCGGTCCGAGCTGGGCGCCTTCGCCTCCGGGGCCGTTGAACAACCCCGCGCAGTCGCGCCGGCGCCTATCGGAGCGGCTTGTGCCCGTACGAAGCGCCCTGGACTTACTATCTCAACGCCGTGCCGAGCCCCGTTGCTGAGACTCTCGCGGTCATGCTCCGGGGCGGCACGCTCTCGTGCGCTGTCGCAAGGCCGAGGGGATGGCCGGAGGCCGTTTTCTCTCTCCCGGCCGCGGCCTTGCTCGTGGTGCTGGGAGCGCTGCCGCTGAGCTATGCAGACGCAGAGGCCAGGAGCCTCGGCCCGACGAGCGGCCTTCTCGCCGCTGTGCTCCTCCTAGCCAAGATGGCCGACCGCTACGGCCTGTTCGAGGCCACTGGGTCGTGGATGGCGAGCGGTTCTCGGGGCCGCCCCGTCCGGCTGCTGGCGCTCGTTTTCGCCGTGGCGAGCGCGGTTACGGCCGTGCTCAGCCTCGACGCAACGGTCGTGCTGCTCACCCCGGTTGTTCTCACGACGGTGGCACGGCTCCGGCTGCGGGCCAAGCCGCACGCTTATGCGTGCACCCACCTGGCGAACTCGGCCTCGCTGCTCCTGCCCGTCTCCAACCTCAACTAACCTC
>JBKQUU010000273.1:0-3476 GCA_052325485.1 Acidimicrobiales bacterium | reverse complement strand
TAGGGATCGTCTGCGTCGCTCCGCCCGCTGCACGCAAAGTAAGGAGAAGGAATTTTGATCCCGTACCTAGTTTATTGCGCTGAACAGCTGCGCTACGAGAGCTCGCCGCTCAGCGCCAGCAGCGGCGCCGGCGAGCCGTCGGCGCGGCCGGTCTTAGGTCTTGTCAGGTACACCCGCAACTGGCGGCCGTGGTTAACATTGTGCGCTTCCGGGCGTGCTTTTTCCGACGTGCCCGGGGTGCTCCGGCGGGTGAACCGAGCGGCGGTACCAAGGTCCTCTAACACCGGGCCGTCCGCGCAACAGTCCTTTGGAGGTGCGCGATGACCACCGTCCTCACGCGGGAAGGCCGACCGAATTTGAAGGAAACTTCACCGCTGATCGAACTGCGCGCCGTCGAGAAGGTCTACCGCAACGGCAAAGTCGGGTTCGCGGCGCTGCGGGGCGTCGACCTCGCGATCTGGCCCGGTGAGATGGTCGCAGTGGTCGGGCCGTCCGGCAGCGGGAAGACGACGGTCCTCAACATGATCACCGGTATCGACCGCCCGAGCGCCGGCAACGTGGTCGTGGACGGTGCCGACCTCGGGGCTATGGACGAGGAGGCCTTGGCCCGGTGGCGGGGCCAGACCGTGGGCATAGTCTTCCAGTTCTTCCAGCTCCTACCCACGCTCACGGCGCTGGAGAACGCGGCATTGCCCATGGACTTTACCCGGCTGTGGAAAGTGCGCGAGCGCCTCAGGCGGGCCCAGCGGCACCTGGACGCCGTTGGTTTAGGGGACAAAGCCCATCACCTCCCACTGGAGCTATCAGGAGGCGAGCAGCAGCGCGTAGCGATCGCTCGGGCAATGGCTTGCGAGCCGAAATTGATAGTCGGTGACGAGCCGACGGGCAACCTCGACAGCGAGACCGGTGGCCGTATGTTCGACCTCCTGGCGAGGCTCAACGCCGAGGGCACCACGGTGCTTTACGTGACCCACGACGCTTGCCTTGCAGAACGGTCCGGCCGGGTGGTCACAGTCAGAGACGGCCGCGTCGTAAAGGACGAAGCCCGATGATGCCGCTACGGACCCTGACCAAGAAGTCTTGGGCTGACCTCCGGCAACGCCCAACCCGAGCCCTATTGACCGCGCTTACGATCGCGCTGGCTGTCGCCAGCTTCGGCATCCTGGCGATGCCCTCGCTCATGGACGGCGCCATGGGCTCGGAGGTCGCCCAGGCGCGCCTTTATGACCTTTCGGTCCCGGTCGACAACGTCGTTCTCTCCCCGGCCCAAATGAGCGAACTGGGAAGGCTTCCCAATGTCTCTGCGGTGTCGGCACGGAGCTCGTTCGCCACGAGGGCGTTCGCGGGCGCGCACCGGATGAACGCCGAGGTTTGGGCGGTGCCCGACTGGAGCACCGCAGGTTGGGGCGCGCAACCGGTTGACCGGGTCGGTACTTCGGGCCGGGTCAGCCCTGGACAGCTGCTCGTGGACGTCCAGGACTCGACGGACGGCATCTACCACGGCAAGGCCGGTGACGTCCTACGGTTGCAAACAGCAGCCGGGTCGCTCGTTCCGCTGACGGTGGCCGGTTCTGCTCACGCCATGGCCTTTTCGATGGACACCCTCAACAACCGGCTCGTCTTGTACGCCACGGAGGCCACTGTCCAAGAGCTGAGCGGCCAGAAAGGCGTGAACCACCTCGAGCTCCGGCTCCGGGACGCGAGCCATCCTGCTGCGGTCGCCGCGGCGGACGCGGTGCGCAGGTTCCTCGAACGCCAACCTCACCCGAGCACCTTTTCCGATCTCCCAAGCGTCCGCGCCCCGGGCGACTGGCCGGCGAAGGCCATTTTTGACCAACGGAGCAAGGTCCTCGACATCTTGGTGGGCTTGGCCGTCATCTCAGCCGCTCTGCTTCTCGCTAACACGGTCCGCACCATGGTGGCCGAGCAAGCTGGCGAGATCGGGGTGATGCGAGCCCTGGGAGCGCGCCGGCGTCACCTCCGCCGTTCCTACCTGCGCACGGCGGCACTCCTGGGCTTGGGCGGGTCCGTGCTCGGCGTGCCGCTCGGGGCCGGCCTCGCTTATCTGCTTGTGGGAGTTTTCGCCCGCATGATATTCGGCGCCAGCCCTGGGTTCGCGCTGGACTGGCCGGTCGCAGTCGTCAGCGCCCTCGCCGGCGTAGGCGGCTCTGTGCTGGCGGCCTGGGCGACCCTGCACGGTGCGCTCCGGGCCCCGGCGAACGACGCGATCAACAGGGAGGGCCTCGTAGCCCACTTTGGCGCGGCCAGGTTGGACCGGGCGGTCGTCAGCTCCGTCGCCCTGCCTGCACCCGTGCGCATGGGATTGCGGAACGTTGCCCGCCAAAAGGACCGCAGCCTCACGACAGTCGTGCAGGTGGCGCTGGCAGTCGCCACGCTCCTAGGCCTCGTGTCCTTGGGGCATGCAGTGTCGCAGACGACCAAGCGGTCCTGGGCCGTCCTCGACTACGACATAACCTTGCTGGCTGAGACGGGCGGGCACTGGTACGGGGCCGGCATCGTGAGCGCTGTACGCTCCCAGCCAGGCGTGGCCGCCGTCGAGGCGGTGGACGAGTCGCAGATGTCTTACAAGGGCCAGACCCTCTACGCCCTGGGGGTGCATGCCAGTTCGTTCATCCACGAGACCCTAACTGCCGGCCACTGGCTGACCCCGGCCGAAGAGGTGGCCGCCGCTCCGGTCATGGTCGCCGGCTCTGCCTTCGCACGCCTCGAGCACCTGCACCCCGAGTCGCGAGTGACTGTCCGCGCTGCGGCGGGCGAGTGTTCGTTCACCGTCATCGGTGTCGGCGCCAGCGACGCCAACAACGGCTTCAACATCTACACGACGCTCGGCGCCCTGCAGGCGGCTACGGGCCACCCCGGCGTGGCGAACACCCTTCTAGTGCGCGCCGCCAGCAAAGGGCACCCCACCATCGACGCCCTGGCGGCCCGCCTCGAGGACCGTCTTGGGCAGGCCGGCTACCCGAGCAGCTCGCAGGTCATCTACTCCGACCGCGCGGTCGGGCTCGCAGCCGCCAGCTCGATGCTCGTGATCGTGCAAGGCATCGGGCTCGTAGTCGTGGCGATCAGCATGCTGGGGCTCGTCAACGCCATCACCATGGGCATCATCGAGCGCACCCGGGAGATCGGCGTGCTCCGCACGGTTGGCGCCAGGGCGCGTGACCTCCGGCGCATGCTTCGTACTGAGACTGTCGCCCTGGCTGTCCTGGGTTTCGTGCTTGCCGTACCTCTCGGCTGGCTCGTAGCCCACGCCTTGGGCTGGCTAGTCCTACAACTGACAAGCGAGCGTCTGCCGGTGCCGTACGCGCTTACCGACCTGGGGACCGCCCTGGTGGGCACGCTCGTGCTCTCGGTGCTGGTCGTGGTGGCGCCCTCACGGCGCGCCACGCGGCTCCGGCCCGGCCAGGCCATCCGTGACAACTAGAGAAAGGGACACCGATGCCATATCGGAGGTTTGG
>JBKQUU010000272.1:0-4325 GCA_052325485.1 Acidimicrobiales bacterium | reverse complement strand
ACGCCCCATCTCATCGACATGCTGGTCAACCGTTGTCAGGCGCATGACGGGCGACGCCGCGAAGTCGGTACCGTCGAAACCTGCTAGTGCGATGTCACCCGGTATGTCGTAGCCGAGGCTCATAAGTGCGCCCATGGCTCCCAGGGCCACAGAGTCGTTTATGGCGATGATCGCGCTGAGGTCGCAACCCGACTGCAGCCACTCTGTCACTGCCTGCTCCCCGCATGTCGTCGAGAACTTCCCTCCCGCGACAAAGGCCTGCGCTTCCGGGACCTCGCGGATCGCCTGCGTAAAGGCGTAGAGCCGTTCGGTTGCATTGCGCGCGTAGGCTGGCCCGCCGATAAAGCCGATCTTGCGATGGCCTTTCGCCAGAAGATGTCGAGTCAGGGCGGTCGCCCCACCCGCGTTGTCGGATACGATGTAGCTTACCGACTGGCTCTTTGGAGGCCGGTTGGTGAACACAACTCGGCGGGGGTCACCGAGCAGGCTTAGCACGACGGGCTCGTCGCGCCCCGAGGACGCGTGGATCACTCCGTCCACCCCCTGGTGCAGAAGCCACATTAGAGACCGCCGAGTCTCCTGAACGCGGTCCCCCGTATTGCAGATCACCACCATGTAGCCGGCCTTGGCCGCTTCGTGCTCAATACTCTTGGCCAGCTGCGGGTAAAACGGGTTGGTGACGTCGCTGACTAGCAGCGCTAATAGATGAGTCTGCCCTGAGACCAGCGCCCGGGCGATCAGGGACGGTCTGTAACCCAATTTCTCCACCGCGGCGCGCACGGTTGCTCGTGTCTCGGAATGGACCTCCGCATGGTCGCGCAGCACACGCGACACCGTGGTGACTGAGACGCCCGCCTCATGCGCCACGTCAACAATCGTGACTCTTCCCGGCGTCCGTCGGCGCGTGCTCATAGCATGGTCCACAATTGGCAAGACTTCAAGAGCGGCATCACTCGCAGGAAGATACCAGTTCGCCACACCGGTGAACGTAGGTGATGGTCCGTCCCCCGGTGCCGTAATCTCGCTGTCGAGAGTCTACGCAGCTCACCCTCGTATCAGCCATTGGCCGACCTCCTGCTCATATTCGTGCCAGCACGATCGCACCAGCGTCGCGGTTGCCGAGCTGACAGCCCGTCAACTCTCGCGGTTCCCCCGGCAACGAAATGCCCGGGCATGATCCTATTCAGCCCTACTGACATTGAGCCCGCCCACGTGTCGGCCTCGGCCAGAGCGTCGACGCAAGAGCGTATCCAAGGACACAGCCAACAGGACGACGATCCCTTGCACGATGTACTTGATCGGCTGGGACCTGTTAGTAAGGTCCAAGCCGTTGCTTATGCCGGCCATGATGAGCGATCCAAACAGCGCCGCCCACACAGTTCCCTGGCCACCGAAGAGGCTGGTGCCGCCGATGACCGCAGCGCCAATTGCCTCGAGGAGCAGCGTTCCGCCTCCGGTCAATGTCCCGGCCGAGGCGTTGTAGGACACGGCCATGAGACCACCCACCGCCCCAAGCGTGCCTGCTATCACGAACGCGGTGAAACGGATCCGTCTCACTGGGATCCCGGCGCGGCGAGCCGGCTCGGGGTTACCCCCAATTGCGAACACATTCCTACCTGAACGGGTGTGCTGGGTGATCCACCAACCTAGTATCAGCAAGCCGACTACTACCACAAGGGGCGTCGGTACGCCGTGGTAGTCGTTGAGAATTGCCACCAAGCCAACGATCAGCGCCGCCGTTAGGGCGGCAAGTCCTAGGGACCCCATTCCTCGTGAGCCATGGGAGCCCCGCCACCGCAACACGGCAGCCGCCATAATGGCGACAGCCACAACTCCACCCACGATCCAGCCTGCGTTGACGGGTATGTTCGAGCCGGTGAGGGCAGCTATATGCGGCTCGAAGACGCTCGTTGTGCCTTGAGGGCCCAGTATTAACAGCTGCAGCCCGAGAAAGCTCAGCCATCCTCCCAGGGTGACCACGAATGACGGGATGCGCACGAATGCGATCCAGAGACCCTGGAATGCACCCATCCCCGCGCCACAAGCAAGCGTGATGATGATCGCCAGCCACCACGATAAGTTGGCATTTGCCACCAGGACGCCAAGGATCGCTGCGGTCGCCCCTGTCACCGACCCAAGGGAGAGGTCGATTTCGGCAAGTAACAGAACTCCCACCTCAGCAAGGGCGATCGGTACCAGTATCGTCGTTTCCACCAGGAGATTGCTCAGGTTGCCTGACGAGAGAAAATAGTGTGACTGCGTTTGGAAGAACACTGCAATGACGATGAGGCTCAGGACCGCCGGCATAGCCGTACCTCGCGCCATAAGCGCGGAAATCCATCCCGCCACCGGGCTCTCTCGTTCGGCAACCAGCTGGTGCTGCTCATCCGGCATCTGGGCGCTACGGGCTGGTCCACTCGGCGCCTCAGTCTCAGAGCCGACCTGTAGGGCCTCAACGGATCCGTGTTGCCGATTTGGCACTGGGTTCATTCATACCTCCCCATGATTGCCTTAACCACCTTCTCAGGCGTGGTTTCAGACTGGCGAAAAACGGCTCCGACCGTGCCCAGACGCAACACTATGATCCGATCGGCGAGCTCGAAAACCTGACGTATGTTGTGACTTATGATCACGATCCCGCCTCCTTGGTGCTTAAGTCGCAGCACCAGTTCCATGACGTGTCGAGCTTCCCTGAGACCGAGTGAGGCGGTAGGCTCGTCCAGAAGCAAGACATTGCAATTGTCTAATGTGGCGCGGGCAACCGCCACTGTCTGTCGCTGACCGCCTGAGAGCTGCGAAACCGGGAGGTCAATGTCCGAGATCGTCCCGATGCCTAGTTCGGAGAGCACGCTCCTGGTCCGCTGCCTCATGGCACCGAAATCCACTCGGCGGAACGGCCCAGCCCCGCGGTAGAGCTGGCGCCCCAGGAAGAGGTTCTCGACGGTGTCCAGGTTGTCAGCAAGCCCCAGGTCCTGGTGGATGGTGCGAATACCCAACCTGGCCGCGTCGTTCGGGGAGTGGACAGAGGCACGTACGCCGTGCATATACAATTCGCCCTCATCTCTGGGGATCACACCAGAAATGATCTTGACAAGGGTGCTCTTGCCTGCCCCATTGTCGCCGACTAGCGCGACGACCTCTCCGTGGTTGACCGACATATCGACGCCAACGAGAGCGCGCACCGAGCCGAAGGCCTTCTTTACACCGACCACGCGCAGTGCCTCGGCCCCGCTCAAATGGTCCTCTCCCTTCCCTGGACCGTTCCCCCTGGGCTCGGTCCCAGGACAGTCCGGAGCCCTGTGCGCCTCCGGCCCGTCATGGTGGACCTCGCCGTTAGAAGCCGCACCGATCATTGTGTTATCCCCATGACCGCACCAACCACTGCCTCGGGAGTGGTTTCGGACCGACGGAACACGGCTACCAGCCTGCCGAGGTGGAGCACCGCGATCCGGTCGGCCACTTGAAAGATCTCGTCAATGTTCTGGGACACCGTTATCACCGCGCAACCTCGTGCCCGGAGTCGCATGACCATGTCCATTACCTGGGCGCAGGCGGCCACACCCAGGCCGGCGGTGGGCTCGTCCAACAACACGATCCGGTATTCATCGAGGGTTGCCCGAGCGACTGCTATCGCTTGGCGCTGCCCCCCTGATAATTGCGCCACCCGGGCGCCGACGTCGTCAATCGTGGTGATGCCAAGTTCGGACAAGGCCCTCTGGGTGGGCCCTCGCATCGACTTAAAGTCGACACGACGCAACGGCCCGGCACCTCGAACAAGCTCCTCACCTAAGAAAAGGTTCTCCACCACATCTAAGTTTTCTGCGAGCTTCTGCTCCTGGTGCACAGTTCGGATGCCGAGAGAACGTGCATCAGCCGGGGAGCCGATGTCGACCCGCCCCCCTTCGACGTAGAACTCGCCGCCGTCCGCCCGGACAACTCCCGCGACAATGTTCACAAGCGTGCTTTTGCCGGCACCGTTGTCGCCAACCAGGGCGACCACTTCACCATGGTCAACCGAGATGGTCACCCTGTCCAATGCCTCCACGCTCCCGTACCGTTTGGTCACCTCGACCAGGCGTAGAGCCTCCCCCTCCTTCCGCCCGTCCAGTGGCGAGGCAGGCCGCCGCTTCGAAAAGCGGCGGCCTGCTACTCCAATTAGCATGGGCCGGTCCCGTGGGGGATGCCCTGGCACAACTGGCTCTTACTGATGGCGTGATCGGCGATCAGTTCCTGCATGTTGCCAGAATTAATCACCGTTGACGGCACAGCCTTCATCGGGATGTTCCTGGAGATTGGGTGCGGTCCATAGCCATTGTTTATAGTGC